>JABHYO010000210.1 GCA_018656865.1 Gammaproteobacteria bacterium | reverse complement strand
GACCGACAACGCGTTCGGACCGATGTCGAGCTAATAATGTCCGTGATCATTCTGGCCGCTGCGCTTGTTCTCTACCCGACGGCTCTTGGTTTTACCCCGGTCGATCTCTACAGGCTGGGTTTTCAACCGGTTGTGCTGGGCCCCATTGTCTTCATGCTCTTTGCCGTCAGCGTCTGGTTCAGCAGTTGGTTGCCCGCCATCATGCTGCCAACAGGATTCATCGCTTTCTACTTCGGTTGTCTGGAGTCCGACAACCTCTGGGACTACCTGATCGATCCTGTCATCACTATCTATGCGATAACACTCGTCGTTATTGAACGACGCAGGCTCAAGCAGCTTTTGCTATAGTCTCTGCCAACCTTGAGAGGCAAATCCATGAACGAAGAACCCATTCTGATTGAGATATATTCAGACTACATCTGACCCTGGTGTTATCTCAGTACCGTGAGTATTGAAAAGCTAAAGGCCAATCACAACGTCACAACGCGCTGGCTCCATTTCCCTTTGCATGCTGACACACCGCCGGAAGGCCTCCTCATGGAGGACCTTTACAAGAGCAGGAACAAGGAAGACATGAAAGCTGCGGGTGACCGCATTCGGTCCATGATGGCCGAAGCAGGTCTTGCCTATAACAAGCGCACTCGGATGGACAACAGCCGTCTGGCTCAGGAGCTGGGCTGCTGGGCCGATACCCAGGAAAACGGTGAAGCCTTTCACGATGCGATGTTTGTCGCCTACTTTGTCGATGATCGAAACATTAGCGACGTCGAGACCTTGCTCGATATTGCCGGTTCAGTTGGCCTTAATCAGGAAAAGGCGCGAGCCGTATTGAAGGAGCGATCTTTCAGCGACCAGGTTAGCCAGGACTGGGAACAGGCTAGGTATGACGGTATCACCGGCGTACCGACTTTTACGGCGCGAGATCTGTTCGTCGTTGGTTGTCAGCCTTATGAAGTGCTGGAGCGGTTTTATAATCATCTGGTAAAACTTCGAGACGAGGAAGCAGCAGGTTAAGGTTTGTCCAGACTGACATGACACGCTCTCTCAGTGTGACAATCGACTCAGTATAAACGCGTACTCCAGGGAGTCCCGCCTGCGCATCTGATACTGATCGGATGCGCCAAGATGACCAGCATCCCGGTTAACGTCAATCAGCATCAGTGCACCGCCGGTATCAGCAACTCGTAGTTTCGCCAGCCATCGCAGGGGCTCTGCGGGAAATACACGCCGGTCATTTGCAGCCGTCGTCACAAGGATGTCCGGATACGCCTGGGGTTTCACCTGATCATAGGGAGAATAGGATTTCAGGTATCGATAGTCCGCCTCGTTTTCAGGATTACCCCACTCCAGTCGGTCCGATAATGTGAGCGGATGACCGCGGTCCATCAGTGTTGTAATCAGGTCAACAAACGGCACATCAAAGATAGCACCACGAAACAGATCCGGTTGTCGGTTCATGGCAGCGGCAACGATGGTCGCACCAGCAGATCGACCCCTGGCAAAGACAGCATCACTTTCTACATAGCCTGCCTCGATAAGAAAATTTACGCCGTCTACAAAGTCGTCGATGCCGTTCTGTTTGAGTTGAAGCTTGCCGGCCTGGTGCCAGCCCGGGCCGAGTTCACCGCCGCCTCTGACATGTATGCGAGCTATGACAAAATTCCGATCGAGCAGCGGTAGCCAACTGTGATCAAACTTTTTCGGTAGCGCCAACCCATAGGCACCGTAAGCGGTGATAAAGCCTGCTCGCGGCCTGCTCGCTTTAGCTTTTCTGTACATCAGCGTGACAGGTACCCGCGTACCATCCCTGCCCCGGAACCATTTTTCTTCGACGACATAGTCATCGAGGCCTGCAATGTTCTCCTCTGCGATGACTGCCGCAAAACCAGTATTAAAATCGTATTCAAGCAACTTCTCCGGGGTAACGTAGCCGGACACCTGGAACCTGACACCTGCGCTGTCGACATCCGGGTTCGCAGCCAGACTGACAGATTCTCCGGGCGATGAGCGTGCAATTTCCACCATCTCTCCGTCACCGAAATCCATGATATAAATTGTGCTGCCAAGACCTGACCTGGTCTGCACTACCAGATGATTGGTAAAAACCTCGAAGTCCTGCAGTTCACCCGTGAGTGGCAGGACCAGATACCGCCAGTGTCCTCCATCAATTGATGCACGCGCCAGTTCAAAGCCGGCACCGCGCCGGTTTGTCAGAATAAAATATTCATCATCGAGCACTCTTATTCTGTAGCGGTGTCCACTTTCACGGGGTGAAATGATTAACGGATGCCCTGCACCATCGACCAGCCTCAGTTCCGTGCTGTTGTGGTTTTCGGAAGCAATGACGACATACCGGCGATCACGACTCTGCCGCAGTGAAACTTCGAAGGACCGATCCGGTTCAATGAAGATCTCGGCGCGATCGTCACCGGAAAGATCTGTTTCAAAAACCGTCCTGTCGGAAAGACTGAAATACAAAAGTTGACCATCATTGCGCCAGGCCATGGATGCCGCCACGTCTGGAACCGAAAGCCCCAGGTAGCGTCCTTCTGACATGTCGTATGCCCGCAACGTATAACGTTGGTCGCCTTTCCTGTCTTCGGTAAATGCGACGATCCGGTTGTTGGGACTGATGGCGAAATCACCCAGGGCAAAGTAGCTGCTGTCTGCAGCTAATTGATTCAAATCCAGAACGACTTCCCGTGTTTCTCGATCAGACGAACGCCTCATAAATCTTGGGTACTGCGAGCCTGCATGGACTTCCCGCACGTATTCAAAACCATCAATGATCACCGGTGCTGTTTTGGTAGTTGTTGGCAGTTGCTCATTAAGCTCTCGCTCCAACTCGCTACGCAGCGACGACCATGCCGCTGTTTTGTGTTCGAGAAACTCCTGCTCAGCCGACATGTAGTGGCTGGTGTCGATATGGTTTAAGTCGGCCAGATAATAGTAAGGATCCGATCTGACATCGCCATGGAGTTTTATTTCATGGGGGTGCACCGCAGCCACCGGCCCTCCGGACATACGCGGACGCTCACAGCCTGAGGTCATGGTCAGGCAAAGCAATATCAGGAATATGGGTCTCAATTGATCACTGTTGACTGTGCGTCGCCCTGCAAGTTCTTTACAATCCGGGGCCGCACCTTACAACCGGGCAAACCTACATGGCAAATCTCAGCGAGACCGAGCGTACCCGCATCAGGCGCGCCCCGACCCGATCATCGGATGACGCTCAGGAGCTGTACCGGTTACTCGATGAAGCCTATGTCTGCCACGTGGGTTTTGTGAGTGATGGCAGTCCCGTTGTCATCCCCACACTTGGCTGGCGGGTTGACGATGACATTGTCTTTCATGGCTCCCGCGGCAGCCGCATGTTAAAGATCATCAAAGCTGGCGGCGCAGTCTGTGTCACATTCACACTGCTGGACGGACTGGTCATGGCTCGCAGCCCCTTTCATCACAGTGCCAATTACCGATCGGCGGTGATCTTTGGTCAACCCATCGTGATTGAGGACAGGGACGAAAAACTGGCTGCGCTTGAGGTCTTTATGGAGAACATTGCCCCCGGTCGCTGGGATCTCTTACGAGAAACCAACAAACAGGAAATCGAGGCAACGGACGTACTCCGGCTCCCGCTCACGGAAGCTTCCCTGAAAATCAGGGCAGGCGATCCAATCGATGACGAGGAGGATCTCGGGCACCCAATCTGGGCTGGCGTTATTCCCATTCATCGACAGTTCGGGCCGACCGTGGATTCCAAAGATAATCTCCCGGATCAGAACCCGGACGATTTCTCCCAGGTGTTCAAAGATGCATGGACTCCGTAGGCGTTAATCAATCTTTATCGGAGCAAATGCCGGCGGGCGTTTCTCCAGGAAGGAACTAACGCCTTCCTTGAAGTCTTCACGCTCGAGACTTTCTGCCATCAAGTTATTCGTTTCCTGCATGGCCTCGCCCAGCTCCATATTAAGATGCCGATAGACCTGCTGTTTTATGATCATCAGAGAGGTAGGGGCCGAGGTTGCCGCAAGTTCACTGATATAGCTTTTCGCGCTATCGACGAGTTCGTCGGGTGGCAGAATCCTGTCCAACAGGCCCATTTCTTTGGCCTCATCGGCGCCAACTTTGCGTGAACTCCACAGCAGGTCGAGCGCCTTCGCCGGGCCCACCAGTCGCGGCAGTAACCAACTCTGACCATGTTCCGCAATCAAACCTCGCTGGGAGAAAGCGGTGACAAACTTCGTATTCTCTGAGCCGAATCTCATGTCGCAGAGCAGCGTAATAGACATCCCCAGTCCGGCACAGGCACCATTGACGGCAGCGATGATCGGTTTGCGGATCGACAGGATATAGGTGAACGCGACAGTAAAGTTATCACCCATGGACTTGTCGCCGGGATCGGCATCGAGATTCTTTTGCTCGACGCCAGCGTTCATTTCACCGCCTGTCGCGTGGGCGTTCAGCGCGTTCATATCCATGCCTGCACAAAATCCGCGGCCCTCGCCGGTGAGAATGATGCCGATAACATTCACATCCTGCTCCGCCTGCGCTAACGCATGCTTCATCTCTTCCATCATGTTATTGGTTAGTGCATTCAGCGCATCCGGCCGATTCAGGGTGATGACCGCGCAAGGGCCATCGACTTCATATTTGATTTCATCGTACATGGTTTACTCCTCTTTCCCGCATTGTACGCAGCCATCCCGATAGAGTTAAATACGGCATTGCAGTTGGGGAGAGCCATGGCCAGAACAGAACACCATCCGAACGGACTGATTCACTATAATTCTCGGCTCAGTTTCCGCGGCTATACGCTGTTCACCGCACTCGGTACAAAAGCTTTTCTTATTGACCCCAAGGGGCAATTTGTTCACCAGTGGGAACATGAACGCGGGATCACCAATGCCGAACTGCTGCCGAACGGCAATCTGATCGCCATGACCATGCCATCACCTGATGTCGAAGGGCAAAGGGGGCTTAATGGTCAGGCAGCCGCCTGCATCGAGCTTGGCTGGGATGGCCAGGTCGTCTGGGAATACAACGACCCCTGGATACATCACGATTTCAAACGACTACCAAACGGCAACACGCTGATCATCAAATGGGAGCCACTGCCGAAGCGACTAATTCGCAAAATTAAAGGCGGTTACCTGGACAAGGATGATGATCCCGGAAAGATGCTCGGCGATGTGGTTCTCGAACTAAAACCGGATAACAGCGTCGTACGCCGATGGCAATCCTGGGATCACCTGGACCCGGCAATCGATGTAATTTGCCCGCTTGATGATCGTCGTGAATGGAGCCATGCAAACTCCATCGACATAACCCCCAAAGGGAACTGGCTCATCAGCTTCAGGCGCATCAGTACGGTCATCCAGGTCGTTCCGCGGACTGGCAGAATCAGATGGCGGTTCCACAATGAAGAAGTCAGGCATCAGCATGATGCAAGGTTTACCTCACCAACAACTATTACCATGTTCGACAATGGTGTTCACCGTCGCGGTATCGAGTACTCAAGAGCGATTGAAATAGACACACGCACCAGGAAGGTTGTCTGGGAGTACACCGATAACCCACCGTTTACGCTTTATACCATCATGGGTGGTTGCGTCTTGCGTTTGGCCAATGGCAATACGCTGATTACTGAGACTTCAAAGGGGCACTTTCTCGAGGTCACAAAGGACAACAAAGTCGTGTGGGAGTACATCAATCCATTTTTTACGTCCAACCCCAGGCTCGGCGGGCGGATGAACATGGTATTTCGCGCGCACCGATACAGCCCGGATTACGAAGGTCTGAAAGGCCGTAATCTCGACCCTGAAAATCTTGCCAATCTGAACCGGCTTTACGGCCCCGAGGCCTGAAGCGCAGCCAGTAAGCTAAGCTGCAAGCAGCTTCTCTGCCGGCACATACTCCAGACCGTGGGCCTCACCGACCTGTTCGTTGGTAATCTTGCCGTGGTAGACATTGAGCCCGTGAAGCAGATGAACATTTGCTTTCATGGCCGCTTCGGCACCTCGGTCCGCCAACTCAATCACGAACGGCAGTGTTGCGTTGTTCAACGCTGCCGCCGATGTCCTCGCTACCGCCCCAGGCATATTGGCGACGCAGTAATGAACCACATCATCGACAACGTAGGTGGGGTTGTCGTGGGTTGTGGGTTTCGATGTTTCAAAACAGCCACCCTGGTCTATGGCGACATCAACAAGAACGGCGCCACGCTTCATTTCTGTGACCATTTCACGGGTCACCAGTTTTGGTGCCGAGGCACCTGGCACCAGTACGGCACCGATAACGAGATCTGCTGCCAGTACTTCTTCGAGGATGGCATCGCGAGTCGAATACAGAGCCTGAATCCGGTTACCGAACCGGGCATCAAGATCACGCAGTACATCGACCGACTTGTCGATAATAGTGACATTGGCGCCCATGCCAACTGCCATCTGTGCGGCGTTGTGACCAACAACACCACCGCCAAGAATCACAACCTTGCCCTGGTGAGTGCCGGGCACCCCTCCCAGTAACATACCCCGCCCGCCATGGGATTTCTCAAGGCACATTGCCCCGGCCTGAACTGACATACGCCCTGCAACCTCTGACATGGGTGCCAGCAGCGGCAAACGCCCCCTCGCATCAGTCACCGTTTCATAGGCAAGACAGATAGCACCGCTGGACATCAGCTCCTCTGTTTGTGGCAGGTCGGGTGCCAGGTGCAGGTAGGTGAACAGCGTCAGGGAATCATGCAGTTGCGCCCTTTCAACCGCCTGCGGCTCCTTGACCTTGATGACAAGCTCTGCCCGCTGAAAGATCTCGGCGGCAGTTTCGACAATCGTTGCACCGACGGCCTCGTAGGCTTCATTGTCAAAGCCGATGGCAGCTCCGGCATGAGTCTCAACGACAACCTGGTGACCATGGTGAATGAGTTCCCGGACACCCGCCGGTAGCAATCCAACACGATATTCGTGATTTTTAATCTCTTTAGGTACGCCGACTAACATCATTTCTCTCCCAAAAATGCTGACCGGTATTTCTATCAGTATACTGCTACGACAATAGTGATTCTCACCTTAATTCCGTCCTAATTAGACTTAAACGCTATATAATTCTGCTATCAACAGGCTAATATCTGGATATTTCCTTATGGAACAGGGTAAAACACTAGACAAGATTGACCTCAGAATCCTTGAAGCATTGCAGGACAATGCCCGCATCACCAACACCGACCTTGCGGCGCAGGTAGGCCTCAGTGCCACCCCCTGCTCCGAAAGGGTCAAGACCCTCGAACGACTTGGCTATATTCAATCCTGGGGAGCCCAACTCAATCCACGCCTGCTTCACCTTGAGCTACTGGTATTTGTCGAGATCACATTGTTCAGAACCTCGCAGGACGTGTTTGCAGAATTCAAAGAAGCCATTTTTAAATTACCTCAGGTACTTGAGTGTCACCTGGTTTCAGGTAACTTTGACTATCTGCTCAAGGCACGGGTAGCAGACATGGCGGCCTACCGAATGCTGCTCGGAGAAACACTTTTGACCTTACCCGGAGTTAGCGATTCCAGAACTTATGTGGTGATGGAAGAAGTTAAAGAAGCACATACACTACCCATCTGAAGGATATCGCATGCCCTATATTGAACACCGCTACGGTCGAACCTTTTATCAGAGCCGTGGCAACCGGCGTAGCAAAGGTCTACCCATTGTCTGTCTACACGGGGGCCCCGGCGGTCACAGCCGATTCATGTCAGATCTGTTCAAGCTGTCCGATGAAAGGCGCGTTTTTGTCTACGACCAAATCGGAGGTGGCAGAAGCAGCATCACAGACAAAAACCGATGGACAGTTCCCACCTTCGTCAACGAACTAAAATACCTGGTTGATGCCTGGGAACTGGATCGCTTCCACCTTTTCGGTGCCTCCTGGGGAACCACGCTGGCACTCGAATATTATCTCAGCAGAAAGAAAAACCGCGTCGAATCGTTGATTTTTCAGTCACCGATGTTCTCTGCCAGAGACTGGCAGGACGATGCCAACATGCTCATTGATCGGCTACCTGCAGAAGTGCGTAAGGTGATTCGTTACTGTCATGAAATCGGTGCAACCGATTCAAAGGTTTATCAGGATGCCATGAGCACCTACTATGCCCGCCATGTCTGTCGAAACAAGGCAAGAGTTAAACGGTCGGTCCGGATCAAAAACCCTAATGGCGAAAAAGTTTATGAATACATGTGGGGAGCCTCGGAATTCAGTGCAACAGGCACCCTCAAAAACTACGATCGTGTTAGTGATCTTGACAGAATACAGTCCCCGACTCTGTTCCTCTGCGGCGAGCATGACGAAGCCAGGCCATCGACGGCTCGCGGTTATACCCGCAAGATAGCCGACGCACGATTCGAAAAGATCGATGGTGCGTCCCACGCCATTCTCTCGGAAAAGCCTGGACAGCTAATCAGGCGTATCCGCCATTTTGTCAGGCAGGTTGAACACGGCAGCAACTAACGGGCAGGTTGCACTTCGAAATATACTACTGTATATATAGACAGTAGTATTAAATCTCCCTGCACATGAGTGAACCGCTTAACAAACTACTGCAACAGCCTGGCCTCTGGCGCGCATCCAGCATTGGCTGCCAGTCCGATAAAAACCCTGGCAGTGGCTTCTCCCAGCTCGACAGGGAATTGCCGGGCTCCGGCTGGCCTGTTAATGGCATCACTGAACTGCTTCACAACCAGTACGGCATCGGCGAGTTCCGTCTTCTTGCGCCTGCCCTCGCCCGCCTGAGCAGGCAGCAAACACGCTGGCTGCTGATGGTAAACCCGCCCTATATCCCCTACCCGCCCGCTCTGGTTCAGGCTGGTATCGATCTCACCAGAATCGTCATCAGCCAGCCGAAGACGGCCAGGGACTACCTCTGGGTACTGGAAAAGGCTCTCGCCTCACAAAGCTGCAGTACCGTCCTGGCATGGCCAGGCAAGATTCACGAAAAACAGATTCGGCGCCTGCAGGTCGCCAGCAGAGAAGGCAACTGCTGGGGCATTCTGTTTCGACCGGAACAGGTGGCAGCCCATCATTCTCCCGCCGAACTCCGCATCCGGATCAGGGCAGGCAATCAACGACGAGACAATACATCGCTCGACCTCCGTATTCTGAAGCGTCGGGGAGGCTGGGAAAGCAGCGACATACATCTGGATCTTGCCGATCAGCTGCTGCGCCCCATGCCTGACTTCAGTGAAATGGTGATCGAGCAACCTGGTCAGTGCGATCCTGTTGATCCGGTTTTACCGGAACACCCCTCGACCCACAGTCTCCGTACCTATGAGTACCAGTAAAGAACTCTGGCTCTGTCTGCATTTCCCACAACTGCCGGTTGAGATTTTCAGCCGGGGGCAGGAAGGTGCAGTGGTCGTTCTGACACATCAACGTGTCACCTTTCTCAACAGATCAGCCTGCGATATAGGCATCCAACCCGGCAGCAGCATGAATACGGCCTACACGATCAGCGATCAGGTTGTCAGCTTCGAACGCGATGAGACAAGGGAGCTGAAAACACTCGAGCACCTCGCTCAACTCGCCTTTGAATTCACGCCTAGTGTCAGCATCCGGACACCTCACAGCCTGCTACTGGAAGTCAGTGGCTGTCTGAAGTTATTTCACGGACTTGCCGGACTGAAGACGGCCATCCAGAGCAAGCTGGAGCCTCTCGGTTTCACCACAGTCATCGGCATCAACGGCACACCGCTCTCAGCACTTTGTTACGCCGAGGCGGGCATTGGCGAGAACACAGGTGATATTCGCGCTTCTCTCTCCCGGGTTCCAATTCGGTGTCTTCGCATAGAAGAAGCCGCTATCGAATCCCTTAAACAGATGGGTATTTCGGACTGCGGGCAACTCTTTAAACTACCGGTCGATGGCCTGAATCGACGTTTTGGCGTCTTCTTTACGGATTACCTGGCCCGCTTGACCGGGGAGCGCCCAGACCCGCAGAAACACATCTCGGACAAACCCTTTTTTTCAAGTGAGATTACCTTTCTTACCGATGTCACTAACCTGTCGTCCCTTGCATTTCCGGTCAAACGCCTGCTCGGCGAGTTGCAGACATTCCTGAGGGGGCGCCAGCTTCTGGTCAATCGGTTTAGTCTCAGGCTGTCACACCGCAGCCATCCTGCCCGTGACATCACCGTTCTGCTGGCGAATCCGGATAACGATGCCGCTATGTTTCTTATGCTGGCCCAGCTGAAACTGGACAATATCTCCGACATGCCGGAGACCGACAACGTGTCGCTGACAGCACGGACCTTCTTCGAGACAGAAGCGCCATCAGGGGATCTCTTTCAGGGTACGCAGTTTCAACAGAAGGACGGCCGGGTCCACAGCAAGGCAGAAGAGGCACGTGCCGTTCGCCTGATCAACATGATGACGGCACGGCTTGGCCCCCAGGCCTGCTTCGGACTTTCACTTGCCAACGATCATCGCCCGGAACTCGCCTGGAAGCCGGTTGCGCTTCATACAAGGGACTACTGGCACGAGGAATCTATCGGTGGCAATGCCCGCCCGCTTTATCTTCTGTCAAAACCAACCATGATTTCAGAGAGAAACAGCAGGCCTTTCATGTCAGGAGAACTGACCCTGTTTCAGGGCCCGGAGCGAATCGATTTCGGTTGGTGGGATGATCATGAGATCAACCGCGACTACTTCATCGCAAGGCATGAATGTGGGGCGCTCTATTGGGTTTACCAGACAGCTAACAGCCAGTGGTACCTGCATGGTATATTTTCTTAACAGTTTTCGGCTTCACCGAAAACCTGTGAGCGAAAGCAACATCGAAATGAAATCCATTACCGGCGAAACTATTTCCTTCGCCGAATATCGCGATCAGGCACTACTGATCGTCAACCTTGCCAGTCAGTGAGGTCTGACCCCCCAGTACACAGGTCTGTGTACATTGCAAAACGAGAACGACAACCTGCAGGTGCTTGGATTCCCATGTAACCAGTTCGGTGCCCAGGAACCGGGGAGTGACGAAGAAATCCTCGAATTTGCCAAGAAAAAGTACGACGTTAATTTTCCACTGTTTTCAAAGATCGAAGTGAATGGCGACGATGCCTGTGAGCTTTATCAGAGCCTGAAATCGGAAAAGGCAAACCCGGACGGCAACCCTGACGTTGGCTGGAATTTTACCAAGTTCCTGGTTAGCGGTAACGGAGATGTAGTGGCGCGGTTTGAGCCGATGGTCACGCCGGAGGAAATCGGCGAGCAGTTGGGAACGCTGCTTTAGTACCGAGTTATCCTGATGACACTATTGCGAGTCATCCTGAGCGTAGTGAAGGATCTGGTTGTGACCGCGGTGAGTTGTCGAGATCCTTCAGCCTCCGGCTTCAGGATGACGGTCGGTACGGCTAGGATAACATTAGTACAGAGTCATCCTGAACGCAGTGAAGGATCTGGTTGTGGACCGCGGTGAGTTGCCGAGATCCTTCAGCCTCCGGCTTCAGGATGACGCTCGATAAGGCTAGGATGACAGTCGATACGGCTAGGATGACATTGGTCGAAGCAGTTTCCTCAGGTGTGAATTCAGCATCCTGCCCTGCGGATCCAACTCCCTTTGCAACTCTACAAAATCGTCAAGCCTTGGATAGAGCTGTCTAAGTTCCGAATAGCCCAGCGAATGAACCTTGCCCCAGTGTGGCCTGCCTTCATATTTCCAGAAAACAGGTTCCACCAGATTAAAAAGCGATTCAAAGTTTTCATGAGCCAACCGGTGAACGGAAATGGAGACTCGGGGGCCGCCTGAAAACATACTGAGCCATGTATCGTCTGCATCAATAATCCGATATTCCAGCGGCATGACCACATCAACATTGTTGTCCTTGATCAGTTGTAAAATTTCAGCCAGACATTCAGGACCGCTTTCAACGGGGACCGAGTATTCCATCTCGTTGAATCGATCGAAACGGAGGTTCGTCAAAGCCTGCCAGGATGGCTGGATCGTTTCAGTCGGCTCGATATCTCCGGCCAGGGAATTGATCAGGGCTCCACGTAGTAATACGGGTGTCGATTCGATCAACTGAAGGAATTCACCGCCGTCATCCTCTTCCTCCACCGGCATCGGATCTTCATCGGCTTCCTGGTGAGCAATAACCAGGGAATAATCTGAATGTAGCAGCGGCATCATTTCAAAGTGCTGCCAGTCATCACAGAGGTCATCAAAACGATCAAGGATGGAAGCGGTCTTTTCTGTCCAGGTGCGAGTTCTGAGATTGAATATTTCCCGGTTCTGAAAGCGTGCCCGGGTAACAAACCCAAAAGCACCGAGAGATACAGCCGCAGCCGGCAGGTATTCGTGATTCTTATCAAGGTCCAGAACGTCACCGCCTGGAGTCACCAGTCTCATTCCGGTGACATAACCGGACAAAGATTTGAGACCTCGCCCCGTCCCGTGCGTCGAGGTCGCAAGTGCGCCAGCAATGGTCTGCCGGTCTATATCCGGCAGGTTTGGCATCGCTTGACCCAGTTGCCAAAGTGGCGCACCGGCATTTCCCAGGCGTGTACCCGCATAGATTTCAGCCTGCAGTGTGTCTGGATCGTGAGAAACGATCCCAGAAAGACGATCAGTAATGACGAGATGGCCATTCGTTGGTACAAGCGGAGAAAATGAGTGCCCTGCCCCAACGGGTCTTACCTGGCCACTTGTCTTGCACAGCCAATTGACCAGTTCGTCCTCTGACCCTGGTGCAAAACGACCGGCTGGATTGGCGACGAGATGTCCGGACCAGTTACGCCATGGGAAACCTGAAGCCGCTTCACTGGATAGCGCCATCCCCGGAATTGTCAGCAGACTACTTGCGAGCAACCTGCGCCGGGTAATCATTTAATGTCTCCAGACATCATCCTGATCATTGCGGCAAAATCTTCGACTTCGCAATCCATGCAATAGCCCAACGGTGGCATCCGATTGATCCCTTTGACCGTATTTTTCAGCAGCGCTACAGGACCTTTTTCCAATCGAGATTGCCAGATCTCATCATCGCCCATCCGAGGTGCGCCGCCTTCCCCTGAGACATGACACATCGCGCAGCTTCTTTGCCACTTTTGCTGTACGTCGGAGGAGAAGACCGCTCCTTGCCAGGCCGAAATATATCCTGCGGTATGCTTCGTGACTTCTTTCTCCGAACACCCGAGCAGCAACAGTATTACCGCACCGATAATCCATTTATCAGTCATGGGTCGAGCATAGCCCGAAATACCTCACTACTGCGAGTTTTACACTATTTTTGTCGTATCGGCTGGCGATGATGAAAGCGATGAGGTGCAACGATAGCTACTCGCGCCACTTTTCCCGACGAATCGCGCCTCCGGACCATTCCTTCACAGGCTTGGCGATGTCGACATTGGCACTGAAGTGTTTCGGGCTCGGGCGAACCTGAATGTAGTAAAACCCCCAGCCACCGTCCGTAGCTGTACCCCAGTCTGGAAAGCTGACTCGGCCGAAGTCTTTATGAGGTCCATAAACGTAAGCAACGGGATCATCACCACCGATCTGTTCCCAGAGATAGAGATCGCCGTCTGCTGTCAGTCTGAAGATGCCGATTTTTTCACCTTTGTCATCCAGCACGTAGAAGCCATTCGGCTCTACTGACCTGACTGTCAGCTTGCGCTCACCCTTGGCCAACTGATGGTAGAGCGTATAAACCTCCCGATCCCAGTAGAAACGACGCTCGGTCATTTCGTCCTTGGTGAAGTCCCGGAGTTCTCCATTTCTCGATATCCACCCTCCCTCGGTATTCCAGCCGTAGTTCACGTCAAGCTCTGTGTGAATCAGATGTGCATACTCACCAGGTTCTTCAAGGTTTCTCCAGAAGCTGGCTTCAATACCATCTCCATAGGCGGGGTGACGGGCTCTTTCAACGGTGTAAAGTGATCTGGCCTTGGCCCACACTTCACGCCCACCGATGGTAACAAGCATGGCTTCGACTCTTTCCAGTGCTTTGGCATCTCCATCGAGACCACCCGCATGCAGGCCTGCGCTCAACGCAAGCAGAACCAGGCCGACGACGAACCGGATCATGATATCTCCCGAAATGATTTATTATTTTTAGACCGAGTTTAAGAGCCATGTTGTTTCACGCCAGCGGAATGCGGTCGAATGCGCTTCTGCGGAGATGAGTTGCCTCATTCTTTGATTTGCCAGGCATATGGACACCCAAAGGTGGCGCTTACACGCCAAAAGAAGCCCAGCGTTGTAAACTGTGATGCCTCAAGGATGGTTATCCTCATTCCGAGCGGTCGCCTATAATCTACAGGTCTAATAGCGTCCCGGAATCGTCATGTCTGACTACGAAATCAAAAAGAAAAAGTTCACCGGCATGATGACCCTGTACGGTCGAAAGCCCGTGCTGGAGGTTCTTTCGGACCCAGATGTAAACGTCTTCCGTTTACACCTCGCAACTACCAATGCAGACGGCTCGGTGATACGTGAGATAGAAAAGATGGCTCAGGCGAGAGGTGTCGATACTATTCGCCACGATCGACAAGCCCTGTCCCGCATTTCAAAGAACGGCAGACAGGATCAGGGGGTCGCCCTCGATATCGAACCATCAGGCTACAGAGATATCGAGGAAGTTTCCGCTGAGACAAACGAACTCATCGGCCTTGATGGCATTACCAATCCACAAAACCTCGGCATGATCATCCGATCAGTTGCCGCATCGCCAGTGGATGGCCTGGTTCTCCCCCAAAAAGGCTGTGCCAGGATAGATTCTCTTGTGCACAAGGCAAGTGCAGGTACGCTCTTTAAATCGACGATCTTTCATAGCCCAACGCTTGAGCACGCTTTAAGAAAGCTGAAGGCTATGGACTTTGAGATTGTCGGCCTGCATGCCAATTCATCAGTCTCTATCAGCGATCTGCCACCAGAACCTGGGCGCCGCCGCATATTTCTACTGGGAAACGAATCCTCGGGGCTCAAAACCAACATTCTGGATATGTGTCACGTTCACGCAGCCATTCCCATGGCTGGGAATGTCGAGTCTCTCAATGTCAGTGCCGCTGCAACCCTGGTCGCTTTTCGAGGGGTGTTTAGCTAGATTCCGCCCGGCAGGGACTAGTTTCCCCCCAGGCCAGCGCGACATTCCATGTTCACATTTATTAGATCTACTATTAGATCTACCATTAGATCAATGGGTTATCACGAAACTGGCACTGCGGTATTGAGTTCTAGGACAGGAACAAGTTAGCCTCAGTCAGCTAGTGAATTGGAGAGAGCAATGACATCTATTCCTTCGTCCTGGCAGGTCAGGCGGCTCGCAGGAGCTCTTGGAGCCGAAGTCATAGGACCAGATATCAACAATCCCGCCGCCGCAGATTTCGAAGCCGTCAAGGAACTGCTGCTCGAGCACCTGGTGCTCTTTTTCCCGGATCAATTCCCTACTCCAGAGGCACAGATTGCATTCGGGCGGCAGTTCGGTGAACTGGAGGGCCATCCCAACCTCAAAGCCAATCCGGAGTTACCCCCGGAGCTATTCGAGCTGCGAGCGACGTCAGGTGGTGTCGCCGATGAGTGGCATACCGACCTGACCTTTCAGGAAAAACCAGCCCTCATGTCCATACTGAATATGGTCACCTGTCCGGATACCGGTGGGGATACCATGTGGAGCAGTCTTTACGCTGCCTATGATGAACTCTCGGAACCAATGAAATCACTCTGTGACGGCCTGTCCGCACTGCACGATGCCCTGCCGCACAACCGCCCGGAACAAATGACAATTCACCCCGTTGTCCGTGTCCACCCTGCAACTGGACGCAAGGCCCTGTATGTCAACGAGCACTTTACACGCCGCATTGTCGAAATGAATGCCACTGAGAGCGAGGCTGTATTGCAGTATCTGACCCGGTGGGTCACTAGCCCCCGGTTTACTGTTCGCTACAGTTGGCAGCCCGGCACAGTCGGTATCTGGGACAATCGCTGTACCCAGCATTTCGTCCTGAATGATTTCGAAGGCGAACGCATCATCCAGCGAGTAACCGTCGTGGGCGATGAAGTCGAAGCCGCTGAATCACCACGCTGGCAACCGTGGGTACGCGAGGGTCGTCTCTCAGCGACCAGCCGACATGACCGTCAGTTATTCATGTTTCTCAAGGCCGAAAAAGAAACTACTTAGACATCTGTTTTTAAACCATCATCCGTACCGGTAGAATTGCTCCCTTTTTGTCGGAGAGCCAAGTGACCAAACCACTGGATGACATCACCATCGTCGAGATCGATAACTGGATGGCAGCACCCAGTGGCGCGGCTATCCTGGCTGACCTGGGTGCCCGTGTCATCAAAATCGAACCATTGTCCGGTGACCCGAACAGAGAAATGGGTCGTCGACCGAAGGTTGATGGGCCTATCGCCGATCACGATTTCCAGTTTGATGTGGATAACCGTGGCAAGGAATCAATTCTCCTGGACCTGACACAACCTGAAGCGATAGAGATCGTCAAAAAACTGTGTGTTTCCGCCCAGGTCTTCCTCTGTAATCTGCTTCCGGTAAGACAGACAAAATTCGGCCTGGATCCTGAGTCATTGAAACAGGTCAATCCAAAACTCGTTCATGCAACTCTCACCGGGTACGGCACCCGGGGACCGGACGCCTGGCGTCCCGGCTATGATGTCACCGCTTTTTTTGGCCGCTCGGGAATTAGCGACTCGCCGCGAGAAGGCGATGATGGTATTCCGGCAAGACCCATCTCTGCCCAGGGGGACCATACAACGGGGCTGGCCCTGGTCAGCGCTATTCTCGCCGGGCTGCGACTGGCTGAACGGACAGGCGAATTCCAGGCGGTAGAAACATCCCTGTATGAAACCGCTGTTTGGACACAAGCCTCCGACTTCGCCCCAACGCTTGTCGATGAGGCGCCCCTGAGAAAAAGAAGAAGGGATGAATCACTGACCATCACGGCTAATCGTTATCTCTGTGGGGATGGCGCGTGGATGATGCTGAACATGCCGGAACACCACTGGTGGCCGCGATTTTGTGATGCCCTGGGAAAACCTGAGTTGAAAGCAGACGACAGATTTACGGAAGCCCGGGACAGGTATCGACAGATGGCAACACTGGTTTCGATCATCGACGATGTGATACTGAAAAAGGATCGTGATGAATGGGGCAGGATTTTCGACGAACACGGCATTATCTGGGCACCGCTACTGGGTATACATGAGGTGGTGTCAGATGAACAGGCCAAGGCAATCGATCTCTTCCCTGAAATCAATGCAGATGGCGTAGGCCGTTACCGGACTGTTCGTGCGCCCATGTACTTTCACTCGGTCGACACAATGCCCGAACGATCATCGCCGCAGGCAGGCCAACACACCGTTGGCATACTTTCTGATTTGGGATTCTCCGCAGAAGAAATCTCCAGACTGAAAGACGCTAATGTTACTTCCTGAGGAAGATCGGAAGTATTAAGAGTCTGGGAGAGGCCACGGTCTATTTGACCGAGGAGAGCCCTGGGAACTTTCTCAGACGTTGTGTTTTTCTCTGTAATTCTGCCAGTAGGCGAACGAATCCTGGATTTCCTGGGCGCGTTTTGTCAATGATGACTCAAACTCAGAGTGGGTCAGAATATAAAACTGTTCATTCTGTATCGCATGTAAAACGATATCGCCAATGGCCGATGGCTGCATCGTTTGCATTTCCTGACCGTCAACAATACGCACAGCGCCGTCCGGACGTTCTTTCATGGCAGGCGCGACATTGCCGCCAAAAGCTGCAGGTCTGTTTCGCTCGGACTTGTAGATACCGGTCTCAACGAAGCCTGGACAAAGCACCGAGACGCCAATATTGTCATCTGCCAGATCGATTCTCATACTCTCGGAAATGCCCACGACAGCAAACTTACTGCCACAATATGCGCTCAGGTTCGGCATACCATACTGCCCGGCGATGGAAGCCGTGTTGACGAAATGGCCACCCTCACCGTGAGATCTGATGTCGTCCATGAAAGTGACTATGCCATTGATAACACCATCCAGGTTTACTTTCATGACCCAGTCCCAGTTCTTATAGGTCATCTCGGCAATATTGTCATTAAGCGCAACCCCTGCATTGTTGCAGACGACATGTACTTTGCCGAAGGCAGCCAGGGTTTGTTGGCGGGCCTCTTCCATTGCATCGCGGTCCGTCACATCAACCTTCATCGTAATGACTTCCGCGTTACTCTCATCGAATAGCTGACGTGTTGACTCAAGCGCTGCATCCTCAACATCCGCAATTGCGACCTTCATTCCGGCGCCAGTAAAAGACTGCGCCATGGCAAGGCCAAGGCCGCTTGCACCACCTGTGATAAACGCGACTCTTCCCGCTACATCCTTCATAGTCTGCCCTTCGACAAAAGACACAGTATAGTGCCGTCTACGCTGAAAAATCATCCGCCCATCCAGAGTAACTGCCATTCAAACCGGCGATCTTGCCGGTAATCGATCACGACTTTCATGGCAACCAGCGCAACCCTTATAGTCTGCCCATGAAACTTATTACCTCAGTTCTTTGTTTGATTGCGTTACTGGCTACTTCCCCCATTGTTCTTGCCAGCAGCGTTTTCAAGTGCACGGGTATCGAAGGAGAAGTCACCTTCTCCTTCGTGCCCTGTGCCGTCGAAGTACCTGTTCAGGAAACAACCGCCGAGGAGTCTGAGCCGGCCGTTCCCCGTCTGGAGCGGTTGGCACAAATAGATTCAGATATCGCGACTCTGGAAGAGCAACTGGACAATACCAAACGGGATTACGAAGTCTCGCTACGTACCACCTCTGGCTCCGCCGTAAGAAATGAACTCAGCACACGTTTCGATGAATCAGCCTACGATCTCATCGTTCAGTTGAACGAACTACAATCTGAGCGGGAGCTGCTCGCGATTCTCTAGGGAGTGATTCCGGCTTGTTTCAGTGATGATGCTCGCTGGCATCCCAGCCGTGGCTGTGACCATGGGTGATCTCTTCCGGCGTTGCATCCCGAATATCCAAGATCGTCGTTTCAAAAGTTATCGTCATACCTGCCAGCGGATGGTTGGTATCGGCATCGATATTAAACTTTCCCACCTTGACGATCATCACGTCCCTTGGACCCTCTGCCGTGTTCACCTTGATCGGCATACCGGGCTTTAGTCGCTTTTCTCTGGTCAACAGATGTTTTTTGGGGATTCTGTGTACTGTATTCTCGAGGTGCATGCCATAGGCATGTTCGGGGGGCAACGTCACAACCACCTGATCTCCTTTGTCCTTGCCCTCAAGTGCTTCCTCTAATCTCGGCAAGAGATTCTGATGGCCTCCGTGCAAGTAAACGATGGGATCATCAACACCCGTGCGTTCGACTTCCTCGCCCGCTTCGTTTTTTAACACGTATTGGAAGGCAACGACCTTGTTTTTCTCTATTGTCATTTTTTGTCTACTGTTCGGATTATCCCAAGTAACGCTCAGGCTACCCTCTCTATTTGATTACTGTATATGCATATAGTACTGTATATCTAAACAGTACTACTAGTTGCCGATTCCTGCTGATGGCTTATGCAGAGCTACATTGTATAAGTAACTACTCCTTTTTAAGAGGGGCGTCTCACCCTGAAGAACTGGTCGCGCAGGCAGCAGCGCGAGGGTACAGCGCTATCGCCCTGACCGACGAATGCTCCATGGCAGGCGTGGTCAAGGCCCATGTGGCCGCAAAAGAACACGGCATCAAGCTGATTGTCGGCAGTGAGTTCCGGCTGGATGAAGAACTGCTGCTGATCCTGCTGGCCCCGAACCGGGTCGGCTACGGCCAGATCTGTAACCTGATCACCATCGCAAGAAGACGGGCCGATAAGGGCGAGTATCGCCTGAGCCTGCACGACCTGGAATTCGCCACTGATCAGTGTCTTGCTGTCTGGGTTCCGGGAGAACAACGAAGCCATCATGGGAAATCGAGCGAAAAGCTGAAAACAATGTTCGCAAACCGGCTCTGGCTCGGCCTGGAAATTTTCCCCGATGGCAAAGCCATCTCCTGTTATGAATACACATTTGATTTGTCTCGCCGGTTCGATCTGCCCGTGGTAGCGAGCGGCGATGTCCATATGCATCACAGCGACCGAAAACCGCTGCTCGATGTCATCTCTGCTGTCCGGATGCGGCAATCCATTGCCCTGGCTGGCAGACTGCTCTTTGCCAATCGGGAAAAATACCTGCGCTCAATATCGCAGATCGAACAACTGTATCCGGCAGCTCTTTTGGAAGCGACATGCCACATCGCGGACCTCTGCCATTTCTCACTGGACGAACTCCGCTATGAATACCCGAAGGAACTGGTACCACCCGGGCTGACGTCTTCGGCCTACCTCCGGCAACTCACCTACTGCGGTCTCGAAAAAAGATGGCCGGACGGTACACCACCATCGGTACTCGAGCTGATCGAAAAAGAGCTGACCCTGATCGCGGAGATGCAGTATGAATACTACTTTCTGACGGTATTCGACATCGTTCAGTATGCAAAAAGTCAGAGCATTCTTTGTCAGGGTCGCGGCTCTGCCGCCAACAGTGCGGTCTGCTACTGCCTCGAGATCACCGAGGTGGACCCGGCGCGCATCAACCTGCTGTTCGAACGCTTTATCTCTAAAGAAAGAAACGAACCCCCGGACATCGATGTCGACTTTGAGCATGAGCGCCGTGAAGAAGTCATACAGTATATTTACAAAAAATACGGCAGGCATCGCGCCGCTATCGCAGCGACCGTGGTCACCTATCGCCCCAAGAGCGCCATCAGGGATGTCGGCAAGGCCCTGGGGCTTGACCTGCAACTCGTTGATCATCTGGCGAAGTCTCTTTCCTGGTGGGACAAACGAGAAGAATTGCAGACCCGTTTCGAAGAGGCCGGCATCAACCCGCGAAGCATGATCATTGATCAGTTTCTAACCCTGGTGAATGCCATTCTCGGGTTTCCCCGTCACCTGTCCCAGCATGTCGGTGGTTTTGTCATCTCGAGCGGTCCCCTGTCGCAACTGGTACCGGTGGAAAACGCCGCCATGATTGACAGGACTATCATTCAATGGGACAAGGATGATCTGGAATCACTCGGCCTGCTCAAGGTCGATATTCTTGCTCTCGGCATGCTGACTTCCATCCGCAAAAGCCTCGACATGATCAATGTCTATCGCGACATGAATCTCAGTCTGGCAACCATCCCGCCCGAAGACCCACTGACTTATCACATGCTGCAGCAGGGAGACAGCATCGGGGTATTCCAGGTTGAATCGCGGGCACAGATTTCCATGCTGCCAAGGCTAAAACCAAAAAACTTCTACGACCTGGTCATCGAAGTCGCCATCGTCCGGCCCGGCCCTATCCAGGGCAAGATGGTTCACCCCTACCTGAAACGGCGAAACGGTGATGAGAAGGTCACCTATGCCAACGATGCAGTAAAGGGGGTTCTGGGACGGACTTTGGGCGTACCCATATTCCAGGAACAGGTCATCAAACTGGCCGTGGTGGCCGCCGGGTTTACACCCGGCGAGGCTGATCAACTGCGCCGCGCCATGGCGGCATGGAAGCGCAAAGGCGGTCTCGACAAATTCCAGCAGAATCTGATCAACGGCATGCTGGAACGCGGGCATGACCGGGACTTCGCGGAGCGTATCTTTGAGCAGATCAAGGGGTTCGGTGACTATGGCTTCCCGGAATCCCATGCCGCCAGCTTTGCCCTGCTGGTCTATATCTCCGCCTGGCTGAAGCGCCATGAACCGGCGGCATTTTACTGTGGTCTTCTCAACAGTCAGCCCATGGGGTTCTATTCGCCCTCGCAACTGGTGCAAGACGCTCGCAGGCATAACATTGAAGTAAGACCCGTCGATATCAGCCACAGCGAATGGGAATCGACTCTGGAAGCACCGACACGATACGGTGAAATCGCGTCAAGCCAGCCCGCCGTTCGCCTCGGTTTTCAGAGAATCAAGGGTTTTAGAGAAGAAGCCGCACTTCGAATTATGCAGGCCAGGGGCAACCACCCTGTCCGCAGCGTTCAGGATATCGCGAGACGGGCACAACTGGACAAGGGAGACCTGGCACGGCTGACAGAAGGCAGCGCATTCAAATCACTCACCGGGCACCGTTATCAAACCCACTGGCAGGCAAGCGGCCTCCTGCCTGACACTCCCCTCCTGGGCGAAAGCGTCGCCGAATCAGGCAGCCGCTATGAAACGCCAGTAATACTACCGGCACCGCTGGAATCCGATGATCTTCGTGCCGACTACACCAGTCTGGGGCTGACTCTGGGCCGACATCCCATGGCGATGCTCCGGGAACAACCGGATTCCCCCTTCCGGCCCTGCAAGACCGCAACGCAACTCAAAGAGCTCAACCATGGCCGCTTTGTACAGGTCGCTGGTGTTGTCACCGGCAGACAGCGGCCCTCTTCCGCCTCCGGCGTGCTGTTTCTGACCCTTGAAGATGAAACAGACAACGTCAATGTCGTTGTCTGGACCCGGGTTCTGGAAACATTCCGCACTGCTGTCGTTCAGGGTCGCCTTCTCAAGGTCAAGGGTGTGCTGGAAAGAGAAGCATCGGTCATCCACATTATTGCCGGCCATGTCGAGGACCTGTCCCATTACCTGGAGCATTTTTCGCTGAAGTCGAGAGATTTTAAGTAGCAGATATTTAGCGAAGCTGGATATCTGCCGCGGCAGTAGCAAAAAGGTACCACGCCACAGATTTGCAACAGCCGCCACAAAAGGCAACACTTACAAGCAATACCTGGATGCAAACAAACCTCACTGACAAAGATGATATTCCGATTCGTCAAACCCTGCCTGTGACCAGATACTGATGGAACACTTCAGCCATGCCATGGCTTTTGCTGATCCTTTCACAGCAGATGATGTAGAGCGGCGTACACCGCTTCAGACAGTCAAGGCGGTATTACCCTTCCTCTGGCCTGAAGACCGCCGGGACATGCAACTGCGCGTGGTTATCGCTGTCGCCTGCCTATTGCTGGGCCGTACTGCAAACGTGTACGGCCCTATCGTGCTGAAAGATTTGATCGACGGGCTCGAAGCATTCGTCGCCTCCACGCAGACAGTGAATCAGGCAGACGTTATCTCGGGTCTGCTCAACCTGGTATTGCTCTACGGACTGACGGTCATGTTGCCCGGCGTCCTGACGGAGATACGCTCAGCGGTATTCGTACCCGTTTCAGAATTCGCTCAGCGCGTCATTGGGCTGAGAGCCTTCAGCCATCTACATGACCTGAGCATGAGGTTTCATTTGGATCGAAAGACAGGTGGGTTGTCCCGGGCCGTCGAGCGAGGCACCCGGGCAGTACAACAGATCACCGGACTTTTTGCCTTTAATGTTTTGCCAACGCTGTTTGAAATCAGCATGGTCTCTATTTACCTCGCCATCTCATACCCACCCAAGTACGTCCTGGTCATCCTGATGGCAGTCGTCGGGTATATCGCCTTCACACTTCTGTTTACAGAATGGCGAACGAAGTTTCGCCGGGATATGGTTTCTCAGGAATCCCGGGCCACATCGATCAACGTAGACAGCCTGCTCAACTTCGAAACCGTCAAGTATTTCGGGAACGAAAAATACGAAGCCAATCGCTATAACGACGCTCTGGTCCGTTACATGCACGCATCGGTTAAGAGCCAGAAAACGCTCGGACTGCTGAACAGCGGTCAACTCGTCGTCCGGGTCATCTGCCAGGTCACCATCTTGCTGCTGGCAGTACAGGACTATTTATCCGGCGACCTAACGACTGGCGAGGTGGTGATGCTCAACACCTTCATGCTACAGCTCTTTATTCCGCTTGGATTTCTTGGCTCTTCGTACCGCATGATTCGCCAGGCCCTGGTCGACATGGAATACCTGTTTCAGCTCCTTGATTTGAAGCCCGAAATCAATGACCGAGAAGATGCCGCACCGCTCCAGGTGGCCGGTGGCAAGGTCGAGTTTCAGCACATCTCCTTCAGCTACGAACCAGGCCAGCCGATTCTCAAGGACATCAACTTCGATATCGAACAGGGGAAAACCGTTGCCGTGGTCGGACCGAGCGGCGCCGGTAAATCGACACTGTCCCGGCTCCTTTTTCGCTTCTATGGGGCCAACGCCGGTAAGATTCTGATCGACGGCCAGGACATCAGCGACATCACCCAGGACAGTCTTCGCCATGCTGTCGGCATCGTCCCGCAGGACACCGTGCTGTTTAACGATTCCATTCAGTACAACATCCGCTACGGCAAACCAGATGCTACCGATGAAGAAGTCGAAACCGCAGCCAGACTGGCCAGCATCCATGAATTTATTGTCTCCCAGCCAAACGGTTATCAGACACGCGTCGGAGAGCGCGGGCTGAAACTGTCCGGGGGAGAAAAGCAACGTGTCGCCATCGCCAGAACCATACTGAAAAACCCGGCTGTACTCGTGCTCGATGAAGCAACATCGGCGCTCGACATCAAGACAGAAAGAGATATTCAGGCCGCACTGACGGAGGTCTCAAGAAATCGTACAACCCTTGTCATCGCACATCGGCTGTCAACTATCGTCAATGCAGATGAAATTCTCGTCCTCAGCAAGGGAGAGATCATCGAACGCGGCACGCACATGGAACTGGTCGTTGCCAGCGGCACCTATGCCGAAATGTGGCGACGTCAGAAAGAAGCCGCAGACGAGATTGAAAAGATTCAGGAAATATTTACTGACGACGAAATTCGTTCGCTTCAGATAGAAACAGACAATTTATCCAGATAGGAGAAACTCATGGCAGATCAACTGCAACTGCAATCGCTGGTAACAAAGGAAGGGACCCTGGAAGTGAGCCTGGCAAAGGTTCCTGTACCCGTCCCGGCCGAAGACGAAGTAGTGGTTCGGGTCGAGGCATCCCCCATCAATCCCTCAGACCTCGGCATGCTTTTTGGCATGGCGGACATTTCGACCGCCAGCTACTCCGGAACCGGTGAATCGGCCATAGTGACAGCGAGCATCCCGGAAAATATCAGAAAGATCGTCGCTGCACGCGCCGGTCAGCCGATGCCAGTGGGAAATGAGGGTGGCGGTGTTGTCGTTGAGGCGGGGTCCAGTGAAGAGGCACAGTCACTACTCGGCAAGACCGTGGGCATTCTGGGCGGTGCCATGTACACCCAGTTTCGCGCCATTAAAGCCAAACAGTGCCTTGTCATGCATGAAGGAGTCACATCAGCGGAAAGTGCATCCTGCTTTGTGAACCCATTAACTGCCCTGGGTATGGTCGAGACTATGAAGGATGAAGGCTATACCGCCCTCTGTCACACCGCAGCGGCTTCCAATCTCGGCCAGATGCTGCAAAAGATCTGCCTGAAAGATGGTATTGATCTCGTCAACGTCGTCAGAAAAGAAGAACAGGCGACGCTGCTTAAGGATATCGGCGCGAAGTATGCCTGTAACTCCAGCGACCCCTCATTCATGGACGACCTGACAGACGCCTACGCTGAAACCAGCGCCTACATTGCCTTCGACGCCACAGGCGGCGGCACCCTGGCCAGCCAGTTACTGACCTGCATGGAAGCTGCAGCCGTGCGAACCGCGACCGGCTTCAGCCGCTATGGTTCAGAGCAGTATAAACAGGTTTATATCTATGGCGGGCTGGACAGAACCCCAAGCACACTGACCAGAAACTACGGCATGATGTGGGGGCTCAGCGGTTGGCTGCTGACACCCTTCCTGCAGAAAGTAGGACCCGCTGCCGCAGATAAGTTACGACAGCGTGTCGCCGACGAGATCAAGACAACCTTTGCCAGTCACTACACCAAGGAAATCTCACTGGCAGAAGCACTGACTGAAGACGCCGTTAACGTTTACGGCAAAATGGCTACAGGTGAAAAGTATTTGATTAATCCGAATAGAGAATAGTTACTTACTGTACCCGTGCACGCCTCAAATTCGCACATTTAGAACTAGAATGAATATCCAACAAGCCAGGAATACGACCGGGACTAACATCATGTTGATTGATGCGGGAATTTCCTGAATGGCTTCGTATAAATAATTGAATGGGAAAGGCCAATTGCTTTTCCTAGAATGCCATTTTGTCTTTATTGCGATATCTAAAGGTTGAAATTCTTCATGCGGCCAATTGAGTTGGACATACTCCTCTAATTCAATCATGCGATCATTAATATAGTCTCGCCACTCACGTTGCCTCACGAGTGTGACTACCCATGATACACATAAGAATATTCCCACTACCGGTAACAGTTTTTCAATGTGTGAACCGTGTTGAAACAAGGTTGAACCAATGAAAGCAAGCAACCCGCTATTTAGGGTGCCATATAGGATAAAGAGATCGCGAAAAGCCTGATTCTCGTGAAAATAGTGTTCAGATAAGAGTTTGTATTCTTCGAATACCCAGGTCTGCCACGTCAGGCTATCTGGTTCAGCATTTACTTCATTGGTCATGTAGGAATACTGATTTGGATGTGCCCAAACCAAAGCTCAAATTAGACTAGTGCAAAGTATTGCCTAGCTAGAGCGAGAAATTCAATACCAATTATACTCAAGCGACTCTCTGTTCGGATGCACTACGATAACTAGCGGCTTCCAGAAATCCAAACCGGTTCATGGCGCAAGTCCATTGATCTCTGCAATCAGCATGACGCTGGATTGGGTGGCCGCAACCCTAAGCGGACGCCCTAGCCTTTTTGGAACCAATGCCAGACAAAACCCGCGACTGATCCCAACACCAATATAAAAATCGGTGGCATGCTGATGAGTAGCCCAGGCATACGTTTCTCCGGTGCTTGGTAGTACCCAAGCGCATACAGCAACCGTCCTATCGGCCAGAAAATACCTATCGCAGCAGCCCAGGCGGGGCTGACAGCGAAGGAAAAGAGCCATAACCCTGGTAGAAAAAGCACTAGGTGTTCTAGGGTGTTCTGGTGCGCACGTACG
>JABHYO010000208.1 GCA_018656865.1 Gammaproteobacteria bacterium | reverse complement strand
TCTGGGAAAAGCGTGGACTGGAAGCGGTTCTCACCTTTGATAAAGTCAGTCATAGAACCTCCTTCTCAGGAAGGTTCTAGTTTACTCTCTGGCGGGACTTTTCACACAGTCTGGACCCAAAGGAGACCTGAGCGGGTGAAAGTTGTACTAGCAGAAAGATTGAAGAAAGTGACAAGAGCGAGTTATTCATCGTCCTAGGTCGTCGCCTTGTATTGGAGGCAAAACAGCAATACTTCACTGACTTCATTTTGCCCAAAGCTAGAAACGACAATGTTGCTGAGTTGCCTAACGTATGCGTGCAAAGTGCTTGATCCTACTGGAGTGTGAAACCACGCAATTAGCGAGATATTTGCTAATACGGTAACCCAAAAAGTGATTTGAAAACTAACCTTCCTAGTTTTATGGCGAAACACTTTCTGTGCAAGAAATGCCCCGGGCCATCCACATAGAAGAGAAATCAAATGTAAAGTGGATTCAGGTGTTCTCCATTCTCCTTTTTCGGCAGCTCTCTTATCTTTTATATTGATAAAAAATGCCAAAGTACTCGAAAGAACAAATATTATTGGAAGTAGTAGCGGCGTGAAGCCTAGTGAGTAGGAGATTGTAAAGAATATTGCGATCAGCAAGATCACTATGTAGTCATATATGTCCATTTCACCAACCGATCCACTGGCGCTGCATTCCTAGAGCCAAATAGAAAGCGCTTGGCAACAGCATGTCAATTCTCCACGGATACATCCAACGATAACAGTAGTAAAGAAAATGTCCGGTTCTGGCGTTTTAGGACTGACCCTCGAATGAGAATCGAACCCGGTTATTTGAACGTCGCTATTTGATCGAGTGGTTTCTTAGCGGCTGCTGCTCTGGGGATCATGGCATCAACCGCCGCGTGGCCTACCACCAGAAGAATGTAAGGCCGCTCGTTGCCAGGTCGCCCGAGAATTTCGTTCAGAAACTTCATGGGATTGGGTGTATGGGTTAGTGTTGAAAGACCAGCACAATGCAGGGCGTTAATCAGAATACCGGTCGCAATCCCCACTGACTCAGACGTGTAGTAGTTTTTTCGCTTCTCTCCTTCATCATCAACGCCGTAACGCTCGGCGAAGATAGCGATCAGCCAGGGCGCCGTTTCGAGGAAAGGCTTATTGGCATCGGTTCCCATCTCCTTAAGATCATTCAACCATTCTTCTCCGGCTTTGCCGCCATAGAAGTCCCGTTCTTCTGCTTCAGCGGCTTCCCGAATCTTCTTTTTCGTTTCACTGTCGCTGACACAGACGAAGTGCCAGGGCTGATGATTAGCACCACTAGGTGCTGTACCCGCAGCAAGCAGGCAGGTTTCGATCACTTCCCGTGGAACAGGCTCAGCAGTAAAGTCCCGCACCGTGTGACGGGTTCGAATAAAATCATAGTAGGCCTTCGCCTCAGTGATAGATTCTTCGCTGCTCAGTCGCTTTCGTTTAGGCAGTGGAATGGGGTCGTAGTGGAAATCCATGGCGTTATTTCGTGTCGAGTTCGATTAGGCATTAGTGCGACTGGTAAATATATTGAAGGTTCGCAGAGATTTCGAGCATCTCTTTAATCGCTGGGCTGAAAGCCCCGTTCAACATCACCATTCTGTGCAGCCTTAACAGTGTCCATAAAACTGGCTGAGTCATTGGCGTGGGGGAATGGTTCAGCCGGGACAGGCAGGTCCAGGGCACTGCAGATGGGCTCCCAGCCGTCACCCGGTCTCCATTCCAGCAATCTGTTTGGGGGAATTGTTTTTCGCACGCGTTCGTTGTGCCGGTCATGAGCCGCGATGACCTCTGCTTTGTTGTCGATATCAAGCGTCAGCCACTTGTCGAATTCGGAAGCCACCAGCTTTCCGGTTGGAGGTTTTTCACCGGGTGGCGCATTGCGCATCACGGAGAAAATCGTGTTGTTTGCGGACTGATACCACTCTTCACCGTCCCGAATTGATAGCAGCACCAACGCATCCGGAAATGCGGCGGCCATCTGGTCAAAAAGTGGGGCACCTGGCCAGTCGACAGTTGCCACCCATCGACTGAGAAATTTCTGCCAATCCACAGGCTCGTCGTTTACTGCCGACTGCCAGATAGCAACGTCCTCAGGGTTCTGCCACAGCTCAAACATGTGGTAACAGGGTCCCTGCAGCAAAATCTCCAAGGCTATCTTGAGAGAGTTGGTTCCTGTGCGGCCAAGACCTGCTCCTATTACTCGCATCTATGTTCCATGGAATCTGTTTGATGGTCAGTATGCATCATCATGTCCGGTTCGCGCTAACACTTGAAGTTCAGATCGACCCCGGTTATGCAGACAGGATTCCGGTCGTCGGGCATCGCGTCGAACGCTTTCTTGAGATAGTTCTTCACCGCGGCATTGCTGTTTTGGAGCGCCGCCATCAGTGTGTAGTACTGGGCGATTTCCACCGGTGTTGATGACACAGGGAAATTTTCTTCATGGGGGGTGAGCAGACTCAGCATGGCATCTCGTGTCAGGCTAGTACTGCCGGTTGCCAGGGCGGTCGAGACCACACCGATTGCACCCGGGAAGGAGCGTTGAACCCGAATGAGTGCATCAACCTCGTCCTTTGAAGTATCACCTGTAGTAACCCGGCTGAGCAGGTAGTGACCGGCACCGATCAGACTCTGGTGGACAAACCCGCGATTGAAACGTGTCCGGTAACGGTCTGCGGTATATCCGCTGGCCATGGTGTTCAGAAAGGGCAGGTGGCTTGGTTCCGCGATATATTGCCTGTCTGCTGATTCACCTACGGACTGATACAGCCCGTATTCGGCAGCGATAGGCAGCCAGGGGACTTCAATAGCAAATACGGGTCGTTGCCGTGAAAGGCCGAGTAGATAGTTTCGTTTTTCTGTCGTCGATGATGGTAGTCGATGCCTGGTAAAGGCATTGTCAGTCTCATACAGATCTATATCGGGTCGTTTATTCATCACCCGATGCATAAACCCGATAGCGCCAATCTGCGCGTCCGCATCGACCACAAGGATGGAGTTCTCCGGCAGACTTTCAAGGACGGTGTTGGCGTACTCTTCTGCGAGATTGTCGCCGGATCGATCGTTCTGGCGATAGTTGATAAAAAGGGTCGACAACGTTGCAGTGACCATGACCAAAACGAGGCCTCTCTCCAAAAGAACCGAGTGATTGCGCGCGAAGTTCACGGATGCCTCGATGCCCAGCCCGAGCCAGATCGCCATACACAGGTAGGCGGTCAGGGGGTAATGTGAGAAGGCGGTCTGAAACGAGTAGGTAAATTCGAAACCGAGCAGGGTAATCAGCAGCAGTGAATTGCAGATGGCAATGATGAGAAGACCACTGTGTAGCATCGGATCCTTTTTTATCCCCGTGAAGAGGCCAAAACCGGCAACCAGCGCGAACAGCCAGCCAAGTTGTGAAACCAGCAGCCCTGGAAACCAAAAAGCGAACGAGAGCTTGTCGCCGATCCCGGCGTATTGAGACTGGTCAATGCTGCTGTAGGAATCCCTTGAGACATATCGAAGCAGCGCGTCCATGTCCTTCAGGTGCCCTGAATATCCGAAAGTCCCCTCCGGCTGTAAATACATGACAGTGTAGGGGATCAGCCCTGCCAGCATACAGACCAGTCCAAGCGACAACAGGGCCGGACGTTTCAGGTAACTCATGCACATTTGCCGATTGCTGAAGAGGATCAACAACAGACCCGGTGCAGAGGCAATAGCGAGCGGCCAGTGATTTGATAACGCAAGCCCCGAGGTCAGGCCGAGGGCGACCAGGTTTCCAGGTGATGGCTGGTTGATCATCCGCAGGCACAGCCAGACCAAAACCGCCATCAACAAAGTGTTCAGCGTGTAAACCTCAATGATGATGGCCTGGGACCAGAACTCGAGACTGATGCCGAACAAAAATGCGGTGAAACAGCTGACGGCGATAGAGAGCTTCAGGCTTCTCAAAATTAAGAGCAGAACAGCGAGGGTGCACAGCCCAAAAAAAGCGCTGATCAGATTACCGGTAACGACAGGATTGAGATCAAGACTGAATAAAGGTGAACAGATCAGGGTAAATAACGGGTAGCCGGGTGGGTGTGCTATACCCCCGGCGCTGCAGACCTGCTGAAACAGGCCCGCATCTTCAAATGTGATACTGGTAGGGAGTGTTAGCGCATAGAGACCGGCAACCAACGCCAGTGGAACAATGCTCCACTTCAAGTTAGATCCTTGCCGGTCAGATCAGACTCGGTCACGTCGTCGTGTTCGCTGTCCGTAGGAATATAGCGGTTGCCTTCAGCCCATTCGCCAAGATCGATCAGCCGACAACGATCAGAGCAGAAAGGTCTGAATTTGTTGGCGGCAACCCAGGCCACTGCCTTGTCGCAGGTGGGGCACTTTACGATGACGTCAGCCACGAATCTTCCTGGTTAGTTTGCCAGTGATAAATATAGCGCATGCAGTTTTTCCACTTCCACCGTCAGGTGATGAACGTCGCCGTCATTCAGAATCACGTCGTCTGCATCCCGTAGACGAGCCTGCCTCGGTGGCTGAGCCTCAAGGATTGCCTCCACCTGCGCCTTTGAATTGTTGTCCCTCGCCATAACTCTTTCTATCTGTTGTTCTACCGGGGCATCCACGACCAGAAGTCGGTTCATTTGCGGTGTCTTGCCCAGGCCTGTAGACAGGACCAGAATGGCGTAGGCCGATGTCGCGGCAGCAATCTGTTCTGCCAGATCCTGAACGATCAGACCCACGGTCTGGCGTTCTAGAAATCGCCGGCTTTCCTTATCCGCAAACACAATTTCTCTCAGTTTGGGCCGATTCAGATAGCCATCAGGCAGGAGAATGTCTTTGCCGAAATGCTCAACGATAGCCTGATATGCAGGTTGACCGGGTTCAACCACAGTGCGGGCGGAAACATCGGCATCGGCGACAACGATGCCGTTTCCTGCAAACAGATCGGAGACAGAGGATTTGCCGGTGCCGATACCACCGCGCAGACCGATAACGAATTCAGACATCCCTTAGCGCGAACTCCAGATACATACTGATGAGGTCATTGCCCCACATGAGGGCGATCCAGCCTGCGACTGCCAGAAAGGGACCGAACTTGATTGGCTTATCCCGGCTCCAGCCTGTGGCAATGAGTAACCCGCCAATCACAGCGCCCGCAAAAGAAGAAAGAACGATGATCAACGGGACGGCACTGAGGCCAAGCCAGGCACCGAGCATGGCAAGCATTTTGAAGTCGCCGTAGCCCATGCCTTCCTTGCCCGTCACCAGCTTGAACAACTGGTATACGCTCCAGAAAATCAGGTAACCGGCGGCAGCACCGAGGAATGCCTGGCTGAGGCTGGTAAACAGGTAGAAAAAATTGACACTGAGACCGAGCCAGAGGAATAACAGGGTGATGTCATCAGGTAGTAGCTGGGTGTCGAAATCAATTAGGGCGAGTGCAATCAGTCCCCACGTCAAGGTACAGGCGGCGAGTCCCTGCCAGCTAACGCCAAACTCCATAATGACAAGCATGGTGAGTAGCGCTGTCGTGAACTCGATGATCGGGTATCGGATGCTGATGCTGGTTTTGCAGTCCGCGCATTTCCCTCCCAGGAGCAGATAGCCAAGGACGGGAATATTGTGCCAGGGCCTGATGGCCGCTCCGCAACCCGGGCAGCGGGAGTTTGGCAAGACCAGATTGAACGGCTCTGTCTGCTCTTTCACGGTTGCCTTGAGTAGGCGGCTTAGCTCAGGGTCACTGTTTGTTTCTTCAATGATCTCAACGGCCTGGTCGTGCCAGTCGCGACTGAGCATGATTGGCAGCCGGTAGACGACCACATTGAGGAAACTGCCAATCGCTGAACCGAAGAGAAAGGCGATAAAGTACGCGGCCCAGGGGTACTGCGCATCAAGCAGTATAAAATTCTCGATCATGCAGGGGGCTTAGTGACCACCCCCTCCACCGATGGCATCACCCATGCCGAAGATGGGTAGGTACATCGCGATAATGAGGCCACCAATCACCACACCTAGAAAGGACATGATAACCGGTTCCATGAGACTGGTAAGACCATCAACAGCATTGTCCACCATCTCTTCGTAGTAGGTTGCTGCTTTGTCGAGCATGCCGTCCAGGGCACCGGCTTCTTCACCGATAGCGACCATCTGAATCACCATGTTTGGGAAGACGCCCTGCGCCTTCATGGAAGTATTGAGCTGAATACCGCTCGAGACATCTTCCTTGATCTGGCTGATTGCCTCGAGATAAACAACATTACCGGCAGCACCAGCTACCGATTCGAGTGCATCGACCAGTGGTACACCGGCAGCAAAAGTGGTCGACAACGTTCTTGCGAATCGGGCGATACAGGATTTGTCGAGGATATCGCCCAGGATAGGCATCTTCAGAGCAAGCCTTTCCTGACCATCACGGAGGGCCTGGGATCTTTTGTGTGCTTCCTTGTAGCCGAAATAGATGGCTGCGATGACGGCGACAGCGATAAACCACCATTCCTGCATAAAGCGGGACATATCGACGACCATCTGTGTGAACTCAGGCAGTTCTGCGCCGAAACCGGCAAAGATCTCTTCAAACTGGGGCACTACCTTGATGAGCAGAATACCGGAGACGACACTGGCAACGACTAGTACGGCGATCGGATAGTTCATCGCGCTCTTGATCTTGGCCTTCACTTCAGTGCTTCGCTCTTTTCCTTGTAGGTCGCCAGTCTGTCGAGCATGGTTTCAAGGGCACCGGACTGCTCACCGGCATCGACCAGGTTGCAAAAAAGATCGTCAAAATATTCAGGCTGTGTCGCGATGGCATGTGCGAATGAGTTTCCGGATGCGACTTCATCCCTGATCTTAAGGATCAGATCTTTCATCATGGGGTTGTCCATACCGTCGGCGACAATCTCGAACGACTGTACCAGTGGAACCCCGGCTTTCATCATGGTGGCGAGCTGGCGGGTAAAGAGGGCGATGTCACCGGGTGTAATTTTTGCACCCAGTGCGGCCAGATTGAAGCCGCCACCTTTCTTGGAGACCTTGGTCGGGTTGATACCCTGCCTTCTCAGCTCGGCCTTGGCGACATTAGCATTTGCACTACTAATTTCGCCCTTGGTTTTTCTACCGCTCTTGTCGGTACCTTCGTAAGCAAAGACCTGATTAGCTGCTGCCATAGTGACCTCTTGTCCAGCTAAGAATAATCATTCTGTTAATGACCGCTCGTCGTACGTTCGACCTCGTCAAGGCTGGTCATGCCATGTTTCACCTTCACCAGGGCTGACTGGAAGATGTTGTTGAAACCATAGCGTTCACTGACTTCTGCAATCTGCAGTGAGTTGCCGTCTTCCATAATGATCGATGAAATCTCCTGGACAATCTTCATAACCTCGTAGACTCCGACTCGTCCCTTGTAACCACTACTGCACTTATCGCAGCCTTTGGGTCCAAATACCTCGAGACCGTCATCGACTTGCGCTTCCGTGAAACCCTTCTCGATCAGCGCACTCTTGGGAATATCCAACTTCTCCTTGCAGTCGCACAGTCTTCGGGCAAGACGCTGTGCCACGATCAGGTTGATCGAAGTTGCCAGGTTAAACGCCGGCACGCCCATGTTTCTCAGTCGAGTCAGCGTTTCCGGGGCGCTGTTCGTGTGCAGTGTCGACATGACCATGTGGCCGGTCTGCGCCGCCTTAATCGAGATATTAGCCGTCTCGAGGTCACGAATCTCACCCACCATAACTATGTCCGGGTCCTGACGCAGGAAGGACCTCAGCGCTTCACTGAAGTCCAGACCTACCTTGTGGTTGACTGGACACTGGTTGATACCATCGAGGTTAATTTCAACCGGGTCTTCGGCGGTTGAGATATTCAGTTCCGGTGTGTTCAGAATGTTGAGTCCGGTATAGAGAGATACAGTCTTGCCCGAACCTGTTGGACCCGTTACCAGGAACATGCCCTGAGGCTTGTTCAGCGCCTCCATGTACAGCGCTTTCTGATCGTCCTCGTATCCCAGAGCATCGATGCCCATCTTGGCTGAGCTGGGGTCCAGAATCCTGAGACAGAGCTTTTCACCAAAGAGCACCGGCAGTGTGTTGACACGAAAGTCGATCGCCTTGGACTTTGAAATTTTCAGTTTAATCCGGCCATCCTGAGGCACGCGGCGCTCGGAGATGTCCATTTGCGACATAACCTTGAGGCGGGCGGAGATTCTTGGGCCTAGATTGAGAGGTGGGCGTGCAACCTCATGCAGAATACCGTCTGTTCGGAATCTGATCCGATAGGATTTTTCAAAAGGTTCGAAGTGCAGGTCCGATGCGCCGCCTTTGATAGCGTCCATCAGCATCTTGTTGATGAATCGTACAACCGGCGTGTCATCCGCCGCTGATCCTTCGTCGGCGTCGTCAGGGCCACCGCCTTCTTCGTCGACAGCCTCAAGGTCAAGATCGACATCGTCGTCACCCAGGTCGCCGAGGCCGCCTCCTTCCTGGGATTCGAGAAAGGCTTCAATGAAGCTCGCCAGTTTGTTTTCCTCCACGAGTATTTCTTCAGTAGAGATACCGGTCTGGAACTTGATTTCATCCAGGCCTGTTCGGTTGGTTGGATCCGAAACCGCGACAAACAAACGGTTGCCTCGGTGAAATACTGGAATCGCGTGATTCGCGCGGATCAATTTCTCGTCAACCAGGTTTTTCGGGATTACTTCGGGGTCGAGTGTGGTGATATCGAGAAGCGGTGTGCCGAACTCTTCCGACGCTGATGTGGCGATGTCCTTTGAATTGACAATGTCATTCTGAACCAGGTGTGTAACAAAGGGTACGCGCGTCTTTCTCGCTTCTTCTTCCAGCAGGTTGTCTTCAACCAAGCGCCGGGCCAAGCCGCTGAGTTGGTTGGGGTTAGCCGCCATAGCGTTCTTTCCTCCCAGATACGAAACGTCGCCCCGGGAATGGGGCAGAATACAACAGAAAGTTTACAGTCACGGTCGTGGAGTGTCGATAGAGGCAGGTAAGTATATGGTAGGCGCTGGAGTCGGTTTTAACGGCCCTGAGAAGATGAAAGGTGACGTAAAGCGTCACTAATTGACCCGGTTTCTTGTTGCGGTGCAGTGAGAAAGTGACGTTTTGCGTCACATTTCCCCGACAAGCGGTCGCAACAAGGTGGTATGGATATTGCACAGTCTTCTACAGCGCAGGCCGACCAAACTCGGATTGGTCGGGCTGAATTCAACACAATTCTAAGGAGTTAGATCAAATGACAACACTGCAAAAGGGTTTTACCCTCATCGAACTGATGATCGTGGTAGCCATTATCGGCATTCTCGCCGCCGTGGCACTGCCCGCTTATCAGGACTATATCAAGACCGCGAATATGACGAAGGTTACTTCCCACTTTGAGGAAGCAGTTCGTCTGACACGTTCAACCATCGTAAAAGGCAACACGCAGCGAGCGCTGGGTCTGACTGAAACCACGCCATCAACAGCGGCAGGGTGGATTTCTTTGTACAACCCAGGTGGTAACTTCGCACCGGGTGCTCAAACTAACGCATACGCCACTGCAGCAGTTGATGCTACGGGTGTTGTAGGTGTTGGTGCGACAGGTGCTGGTATCTCTGTACTTGTTTCTATCACGCGACCAGCGTACGAGGACCTTTCGACCACTACGACTACCATTAACGCTCAGAACGAGCAGTAAGTAGAACCTTACTATGTTCAAGGAAAAGACCGGCTATGCCGGTCTTTTTTTTGCGCAGGATATGCGTTTTCATGTAGGTCATGGGTAAATGGAAAGAGGAGTTTAATCATGTCCAAAGTCGTGCAGTCAGGATTCACATTAATCGAACTGATGGTCTCGGTAGCCATCGTCGGCATCATTGCTGCGGTAGCCATGCCGATCTACCAGGACTACGTTGAGAACGCCAGAGTTGCGGTACTACAGGACAATATTCAAACCATCCGGTTGATGCAGGATGAGCGCAGGCGGGCTCGAGGCGAATTCGCTGAAGGCGACTATGTGCCGGGTGGTTCCCAAACACTTACAACCAGGCTGGGGTGGACCCCCGGAACAAGCAGCGACCTGGTGACATATGCCGTCACCTGCGTTACCGACGGCGCGACAGCCGGAGAGTGCACGCGGGCAAGTGGTTATTCGGTAACGGCGACGCATGCTCAATCGCCTGACAATCCGATTACTCAATCGTTCTCACCATAGCAGGATGCGATATCTTTGAAAGCAGTCATACTTGCCGGTGGCCGAGGCTCCCGGTTAGCAGAAGAAACTGAGGTACGACCCAAGCCCATGGTGGAGGTCGGGGGTAAACCCATCCTCTGGCATATCATGAAAATCTTCAGTGCCCATGGCGTTAATGAGTTCATTATCTGCCTCGGCTACAAGGGTTACCTCATCAAGGAATACTTTGCCAATTATCTGCTGCATTCTTCCAACGTCACCATCAACCTTGAAACCAACGAGTTAGATATCCACGAAAACATGGCCGAACCCTGGAAGGTGACGCTTGTCGACACCGGATTGGAGTCGCAAACCGGCGGAAGGCTGCTGCGGGTGAAGGAGCATTTAGAGGGTGAGGATACCTTCCTGTTCACTTACGGAGATGGCGTGGGTGACATTGATGTCAGCGCGCTGCTTCAGTTCCATCAGGATCACGGCAAATTAGCGACCGTAAGTGCGGTTCGACCTGCTGGCAGATTTGGCACGATGGAAATTGAAGGGAACACCGTACAGGCTTTTCGGGAAAAACAGGTCGCACCAGGAAGCTACATTAATGGTGGTTTTTTTGCGCTTTCGCATGCCGTGCTCGACTACATAGAAGATGATCAGACCACCTGGGAGGACGTTCCGCTGACCAGGATGACCGAAGAAGGCAATCTGTTTGCCTGGCGGCATGACGGTTTCTGGCAGCCAATGGATACCATCAGGGAACGGCAGATCCTTGAGGAATACTGGCGACAGGGAAATGCTCCGTGGAAGGTATGGTAAATCCCGCTGCGTGGTCCGGTAAGAAAGTTCTGGTTACGGGGCATACCGGATTCAAAGGTAGCTGGCTTTGTCACTGGCTGGCAGATATGGGTGCCGAAGTCACGGGCTATGCACTGCTGCCAACCTCTGCCCATGCTCTCTTTGACTGTATTGATTTAAACGACCGCGTCAGTTCTATTATCGCTGATATTAATGACGAGAAACGCCTCAGTGAAGTTGTTAGAGAATGCTCGCCGGACGTTGTTTTCCATTTGGCTGCTCAGTCACTCGTTCGGCTCGGTTATCAGAACCCCGTAGAGACTTTCACCACCAATGTCGTCGGTACGGCTAATGTGCTGAACGCGCTGCAGGCAGTGGATCATGCCTGCGATGTGGTCATTATCACCAGTGATAAATGCTACCTGAATACCGGGGAAGCGGATTTTTTTGCCGAGGACGACCCGCTCGGCGGCTATGATCCATACAGTGCCAGCAAGGCCTGCGCGGAAATCGTCACGGCGAGTTTCCGCCAGAGTTACTTTGAGAAGGGGCAGATTGGTGTTTCCTCGGCTCGTGCCGGAAATGTAATTGGCGGTGGTGACTGGGCTGATGACAGATTGATTCCAGACATGATCCGCGCCTGGGGCGACAACAAGCCATTGAAGGTGCGAAACCCGGGCGCTGTTCGCCCCTGGCAGCATGTTCTGGAACCACTCTCGGGTTATCTCATGCTGGCAGAAAAAATGCGGATCGATCCTGAGTCGCGTCGGGCATGGAACTTTGGCCCTCGCGATGAAGATATGATCCCCGTTATGGAGGTACTGAAAAAGGTACAGGCGACCTGCCCGGAGATTGAATTCGAATGTACAAGTGATAACGGCCCTCACGAGGCCGCGATTCTAAAGCTCGATTCCACAAGAGCCAGGCGCGATCTGGGCTGGGAACCCCGTTGGTGTGTCGATGACGCAGTGAACGAAACCATGGCATGGTATCGGGCATGGCGGGCGGGTAACGACATGGTGGAACTGACGTCAGCACAGATCAGTCGGTACTGTGAAAGCCCATGAACGATGACGCGACACGACAGCGCATCCTGGATCTCGTTGCTGGATACAGTGAACTCAAATATTCACAGGCAGCTGGCTTTGTGCCTGGTGAAACACCCATTCCTCCGTCCGGTAAAGTGCTGGGTGCCAGCGAGATAGTTGCTGCAGTAGATGCATCACTGGATGGCTGGCTGACAACTGGCCGCTTTAACGATGAGTTTGAAACTAATTTATCCGCGTTTCTCGGTCCACGGCATGTGCTGACAACGAATTCAGGTTCTTCGGCAAATCTCGTTGCTTTCTCCACACTGACTTCGCCAAAGCTTGAAGATCGGGCGTTGAAACCGGGGGACGAGGTCATCACGGTTGCTGCTGGATTCCCGACGACGGTGAACCCGATATTGCTATACGGCATGGTGCCAGTTTTTGTCGATATTGATCTCGCCACCTGTAACATCGACGCAAATCAGATCGAATCTGCCCTGACAGACAAAACCCGGGCAATCATGCTGGCTCATACGCTGGGTAACCCTTTCAACCTGGGTATCGTCGGAGAGATTGCTCGCAACCACAACCTCTGGTTGATTGAGGATTGCTGCGATGCGCTGGGTTCCACCTACGAAGGCAAACAGGTCGGAAATTTTGGTGATATTGGAACGCTAAGTTTCTATCCTGCACATCACATCACCATGGGTGAGGGCGGTGCGGTCTTCACACAGAAATCGAAACTCGCTCGTATCATGGAATCGATTCGGGACTGGGGGCGTGACTGCTATTGTGAGCCTGGTGCAGAGAATACGTGCAAGCAGCGATATGACTGGCAACTGGGTGAACTCCCGGCTGGTTATGATCACAAGTACATCTATTCACACCTCGGATTCAATCTGAAAATCACGGACATGCAGGCAGCGGTAGCGAATGCCCAGCTTCAGCGGCTACCGGGTTTTATCGCCAGTCGAAAAGAAAACTTTTCTATTCTGAAAGAAGGGCTGTCCGATCTCGATAACCATATGGTACTGCCGGAGGCGACACCGGGGTCCGACCCTTCCTGGTTTGGCTTCCCAATTAGTCTGCGCGAAGATCTGCGACCGGAGCTGCTTCATTTTCTGGATGACAGAAAAATCGGAACGCGCCTGCTCTTTGGTGGCAACCTCACCAAGCAGCCTTACTTCGACGGACGGGAATACAGGGTGCATGGCAAACTGACGAATACGGATATCGCCATGGAACGTGCGTTATGGATGGGCGTCTACCCGGGCTTACAACCACAGATGCTGGAATGTCCGATTCAGTCCCTGCATGACTTTTTCGGAAATAAATGAGGAGTGCGCGCATGAATGAGACAAGCCAACCCTTGTTTGTTCTGGAAATGGCCAACAACCACATGGGTGATGTGGAGCATGGCGTACGTCTGGTGCAGGCCTTTGCCGAGGTCTGTCGAGAGTTTCCGTTCCAATTCGGGTTCAAGATGCAGTACCGGGATCTCGATACTTACCTGCATCCTGATGCCCTGGGTTCTGACCTCCATTACGTGAAGCGATTCAATGACACGCGACTTACCCCGGAAGACCGCAGGCGTCTTGTTCAAGCGATAAAGGACAACGATTTCTTACCGATCTGTACACCCTTTGATAATACCTCGGTCAGCCAGATCGTCGATGATGGTTTTGACATCATCAAGATCGCCAGTTGTTCGTTCGGCGACTGGCCCCTGATGGAAGAGATAGCAGCGACGGATTTACCCATTATTGCCTCCTGCGCCGGTGCCTCAGTAGATGAATTGGATGCAGTTATCTCCTTCCTCAGGCACAGAGACAAGGCGTTCACGATCATGCACTGTGTTGCCGAATATCCCATGGCACCGGAAATAGCTCAGCTGAACCAGATTGATTTCCTGAAGGAACGCTACCCTGGACTGGAGGTAGGTTTCTCTACCCATGAACCGCCTGAAGACGGCAATCTGGTGAGAATGGCGATTGCCAAAGGATGCCGTGTTTTCGAGAAACATGTGGCGCTGCCAACGGAAGAATATTCAGCGAATGCCTACTCGGCGACGCCGGAGCAGGTACGCATGTGGCTTGAAAGCGCCG
>JABHYO010000086.1 GCA_018656865.1 Gammaproteobacteria bacterium | reverse complement strand
TCGTGATCTTGGCGGGGTTCTGCACCAGCAGAATGAAGAAGCCAGCGGTCACGTTCAGGATGACGTAGATAAGGACAATGGTCTGGAACCACTGAGGTTCCCAGGTGCCGATGAAAGTCTGACCACGAACCTCGTAGAAAAGGATCATGAGAAGGAAGGAGAGAATGATCCGGTAGTAGTTGTAGACCCTCAGTACCGCTGCGCGCTGGGCGAGAGATTTCTGCTCTCGCTCTGCCAGTTGTTCCTGCAGAATCAGCTCTTCGGTCTGTTCCCCGACTGGAACCACGACAACTCCTGACATCTTAACAACTTGATCTTACTGTAACGAGGGACAGGCATCTACCCGGACTTGTCTCACGCCACTTCACTACGTTGCAGTGGCTGTCGGCGCAGACCTTCGGTGCTTCGCACCTGCAGGCTGCTATTAGATTGCCATTTTCGCTTTGATGGCCTCGTGGCTCTGGTAATTCTCGAGCGCAAAGTCAGACATCTCGAAATCGTCAATTTCCCTCTGGTCTCGATCCTCGATGTATAGACCGGGCAGGGGTAGCGGCTCTCTGGATATTTGCTCTTTAACCTGGTCCAGGGCATCGAGGTAGATGTGGGCATCACCAATCGTGTGAACGAACTCGTGGGGCTCAAGTCCGGTTACCTTAGCCACCATGTGCAGCAGGAGGGAATATGAGGCGATATTGAAAGGAACGCCCAGGAACATATCTGCCGAGCGCTGATACATGTGCAATGACAAGCGGGAGTCGGCGACATAGAACTGGAAAAAACTATGACAAGGGGGCAGGGCAACCTGGTCCGGTGCTGCCTCGCCGGGGTTCCAGGCATTGACGATAATACGGCGACTGTCTGGGTTGTTACGGATCAGGTCGATCGCATCCTGAAGCTGATCGATTTCTCTACCATCGACAGTCCGCCATCTGCGCCACTGGCTGCCGTAGACGCGACCCATGTCACCATCGTTGGTATCGAGGCCGAGCCTCTTCAGGTAATCCTCGTAGTTGGCATCCCAGATTTTGTTGTGGGCGTAAATAGCCTTCAGATCGTTGATGCTAGTGGAACCGGAAATGAACCAGAGCAGTTCGGAGGACATGACTTTCCAGGCCAGCTTCTTGGTCGTGACGGCTGGAAAACCGTCTGTCATTGGATAACGAGTATTGAGGCCAAAACAGGAGATAGTGCCAACACCCGTCCGATCGCCGCGGACGGCACCGTTATTGAGTATGTGCTGGAGTTGGTCGAGGTAGGTTTTCACTCAAATTCCCAAGTCATCCTGAGCGAAGAGAAGGATCTCGTCACGAGACCCTTCAGCCTTCGGCTTCAGGGTGACGCTGCCGGCGCAGATCTTCGGCCGCTTTGCGTCCTGCAGACTGCTAGCCTTTCGCCACTTCACTTCACTTCACTTCGTTGCAGTGGCTGTCGGCGCAGACCTTCGGTGCTTCGCACCTGCAGGCTGCTATCCACACTTACTTTCGCCGCAGTTAAGACAAGTCATGCAGCCATCCATCAGCACCGTTGCTGTCACATTGCACTTTTTGCAGAGTTGCGCGCCGGGCGGATAGTCGCCTGGTTCCGCCTCTTCGGCATTGGCGGCAGTTCCCTCGAGCGCTGCTCGTTTTTCCGCAAGCAGAGCCAGGTGCGCCTCGCTCAATTCCTCATCCTTGATAAGCCCGATCTTCTTCATGTGGGTTTCCAGCACCTCGCCAATCTCGGCGACGAGTGATGGCATAAAGCGGCCACCCTTCTTGAAATACCCCCCCTGCGGGTCGAAGACCTGCATGAGTTCCTCTGCCAGGAAGGCGCTGTCGCCACCTTTGCGGAAAACAGCAGAAATAACCCGGGTGAGTGCCAGAATCCACTGGAACTGTTCCATGTTCTTCGAGTTGATAAAGACCTCGAAGGGGTGTTCCTGTTCATGCTCTGTGTTTTGATTGAGGACGATGTTGTTGATCGTAATGTACATTGCGTGATCTGAGAGTGGTGTTTTGATCTTGTAGGTATATCCCCTCAGCTCATCAGGCCTGGCGATTTCCTCGTGCATAACATCCTTTACAGGTTTACGAGGGGCCTCAGGTTCTTCATCACGTTTGATGCTGTAGCCGACGATTTTTTGTTCTATCTTGATAGCCATTTTCAAAATTTACCGTAGTAGCCTTCTTTCATGGCATCGAAGAGATTGGCGGCTGAATGCATCTCGCCGTCGTATTCGATATCTTCGTTGCCTTTCACTTCCAGGATCTGACCGTCTTCCAGTTCGAACTGGTAGGTGGTGTTCTCCAGGTCTTCTTCTTTCACCAACACGCCCTGGAACGCCTCTGGATTGAAGCGGAATGTCGTACATCCTTTCAACCCCTGTTCATAAGCGTAAAGATAAACATGCTTGAATTCCTCAAACGGATAGTCCGTTGGTACATTCGCTGTCTTTGAGATTGAGGAATCAATCCAGCGCTGGGCCGCCGCTTGTATGTCGACATGCTGGATGGGTGTGATGTCGTCTGCGGTAATAAAGTAGTCCGGCAGTTTGTTTTCGGGGTCCTCGCTCATGGGGCCGGCCTCTGGATTGACCATGGCTCGATAAGCCAGCAGCTCAAAGGAGAAAACATCCACCTTTTCTTTAGACTTCTTGCCTTCGCGAATAACATTGCGAGCATAGTGATGCGCAAAACTGGGCTCGATACCATTGCTGGCGTTGTTGGCCAGTGACAGGCTGATCGTGCCCGTCGGCGCTATAGAACTGTGGTGAGTGAAGCGACAGCCATTCTCAGCCAGTTGATCCACCAGCTCCGGGTCTTCGCCAGCGATTTTCTGCATGTAGCGTGAATAACGGGCGTGAAGGATACGACCCTTAACCTTGTCGCCGATCTTGTAGCCGTCGTCGGTCATTTCAGGTCGCAATCGCAGCATTGCTGGCGTGACGTCGAAGTCTTCGTCCATGATAGCGGCTGGGCCTTTTTCTTCAGCAAGGTCGATACCCGTCTTCCAGCCAACCAGGGCAAGTTGCTTGGTGACTTCTTCTGTGAAGGCAACAGAGGCTGCATCGCCATAGCTCATCCCCATCATGGTGATAGTTGAGCCCAGGCCAAGGTAGCCCATGCCGTGCCGGCGTTTACGTTCTATTTCAGTACGTTGCTCAGCCAGTGGTAGTCCGTTGATCTCAACCACGTTGTCCAGCATTCGGGTGAAAGTCGCAACGGCTTCATTGAAGGTCTCCCAATTAAAGGAAGCCTCACCGGAGAAGGGTTTTTCGACAAATCGACAGAGATTCACGGAGCCCAGCAGACAACTGCCGTAGGGCGGCAGCGGTTGTTCACCACAGGGATTGGTAGCCCTGATGTCTTCGCAGAACCAGTTGTTGTTCATTTCGTTGACTTTGTCGATGAGGATAAAGCCTGGTTCGGCAAAGTCGTAGGTGGACGCCATGATCAGATCCCACAGCCGCCTTGCTCTGATAGTATTTTGAATCCTGCAGGCAACCAGGCCTTCTTCATTGGTGACGTACCTGCCTTTTACAGGGAAGTCACGCCACAGTATTTTCGAAGTGTCATTGAGATCAAGTTCGTCCGTTTCCAGCTCAGATTCCGTTAGCGGAAAGCTTAGCGGCCAGTCAGCGTCGCCGATTACGGCTTCCATAAACTCTTTTGTGATAAGCAACGACAGATTGAACTGGCGCAGACGACCGTCTTCCCGCTTGGCCTTGATGAATTCCATGACATCCGGGTGACCGATCTCAAAGGTCGCCATCTGTGCGCCACGTCTGCCTCCAGCAGAAGACACGGTAAAGCAGGTCTTATCATAGATATCCATGAAAGAAAGGGGGCCAGATGTGTAGGCCCCGGCGCCGGACACATAGGCCCCCTTTGGCCTAAGGGTGGAAAATTCGTAGCCGATACCACAACCCGCTTTAAGGGTCAGGCCTGCTTCGACATTTTTCTGAAGGATGTTCTCCATGGAGTCTTCAATAATGCCCGAGACCGTGCAATTAATGGTGGAGGTCGCCGGCTTGTGTTCCTGCGCACCTGCATTGGAGATAATGCGCCCGGCGGGAATAACACCCTGCCTTAATGCCCACAGAAACTTCTCGTACCATATCTCTTGTTTGTCCTTGGCTTCCACTTCGGAGAGAGCCTGAGCGACCCGTTTATAGGTGCCGTCCATGTCCTGGTCGACCATCTCCCCTTTTTTGCTTTTGAGGCAGTATTTGTTCTCCCAGATATCCTGGGAAGTATCCTGAAACTTGATTTCATTGACGCTTGATGGAATGGCAGTCAATTCAGGTTTTTGGGCGGTTGAGTCCATGTGTCTCCTATTAAATCTCTACTGCTGTCACGGACGTGGGCATCCAGTACGACATCTTGTAATTGGGTTTTAATTTACGTACCAAAGCTGCCAAGGGGCTTTATCTCTGGTCTCTAATCCCATGATTTTGCAGGTACTTATGTGAATTGTAATTTTGGCCTAAATCAGGGGCAGCGACTAGATATTGTGCCTCAGGGGTTCTCTAAACACAATATATTGTTGATTTTCGTTTTAGGGATAGTGGAGGAATAGTGAAAAAAAGGGGTCAGGTCTTGCGTTTTTTATGATCGCCTAGTAGACGACCACAAAAAGCCTGATATGGTAGCGGGCAAATTCAAACTGCAGATACGCATGAATAGAGTGGAAGGAAAGACGGCAATAATCACCGGCGGTGGCAGTGGTATTGGTGGAGCCTCAAGTGAACTGTTAGCAGCCGAGGGGGCTAATGTTGTTGTCACAGATATCAGGGGGGAGGCGGCGCAGAAAACCTGCGACACTATTCAGCAGCGTGGTGGTTCTGCGATATCCATGCAACAGGATGTCACAAATCAGGATCGTTGGGGGGAGGTCGTCAGCGAAACACTGTCCGCTTTCGGCGCTCTGGATGTCCTCGTTAACAATGCAGGTATTAGCGGTGCCTCGAGCGTGCCCTTGGAGGAGACCGAGCTGGATGCCTGGCAAGGTGTCATGAGTATCAATCTTGACTCTGTATTCCTGGGCTGCAGAGAGGCGATCAAGGCAATGAAAGGGAGTGGAGGCTCGATCATCAATGTCTCTTCGGTCATGGGTATGGTTGGCGGGGCGCCTGCTGCCTACAACGCTTCGAAAGGCGGTGTCCGTCTTCTTACGAAGTCCATCGCTGTCTATTGCGGCACATACGGATATGACATCCGTTGTAATTCTGTGCATCCGGGCTATATCTGGACGCCCCTGGTCAGAAATGCGATTGAGTTTGTTGATGAAATCGAAACAGAAGACGACTTAATGCAAATGTTGGTAGAGAAGCATCCTATCGGAAGGCTCGGTACGCCTGACGATATTGCCAAGGGGGTATTGTTTCTTGCTTCAGACGACTCAGCTTTCATGACCGGCTCCGAATTGGTGATCGATGGCGGCTATACAGCAATTTAATAGAAGATCGTCCTAAACATGTCGAGTCATCCTGAGCGCAGCGAAGGATCTGGTAGTAAACCGCGGTAGATTGTCGAGACCCTTCGTATCACTCAGGGTGACCTATATATAAGTCATCCTAAATGCGTCGAGTCATCCTGAGCGTAGCGAAGGATCTGGCAGGAAACCGCGGTAAATTGTCGAGACCCTTCGTTTCACTCAGGGTGACCTGTATATAAGTCATCCTAAATGCATCGAGTCATCCTGAGCAAAGCGAAGGATCTGGAAAGTAAATATCACCAATTTGATTCAAACAGCGTCGAAGGGATACTCGTTGCTTCTTTTCAGTTTCTCTTCGATAAGAAGAAGATTCCGATAGATGTTGTCTTTCTTCATGCGAGGATATTCCAGGCAGAACCTCGCACCGTAGCACCAGTTACCATTGTCTATAGACTGGCTTGAGACAACCATTGCGGATAGGTCTCGAAGAACGATGTCGTCAACGGAGATATCGATGGTGAGTTTTTCGCCATCTTTGAGTTTCTGTGGGCAGTCGAACTGTAGTCCCGTACGCGAGAAATTAAGGCACTCTGCCGTCGGATTGGTTTTGATGATCCCCTGGATGCCCGGTCGCGCTATATCCACTGCCAGTGACCGGTTTTCGAAGCGCTGGTAACGTCTTTTTTCCCCGTCTGGAGTATCCATCTGGCTCATCGCGATATAGGCGGGCTCCATTCGAGCATGAAACTATTTGTCATTCAAGCGGCCCTCGGGTGCCCGGAAACCACTACGCTTGAGTTTTGCAGATGTTGTCGGCATTGTAGCGGCTCTTCGAAATGTGAGTGATGAGAAATGCATCCTGGTGAAATAGCCGCCAAGACCCCAGATAAAACAGCCTATGTCATTGCAGAGACGGGTCATGTCGTAACCTTTAAGGAGCTTGACGATTTGTCCATGCGAGGCTCTCAATTGTTTCGCAGTCTGGGGCTGAAGCGAGGTGATCACATTGCCATAATGATGGAAAATCACCAGGCGCTGCTTCAGATCACCTTGGCGGCACAGAGGTCCGGGCTCTACTTCACCGCAATCTCCTACAGGTTGCAGGAAGAAGAAGTCGACTACATTGTCTCCGACTGTCAGGCCAGGGTATTCATCACGTCAAAGGCACAACAGGCGGTTGTTGAGAAGATGAACCTCGATCACTGCGACAAGTCCTACATGCTTGATGGCGTCATTGCCGGATTTGAATCCTGGGAAGATGCCATTGAAGACATGCCCGCCGAAAAAATTGCCGATGAATCAACCGGGGTATCGATGCTTTATTCGTCGGGCACAACGGGCCGACCAAAGGGGATATTAAAACCATTACCTGAAGGAGAGTATGGCGCCGAGGAAGACGGGCCTAATCTGTTCGCTATGCTCTACGGTGTGACTGAAGAAAGCATCTATCTGAGTCCGGCACCGATGTACCATTCAGCACCATTGACATTCACCATGGCTTTTATGGGTATGGGGGCTACCTGTATTGTCATGCAGCACTTCGAAGCCGAAGCTGCGCTCGCCACCATAGAAAAGTACCAGGCGACTCACAGTCAGTGGGTGCCGACCATGTTCATCCGGATGCTGAAGCTGGATGATGAATTACGTCTCAAGTACGACGTCACCAGCCTGCAGGTTGCGATTCATGCAGCTGCACCCTGCCCAGTGCCGGTAAAACAACAGATGATCGAATGGTGGGGGCCGGTGCTGCATGAGTATTATGCAGGCACTGAAGCAAACGGTTACGTTGCCATCAACTCAGAACAGTGGCTGGCACACAAGGGCTCAGTCGGGCAGGCCCTTTCAGGGGAGGTGCATATTGTCGGTGAAGACGGCAAAGAAGTACCGACCGGCGAAGAAGGAACCATCTACTTTGGCGGCGGCGGTGACTTCGAGTATTACAACGACGAAGATAAAACCAACGATTCGAGGCACCCTGAAGGCTGGTCAACCCTCGGCGATGTTGGCTGCCTGGATGCAGAGGGCTTTCTCTATCTCACCGATCGCAAGAGCTTCATGATCATCTCCGGTGGCGTCAACATATATCCCCAGGAAGCCGAAAACCTGCTGGTGCTTCACCCCAGGGTCATGGATGTGGCGATCTTCGGCATCCCCAATGAAGAGTTCGGCGAGGAGGTCAAAGCCGTGGTCCAGCCCAAGCACTGGGAAGATGTCGGGCCCGAACTGGAAGCCGAATTGATCGACTACTGTCGTGAACATATCTCCCACATCAAGTGTCCGAAGACCATCGACTTTGATAAGGAACTGCCGCGTCATCCGACCGGCAAGCTATATAAACGTCTGTTGCGCGACCGCTACTGGGAAGGGCACAAGACCAAACTGCTGTAGCGGCCGGTTAATCCCTGCGGGATGAGTGTGGTCAGTACACGCCGCCCAGCTTGCTATGGTCCCAGGTTACGATCTTGTTGGGTGCGAATTTCATCCCGATACGTTTCGAGGCACTTTTATTCATGCCATCACGGACAGCATCACCCGCGTCTGCCTGCACATCCCCGCGCTGTACAGAGATGTTAAAGAGGATATCCCTGACGTCTTCAGTCTCTTCCACCAGTTCGACCTCGGTATAGATCAGTACGCTTTTCAGTTCCTGGTAGGCATCACCTGATTCCACCAGAAGAGCACATTTTGGATCTTTTCTGAGGTTGTTGATCTTCTGGCTTTTCCTGAAAGTTGTCATATAAATAGTGTTGTCGTCACCAACCGCATACCACATGGGCATGGGATGGGGATAACCGTTCTTGCCGTTCGATACGAGGATGATCGTTCTTGAATTCTTCAGGAAGTCAGTGATTTCTGCCTGGTTAAGATTTATCTGGTCGCGCCGCGACATGGGTAACTCCTTATTTGGTAATACCCCGATTATATTCATGTTTGCTGAATCGTGCTGCAGCCGCTATGGTCCTTTCGACTAATCCTTGGGGAAAAGACAATGAGCAGCGAACTGGAAAGCCTGAAAAAGCGAATTGACAGACTGGAAGCGAAGGAAGCTGTGCTCAGTGCTTTTAACCGGTACCTTTACTGTCTGGATACGGGTTTTGGTGACGATCTCATTGATTGCTTCACGGATGATGCCGTGCTGGATGTGCCGAACTTCCCCGGTGCTGGCGGTGACGACCTGCACTTCGAAGGCAGGGAACAGATTTCGCCGCTTTACGAACCTTACGGCAGCCGTGAACCGACAATCAGTGGCGGGCATCACAGTGCCAACATTGCAGTAAACGTGGCAGCGGACTGCAACAGTGCCGAACTCAGTGCTTACTTCATGACATCCGTAACAAGTGGTGTGCAGGGTGGACGCTACGAAGGTGTTCTGGTGCCCGATGATGACGGTGTTTGGCGCTGGCAGACACTATCGATCACCAGTGCCTGGGGCTGGCGAGCGAAAGAGACTGAAACGATCAGCAGTCCGGTCGGGCTTGAATACTCACGGTTTGGAGGCCGGCATGCGGCGTATCAGCCGTCATCCTGAACAAAAAATTGGGATCGGGCCAATACTGACGAATAGAATTGCTCATGTTCTTAGTCGGAAACTTGCTTCTATTTACTTCCTTCCTCTGAAACAAGATTGTTGTAAAGATCCTTCCTGCCGGTCATGGCGTTCTCGAGCCAGTTGATTGTTTCCGCCAGACTCTGATCCAGAGTCATACGCTCAAGCAACTCGAGGGCAAAATTGGGGAACATACGAATCTCATCCACCAGCCTCGCGCGTGTGTAGAGATATTCGATGACGTCGCGATGGTACTGATTCGGCCACCTTGCCTCGTCACCAATCAATCCGCCAATTCTTTCTTTGCAGGTCACTAATTTGCTGCGTTCTTCGTTGAGGTAGTCCTGGCAATCACTGTCTTTGTGTTGAACCAGCAGCGACAGGGCATTTTCGATAATTTCCTGATAGTCGGTCTGAACACGACGGATGACCCGGTCAAGCTCCACTCGATTCGCATCCGAGCGCGCTTGTTCGTCCTCCTCCAGAATGTCTAGCGCATGATTGATGGTTGTACGCATTACCGTCCCCGCAGCAGATTGGCCGGTGAAAACTGATCGGTCAGTGGCCTGCTGGTTGTGTCCCAGTCGATATTCCTGTCAAGGTAGGATAGTAAATTCAAGAGGTCAACCGAATAGGGTTCAAGTCGCGGTCCCAGTCGATTTGCTTCCGCTGCCAGAACTGAACGTTCCGGCAGGGTTCCCTTGCCCGCGACGATGATGCGGTTGCCCGTGCCGGGTACTTTCAGGTTCAAAAAATCTCCGAATACGCTGGCGTAGGTGACAGACTCATGATCGTAGAGGTCACTCAGGGCGAAAGTATTGGCGACGACGATGCCGTCTGGAGTCAGCAGATCCCGAATATCGGAGAGGAATTCATGAGTCATGAGATGCTCCGGAATATAGTCGCCTGTATAGGCATCGAGAATGATGTAGTCGTAGGTTTCTCCGCGTAATGCCGCCCGTCGGGTGAAAACACGCCCATCCTGGACAATGACGTTGGTTTTTTCTGTTGCCCTGAAACCGAAATACTCTTCGGCAACCCGAACCACGGCCTCATCAACCTCAACGACGTCGATTTCCAGGTCCGGATAGAGTTCGGTCAGTACGGTCGTGATGGTGCCACCACCAAGACCGATCATCATGACCTTTCTGGGTTTTGGGTTGACCAACAAACCGGCGAAGGTCATTCGAACATAAGGAAACACGATTTTGGTTGGTTGGCGAACATTCATGCAGGTCTGGTTTCGACGCTGACGTTTTACAGAAAATGCGAGACAGCGTCGGTCTGCCCGCTGGGTTACAAGAATGTTGCGGTAAAGAGACTTTTCACGGTGGATAACCTTGTCGGCCAGCAGTGCTGGGCTAAATATTAGGGCAAGGGACAACAGATACGCCGCTTTGGTCATTGTGCCAACAAGCGATCAATAAGGGTTGCAATGAGGAAGCAGACGATCAGGACTACCGCCATGGTGATGAGTATCTCGTTGATCTCAAATAATAGAACGAAGTAGAAGGAAGTGAGCAGCGTGCCGAGCGCACTGCCAAGTGTTGACACAAAATAAAGCCCACCCGCCACCTTGCCGCTGTGATGGGATTCCTGAACCAGCAGTCGAACGGAATAGGGTGCGATCATGCCCAAAATAGCTGTCGGCACAAAAAACAGCAGTGTCGCTGCCAGCAGCGACCCGTATCTTGGATCCTCGACCTGAAGAAAGACCCAGTCCATCAAATTATCGCCAAAAATAATGGTGGGCACAGCAGTCACTGCAGCAGCCAGAAAGAAATAGCCATATCGGCCTAGCCTTGGATTCATCATAGATAAATGACCGCCGGCGAGGTAGCCGACAGAGAGAGCGACCATGAAGACGGTGATGATACTGCCCCAGACATAAATGCTGCTGCCGAAATAGGGCGCGAGTATCCTGCCGCCAAGCAGCTCGATTGACATGATGATAAAACCGCTGGTGAACGCGAGGCCGAAAACCGCCCAGTTCACCAGGCGAGTGGTGCTCTCACTCATCTGGATATTCAATTCATTCGACGAGAGGGCAGTATACACATAAGTCTGAGGGCCTCGGTCAGCCGGATCTGTGGCAGAATACGCAACTTTGCCTCGATGTGAAGGTGGGGGAGACTCTGACCAATTGAATTCACTAAAACGACTGTTGCCACTGATGAAGAATTACCAGGGTCAGATTTACCTGGGTTTTTTTGCATTCTTCGTGGCACGTTTTTTCGAGGTTAGCACCTATTACCTGGTTGCCCTCGGCATCGACCGGATCGCTGATTTGTTGACTGGCGCTTCTGCATTCGATTCGCTTGGGCAGATCACGCTGGGCGTTATTTTGTGTGTGTTGATGCGATTTCTTGTGGTGTCATTTGCCAGGAGAGCGATTCGGCGTGTTGGTATTGCAGTTTCCTACGACCTGCGGCAGCGCATTTATCGAGCAGTGTTGCGCCAGGGTACGGACTTCTATGCCCGTATCTCCGTTGGCGATGTCATGACCCGTGCTATCCAGGATATTGCGCTGATACAGCGAGTGATTGCCTTCGGTCTGATCGCTGTCGTTATTATGATCTTCGCGCCGCTTTTCGGTGTAACGGCCATGATGACCAAATCTGCCTCACTAACACTTTTGATCGTACCGTTGCTGCCAGTAATTTTCATTTATGCGCTGCGGATGACAGGTGAGATGGGGCGCACATCTCGGGAGGTTCAGCAAAGACTGTCGGACCTGTCCTCGCATACCCAGGAAAACCTGTCTGGTATCAGAACCATTCAGGCTCAGGTGCAGGAAGAAAATGAAAT
>JABHYO010000140.1 GCA_018656865.1 Gammaproteobacteria bacterium | reverse complement strand
GCTGAGGGCTCTCCATTCGCTGAGGGCTCTCCATTCGCTGAGGGCTCTCCATTCGCTGAGGGCTCTCCATTCGCTGAGGGCTCCTGACACAACCCTGGCAGCAGGTATCCGTTAAACTTATCTACCAGCACAGATGAAGAGAGAGCAATGATCACACTTGTCACACTGCCGTCTGCTTTTGGTCTACGCAATGTCAGTCCGTTTTGCCTCAAGGTCGAAATGGCCCTGACCCACCTCGGGCTCGATTTCGATATCAAGACAGAAGCTGACCCGCGAAAAACACCCAAGGGAAAACTGCCTTATCTGATCATCGATGGCGAAAAGCTTGCAGACTCCGAACTGATTTTTGAAAAACTCGATAATATTTCCCAGGGCGGACTCTATGGAAAACTAACCCCGGAAGAAAAGGCCATGGGTACTGCATTCACCCGCCTCGCCGAAGATCACCTCTACTGGCTGGGGGTTGCCAGCCGCTGGCTTGACGATGACTGGTTCCCACACATTGTCGAAGGGTTTTTCGGATTCATTCCCGGTATCGTGCGCGGTTTTGCTTCCAGATCTGCAAGAAAAGAAGTAGCTAAGACATTCCACCTGCAGGGCCTCGGTCGCCATACGCTGGAGGAGCAAAAACGTTTTGCAGGTCGTGATCTTCAGGCCATTGCGGATATTGTCTCAAAACACAATTACATCGTTGGCGATCGTCTGACCGTCTACGATTTCATCGTAGCCGGCATGCTGTCCGGATTCATGGACAATCAGCCGCCAACCTGGCTCTCAGATATCGCAAACGGCTACCCCAGCCTGCGGCAGTATCTGGAGCAGATCCAGCGGGAGGTTGGCGTACGGGGGTCGGGCAGTTTGTAACCCGAACCACAACGGAAGTGCACGGCGGCATGGGTTTTACCGATCTGGTGGGCCTGCATTACTGGTTCAAGCGTGCAGGATTCAATCGTCAGATTCTCGGTTCACCCGAATGGTTGCGGGCAAGAGCCTTTAAGCTTCAGGACCTGGTTGCCTAGAAAACGTCATACTGGGTATATCGGGGTTGCGCACGAATAAAATATCTCGCTGGTTCCTTCACTTCGTTCAGGACAAGCGTTTATTCTTACCCTTTTTGGAGGTGATCACATGTCAGAATTTGGAATTGTTATCTTTCCTACTGCCTATTCCATGCAACCCGTGGAACTGGCGAAAGCAGTTGAATCACGAGGGCTGGATTCCATCTTTGTTCCGGAACACACCCACATTCCTGCATCGCGGCGTACCCCTTACCCTGCTGGTGGTGATCTGCCAAAGGAGTATTCCAATACCTACGACCCATTCGTCTTTCTTACTGCCTGTGCCGCAGTGACTGAGCACATCAAACTCGGCACGGGAATCTGCCTCGTTGTCGAACGCGATGTCCTGACCCTGGCCAAAGAGATTGCCTCGCTTGACCGTATCTCCGATGGCAGATTCATTCTCGGTATCGGAGCAGGCTGGAATGCCGAAGAAATGGAAAACCACGGTATCGACTACTCGAAGAGATGGAAGGTGGTTCGTGAAAAAATCCTCGCCATGCGAGAGTTATGGACAAAGGATGAGGCAGAATTCCATGGTGAGTTTGTCGATTTCGACCCGGTCTGGTCCAATCCCAAGCCGGTCCAGCCAGGCGGTCCTCCAGTCTGGATGGGCGCCACATCCAAATGGAGCTATGATCGTATTGCCGAATACTGCGACGGCTGGTTGCCGATTGCAGGTCTCGATGACGGTCACCTGCCGAAAATAGAGGAGGCGCTCGTCAATCGCGGACGCAAGTTATCCGACATTACGCTCGCCATGTTTGGTCTGCCACCAGATGAAGATTTCATCAATTCGAAGATTGAAGAAGGCTATACCCACTTCTGCTTTGGTGTGCCACCGGAATCCGCCGATACGGTTCTGCCCATGCTAGATCAGTACGCCGCTATCGCCGAAAAGATCCGAGGGTAACCGCACTCATGGCCACAAGCCTGCTGGCGCTGCTGGACGACATCGCCACGGTTCTTGACGACGTCACCGCTATGACCAAGGTTGCGGCCAGCCGCACGGCCGGCGTTCTTGGTGACGATCTTGCACTCAACGCAGAACAGGTTTCCGGGGTCCGGGCAGAACGTGAGCTGCCCGTGGTCTGGGCCGTTTTCAAGGGCTCGGCCCGAAACAAACTGATCCTGGTACCAATCGCGCTGCTACTTGCGGCTGTCGCACCCTTCATGATTCAACCATTTCTCATGCTTGGCGGCTGCTATTTGTGCTTCGAGGGATTCGAGAAGATTGCGGGAAAATTTCTTCATCCAGGCGAAAAGGAAGCCGAGATCAGGGAAGTACTGAAAGCTCTACATGACCCCAAGCTGGATCTCGTTGAATTCGAAAAGAAGAAGATCGGCGGTGCGATCAGAACGGACTTTGTCCTTTCAGCGGAAATCATCGTTATCGCAATGGGTACCGTACAGGATGCTGCATATATAACGCAGGTTTTCACGGTCATCCTGATTGCCGCCATTATAACGATCGGCGTTTATGGCCTGGTCGCTGCAATTGTTAAGCTTGACGATGTCGGTATGCACCTGGTCGATACGGGTGGCGAAACCGGCATGAAGCGGTGGCTGGGTGACAGAATTCTCGATTTCGCCCCCAACCTGATGAAGGGACTAACCATTGTCGGTACTGCCGCCATGTTTTTAGTCGGTGGCGGCATCATCGCTCACGGTATCCCGCCATTGCATCATCTGATCGAGGGTCTGATCGAACCACTGACACACCTGGAGACGATTGGCGGTGTTGTTTCAACCGTGACCACCCTGATCGTCAACGCCATCATCGGTATTATCTCTGGCGGTGTGCTGGTGCCGGTTGTTACCGTGGCCCAGAAGATCTACGAGAGAATGAGAGGTCACCCCGAAGGGTGACCCGTAGTCATGCTGAGCGTGCCGGGGTCGCGCACGACCGAAGTATCTCGTCGAGATCCTTCGCTTTGCTCAGGATGACCCGCTTGATGTCATGCTGAACCCGAAAGGTGAACCGAGGTCGCGCACGACATCTCGAGATCCTTCACTACGTTCAGGATGACGGTACTACTGCCGCGTCAGAACGACTTACTGATAGTGAAGATAATGGCCTCACCTTCAGTCGGATCACCATCATCATCCATCTCGTCCGACAGTTCATCGCTGTTGAAGATAGCTGAAACGCCGAAGTCGATTTCAGCAATGGTTGTACCGTAACCGATCTCAATATATTCGCCGTCAAAATCCTTGCCGAACGAACCGTACTTGCCATAGAAGCCGTTATCGCCTTCGATGGTGAGAGCGACAAAGTCATAATCCTCTTCAGCGCCAAAGCCGTCCCATTCCCCTACCGAGTATTCGAGACTAACCATCTTGTAACCGAAGTTAAGATTGATTTCCTCATAGGTATCGTCGAACTCACCCGTGTAGTAATAACCAGTAAATCCAAGGCTGGCTGAAAATCCCTGTTCAGTTTCAACGCCGTAACCAAAAAAGCCGTCAACCTCGAGCCCATCTCCGACATCCGCAGTCCAGACGCCAGCGGAGAAACCTCCATTTCCATAATCGATACCGGCACTGGCAGAAGAGTCTTTCTGCAGAATGCCTCGATAATAGTATTCGGAAGCAAATCCGACGTTGTATGACACCTCGCCTTCGGCATAGGCACTCATCGACGCAAGCGCTGAGACACAGATCGTCATCATCATGCCAAGTCGTGTTAATCCTTTCATGTTGGGCTCCTAAAGTGAGTTAATTGCGAAAGCACATCTTTCGGAACCATGTTTTGCAAAAGGCGGGCCAATTCCCGCGCACAGCTCGGGAATCCCTTAATTCAGGGAATTGGGCGGTATTGCAGAGGTTTTCAGGACATCCAGGAAAGTGAATTCAAGAATATCGCACCATGTTGGTGCGATAGAGCGCACTGTTACGACACAGGCCGCCCCTTTCTCTAGTGCCGGTAGCGCCCACAGAACGCATGATCGACAACTCGGGGCGATGCACAGACCGGCCACATCAGGCCACGATTGACCAGGAGCTGCCGGATCTCCGATTTCCTGTAATGGGATTTGCTTTCCAAGGCTCTTACCGCCATCTCGATGATCTTCTGTTTGGTTGCCGGGTCCAGCATCAACCAACGCGGACTTGCGGAGCCGATTAACGTCTCTTGCACCAGGGGTTCATAGGGCGCCAGCTTCAACGCCGAGTCCAACGCCTGACGCGCCTCTTCATCGAGTCGGCCGAGCTGTAGTTTTCTTGCGAAAAGATTAGCCCAAACAAGGCCATCCCTGGGTATTAGTTGAGTCAGCAGGCGATAGGTAGAGAGCGATTCCTCCGGTGGCTGGAGCTTTGCCACCAGCGCATGGATATCTGGGTTCCTCGAATCCAGTTTAACTGCCAGCTGAAGGCGGTCCAACGCCCATTCAGAGTCTGACCGACCGGACAATTCCCTCCCGACGATTCGGTGAATCATACCGCCACTCAGAACCGAAACAGACATCCAGACTGCTACGAGCAGAACCAGCGCCACTGTGATACGAATCATGACACGCGGTTCCGGATGGAACTGAGTAAAAAGACGAGTACGAAAACTCCAGCAAAAATCACACCCAGCAGCACAAGCTGATTAAATCCCAGTGAATTATCCGGTGGTGTCGCTTCCGAGAACTCATACCTCTTCTGTTCCCGCGTCATACCATCAAACCTGTCCAGGGCCGACTCACGGCCTAACAGAAGTTTCCGGTGAGTCACTTCAAGTGCCGACAACCGTTCGACGTCAGCATGGAGATTCTCGATGCCACGATCAATCTGCTTGAGTTCATGCTGAACGGTCTGCGCCAGTTGATTAAACCTGACGACGGCTTCTTCCAGCGCACTTTCCAACATCTTCCTGGACTCAGCTAATTTCGCTTCTGCCTCAATCAACTTCCGATGCTGACTGCCATAGCGTGTGGCCAGCTCGGCCAGACGCAACTGCAGGGTGCTAGCCGCGCCTGCGGCTTTCTGAACCGTTCTATCCTGAAGGTTCTCGGTGTCACGAAGACGGGCAAGTGCTTCCTTTTCGACAATCTGTCTATGTTTTTGGGTCGCAATCTGATGCTGCTGTTTCAGTTTGGCCAACTCTCGATCAAGCCTCTTCCGTTCGACTTTGAAATCGAGAACAGCAGGATGGGCATCTATAAAGGTAGTCAGTTCGAATTCTGCAGCTTTAACTCCCGCGAACAGTTCTGCTCTTGCCTCGAGGGTAAGCTCATTCTGCCTCACTCTGTCGAGGTAGGCCCTGGCAATTTCATTTGCCAGGTGAGAAGCCGTCCGGGCAACCTGCGCTTCAACGGTAATATCAATCCAGTCATCCTGCGCCCCGGATGCAACAAACAATTTCTGCCGTAGCAGCATCGTTCCATCCAGGTCTGCACTTGCAAATTCCTCCAGCCAACCTTGCAGATCGACAGTCTGAATACCTGAGGAGGCAAGAACGTCGTCTAGAAGCTCGCCGGACTGGATGATCAGCATGCCGTCAGCATCACCCTTAACCGTTGCCGTCGCACGATAGACCGGCGGCATGGCAGCGATAAAGAGTCCGTAAAGCATTGCTACCACTGTCGCTGTCAGCAACGAGTTCCATAGCTTGTTAACCGTTGATTTCATGCTCTTTGTAACGACCTGTATCGATTCCAGCTTAAGAACAAAAGCGCTAAATTTCTAGGACGTCTTCTGCTTTGCTACCATGATGACTCTACTGAGTATCGGGTATCCATGCATCCCCTGTCACACACCGGATCTTTTTTTGCATTGTTCGTGCTGGGACTGATTGTCAGCCCATGGCCCCTCGGCAGCAACCGTGACTGGGCCTGGCCTATTCTGTCGGTACTCTACCTCTTAATTACTCTGGCACTGCTTTACAAGTCTCCAGCCCCGAGAACACCCCATGCAAGATTAACGCTGGCGGCCTACGCCGCACTTTTGCTGTGGATGCTCTGGCAATGGTTTGGTCTGCCAGGGGTGCTACCGCAGTCCAGCATTGATGTATTCGAAACAAGAAGCGAGTTCCTAAAGACACTTACCTATGCCTGTTTGTTCTATTCGACGATTCAGCTGGTCCGCTCCAATGATCGTTTCAGAATTGTTGCCTACGCTATCGTACTGGTCGGCCTCGCAGAAGCCCTATTCGGAGGTATCCAACAACTTATGTTCGATATACCCCGTAGTCGGGGAAGCTTTCCCAACCCCAATCACTTCGCGGGTTATCTGGAGATGGCCATCGGCCTTGGAATTGGCCTCATGCTCGCTGGTTCAACGAACCAGACTGATAAACGGTTTTCCATCATCGATTTTGTTACCGGTCCCCTCGGACGACTGCGTCTAATCATCGTTATCATGGTCATCGCACTGGTAATGAGCCGATCAAGAATGGGCAACGTGGCCTTTTTCAGTGCGGTACTTATTACGGCAGGAATGTCCTTCTACTATTCTCGTACCTTTCATCGCTACACCGCGATAGTGCTTATCAGCATCCTGGCACTTGATGCGCTGATCATCGGTAACTACTTCGGTATAGAACGCCTGGGTGAACGTCTGCGCAATACAAACTCCGAATCTTCCATGAGGGTCGACCTGCTGGAATACAACTTCACTATTTTCAAAGACCACCTGTGGCAGGGGAGCGGCGCAGGCACCTACGAATCCATATTCCCTTCCTACCGCGATGCAACCATTCCGAGGAAGGCAGTCCATGCAGAGATGGATTACATCGAACTATTGATCGAACTTGGCATTATCGGCACCCTACCACTCATCATCATCCTCGCCACTGGTCTACACGCTCAGGTCCGTCTACTCGGATCTATGTCTGCAACCTTCGATCGCGGCATCGCCTTCGGCTGTCTGACAGGCACTGTTTCTCTGCTGATTCATGGATTTGCCGACGTCAATCTGCAGATCCCTTCCAATGCTCTGCTGTTTGTCCTGCTGCTTGCGCTGCCTGTGGCTATACTGGAAAGTCGCTTTGACTCATTTGTTGAGAATAAGTGAAATGACTGTTCGGCTACTTTTTCTCTGCCTGATACTAAGCGCATCACCTCTGACCCAGGCCGAAAGTCATGCCGTCTGGTTCAATTCAGGCATGAACAACCGAGATATCACGTTTTCACCAGATGGCACGATCATGCTGACCAGCATTGTTGCGCCAAAAAACCTCTCGGCCATTATTGCAATCAGTTATCGACGGGACGGCAAATGGACGGCACTCGAAGTAGCGCCATTTTCTGGTCAGCACGCAGACATCGAGCCCAGCTTTTCTCCGGATGGTAAGGCCATATTTTTTGCCTCGAAACGACCCAAACCCAATCGCGAAGGTGCCGACTGGGATATCTGGCAGGTTGATTATCATGATGGCAATTGGGGTGAACCAGTCAATCCCGGCAGCCCCGTTAACACTGCCGAGAATGAGTTCTATCCTTCAACCACCCTCAACGGCACGCTCTACTTCACTTCAAGCCGCTCCGACAGTCTTGGCAATGAGGATCTCTACCTCGCCCGATTGACTAACGGTGCCTACACCGAGGTCCTTAACATCGGTGCACCCGTTAACAGCAAGGCCTGGGAGTTCAACAGCTTCATCGCACCGGATGAGTCCTACCTGATATTCGGTTCTCAAGGTCGCGAGGGTGAAATTGGTGGCGGCGATCTCTATATCAGCTATC
>JABHYO010000206.1 GCA_018656865.1 Gammaproteobacteria bacterium | reverse complement strand
AATGAAATAGAACGGTTCTGGGAAACCAACAATGACTATGCCCGTGCCTTCTATGATCAGGCCAGGGTCAATTCTCTCATGTCGGCCTGGATGCCTTTTTTCGCTTCGGTGGCGCAGCTTATTATCATGCTTTATGGCGGTCATTTGGTGATGTCGGGGCAGATGAGCGTCGGTGATCTGGTTTTTTTCTTTGCCTGCCTCAGCATGCTTCTGCAGCCGATTCGCATGGCGGGGATGTTAGTCATGCTGGTTCAGCGTGCTGCAGTGGCGACAGATCGACTGTTTGAAATCTTCGATTTCGAGCCGGAAATCCAGGATCAGCCAACCGCGTCGGCACCAAAGGAGATCGAAGGCGCCTTTGTATTGAAAGATCTCGGGTTTACCTACCCCGGAACGGATCGCCCCGCATTAAACAACATCAACCTCGAGATTCGACCCGGTGAGTCCATCGCCATTGTTGGCCGTATCGGCTCTGGCAAAAGTACGCTGCTGAAACAGTTCACCCGCATGGTCAACACGAGGCCGGGTTGCCTATATATAGATGGGCATGACGTCTGTGACTATCCACTGTCCCAATTGAGACAGCAGATCGCGCAGGTGCTGCAAGACGCGTTTCTTTTCGGTGAACCACTTCACAGCAATATCAGTTACGACGATCCGGAAAGATCCTTCGAGCTGATCTGGGACGCTGCCGAATCGGCGTCATTGCGTGAGTCCATCGACCAATTCCCCATGAAGATGGAGACAATGGTCGGTGAGCGGGGCGTGACACTCTCAGGCGGCCAGCGGCAGCGAGCGACTTTAGCGCGTGGCCTGATCAGACACGCGCCGGTCTTGATACTTGATGACTGTTTTTCCAGTGTGGATACGGAGACCGAAGAGCATATTCTCGGCAGGCTGAAGGCGTTGCGGAAGAGCAAAACCACAATTCTGGTGTCTCATCGAATCTCAACGCTGCGCCACTCCGACCGAATCATCGTATTGGAAGAAGGCGAAATTGTTGAGATAGGGAGTCACGAGGAACTGATGGCGATGGATGGTGCGTATGCCCAACTCGAGCGCGCTCAGACCCTGCGCGATCAGGTCGAGGAGTTGGACATGGTGCCCGCATGAGCGACGACAAAAAGATGCGTGATCACAGTATGTTCGATGCCGAGATTTCCGGTGCCGTTCTCAATGTCCACCTGCTTGGCAGGATCATGAAGTGGCTGAAACCCTATCGTTTCAATCTGGTTGCCAGCACCGTACTGGTGCTTATCGCCAGTTATGCCGCGGTGGTCATGGAAATCCTGGTGTCGAGGGTGCTTGTTGACTACATCATCGTCGGCGAAACGGAATCGGAAATGCCTGATCTCGGGATGATCGAAATGACCCGGTGGGTGGAAGCGGAGCTGGGTATCAGTGCTCTTTTTGCCGCCGGTCTGCTGTTCACCTTGCTGATGATGGTATTCGGGCTGGCCGGACACTGGCACCGGATGACACTTTCCCGTGCCATCGTCAGTGGCCTCAGGGATCTGAGGCAGGATTTATTCAGCCATTTAGAGACAAGACCCAGTTCCTTTTATGACAAAGTGCCAATTGGTCGTATCATGACCCGGGTGACGAATGACATAGAGGCCCTCTTTGAAATGCTGCGCGGTGTGGGCAGCCTGGTTGGTGAGTTCGTGCCGTTTTTTGTAGCCCTGATCGTGATGTTCGGTGCCAGTGTCAAATTGACGCTGATTTTACTGGCCCTGGTGCCTGTTGTTGGTGTTGCCACCTTCTTTTTTCGCAGAGCCTCCAGGGAAGTGTTCAGGCTGGTGAGAAGCAGTGTCTCCGCCCTTAATCAAAATCTGCAGGAAAACCTCTCTGGTCTGCAGGTGGTTCAATTGAGCGGGCGAGAAGAACTTAATCTCCTCGGATATACACGGCTAAACAAGGAAAACCGACGCTTTGAATATCAGTCGATTAACCTTTCTACCTTTTATGGGTCTTTTAACGATAGTCTGACGGCGATTGGGCTCGGTCTCATAATCTGGTTCGGCGGTGGCGAGGTCGTTCAGGAAGAGATGACCATTGGTGGCGTGATTCTGTTTACAAGATTCATGAGCATGCTGTTTACACCGGTCGTAACGCTGGGCGAGCAACTCAATGTCCTGTTCCGGGCCATGGCAAGCGGTGAGCGAATCTTTCAGGCACTGGACTGGGATGAGCAGGTCCATGAGCCGGAAGATCCGGTAACACTGCCGGACCGAGTAAAAGGGCGATTAGAGTTTCAGCATCTGAACTTCGGCTACGAACCGGGCAACCCGATATTGAAGGATGTCTCCTTTAATGTCGCAGCGGGTGAGAAGCTGGCGATTGTAGGGCCGACCGGTGCGGGTAAGAGTACCCTGATCAGATTGCTCGGCAGGTTCTACGATTTTCCCGATGGCATGATTTTTCTCGACGATATCGATGTCAATCACCTGCACTCGAGGGATGTTCGAACGCGGATCGGTGTCGTGCTTCAGGACTTTCACATCTTCTCAGGCACGATCCTGGACAACATTGTGCTGGGAGATCCGAATATCAGTCGGGAGCGCGCGATCGAGTCGGCCAGGACGGTCAATGCCCATGGGTTTATATCCGCTCTGCCTGGAGGCTACGACACCATGTTGTTGGAGCGAGGCGCGAATCTGTCCCAGGGGCAGCGTCAGTTGCTGGCTTTTGCGCGGGTGCTGGCGGCTGACCCGGAGGTACTGGTTTTGGATGAGGCGACGGCAAGCATCGATACAGAAACGGAGCTGCTAATCCAGGACGGGCTTCACAAGCTGATGGCCGATCGAACGGCGATTCTTATCGCGCACCGTTTACAGACGATACAGCAGGCAGACAGGGTGCTGGTTCTGCAGCATGGTGAAGTCATTGAAAGCGGCACACATGCCGAACTGCTGGCCCTGAAGGGGCTGTACCATACATTGCACGAGCTTCAGTTCCAGGAAGTGAAGGATGTATGATGACAAGCACGTTATCTAAGCCGAGAGAGTAATGAGCATCCGGGCGAGTCTTATTTCCTTTTTTATCAGACATACGATGAAGAAACGGATGTCCAGGTTCGAGGATCCGGCTGAGATGCGACTGGACCAGGCGCTTCCCGGAAAAATCCCCGAGAACGTGTCTACCGAAACCGTAGATGCCGGCGGCGTTCCTGCTGAGTGGGTGACTATCGCTGGTGTCAGCAATGATCATGTCATGCTTTATCTTCATGGTGGTGGCTATGTCTTTGGAGGTCCTGACAGTCATCGCGACCTCGCCTGGCGATTGGCTAAGGAATGCGGTATCAGAGTTCTTGTCGCTGACTACCGACTTGCGCCAGAGCATCCTTTCCCTGGCGCAGTTGACGATGCGACAGCCTGCTATCGTTGGCTATTGGCTGAGGGATACATTGCCGACAATCTAGTAGTTGCAGGTGATTCCGCCGGGGGCGGTT
>JABHYO010000133.1 GCA_018656865.1 Gammaproteobacteria bacterium | reverse complement strand
GAGCAAAATCAAGGGGCGAAAGAAGTGGCTGGATGGCCTGTTTTCCGAGAGCGTTCAGATGGTGGCCGATGGTCTCGACATGGGCGTGACCGAGGTCGCAAGCTCGCTGGAAACGGTGCTTGCAGAGGAGGATTTGAATGTAGCGGCCGGGACAGTCAGAAAGGGCACGGTAGCAGGCCAACACTGGCGCTGGTCTGGCCTGGCAGATGGAGAGGAAGTTGTCGTTCATGAAACAGTCTGGCGTATTCATAGGGATGTCGCACCTGACTGGCCTTCCGGTAACAACTGGATCCGCCTCAAGGGTCGACCGAATATCGATTTTGAAATCAAAAGCAATTTCGGTTTTCTGGATGAGTCCGGTGTCTCAACGGCCATGCACGCGATGAACGCTATACCCGTTGTTGTTGATGCCGAACCAGGCATCCGGACCTTTCTGGATCTACCCTGGATATTCCCACAGAAGTAATCAGCACCTGGTAGAGGCCATTGCTGCAGTGGCCGAACTAATTGAATAGCGCCAGGACTTCGTTCAGTTCGATATCTTTCGACTCACCATCACGTCGCTTCATGTACTCAACGACTCCCTTGGACAGTCCTCGATCACCGATGACAATGCGGTGAGGGATGCCCATAAGTTCAGCATCCGCGAATTTGGCGCCGGGCCGAATGCTCTCGCGGTCATCCAGAAGGACGTCAAGCCCCGTTGCAACCAGTTCCTGGTAGAGGTTTTCGGTTGCTTCGCGCACTTCGTCCGATTTATGGGCGTTAATTGGCACCAGGATTACTGAAAATGGGCTAATGGCTTCAGGCCAGATAATGCCTTTATCGTCGTGATTCTGTTCGATGATAGCGCCGACCAGTCGTGACACGCCCATGCCATAGCATCCCATAGTCATGGTGGTGGCCTTACCGGATTCGTCCAGTACGGTGGCATTCATCGCCTTGGAATACTTATCGCCCAATTGAAAGATGTGCCCAACCTCTATGCCGCGTTTGAATTGAATGACACCCTTGCCATCGGGGCTGGGGTCACCTTCTTCGACATTGCGGAGATCGTAAATAGCGGTAGCGTGCGCATCTCTGTCCCAGTTCAGGTTCCTGGTGTGGAAGCCATCTTTGTTGGCGCCGGCGGTGAAATTTTTCAATGCTGCGGCACTGCGATCGACGATCACTGGAATGGGCAAAGCCTGTGGCCCGATGGAGCCGATACCGCAGCCCAGGGCCTTTTCTATATCCTGCTCTGTCGCCAACTCAAGTGGCGCAGCGACTTCAGGCATCTTCTCAGCCTTGAGTTCGTTCAACTGGTGATCGCCTCTCAGTACCAGGGCAACCAGATCAGTGTCGGTGCCTCTGGCGACAAGAGTTTTGACCGTTGACGTTGCGGATACGTCCAGAAAATCACAAAGATTCTCGATGGTTTTAACGTCGGGTGTTTCAACTTCCTCGGCTTCACACATTTCATCAGTGTCGTTCGATGGTGCAACTGCCTCTGCCATCTCTACGTTTGCGGCAAAGTCGCTATCGCTGGAAAAGGCAATCCTGTCTTCTCCGGATTCTGCCAATACGTGGAATTCCATGGACGCACTGCCACCGATGCTGCCCGTGTCCGCCTGAACGGCACGGAAGATCAGATCCATCCGACCAAGAATACGGGTGTAGGCTCTGTACATGTCCTGATAGGTTTCTTCCAAAGATTCCTGGTCCAAATGAAAGGAGTAGGCATCCTTCATCAGGAACTCGCGTGCTCTCAGTACACCAAAGCGGGGCCGGGTTTCATCCCGGAACTTGGTCTGAATCTGGTAGTAGTTGACCGGGAGTTGTTTATGACTCTTCAGCTCTCCGCGTGCCAGATCTGTGATGACTTCCTCATGGGTGGGTCCGAAACAGAAGTCTCGTTCATGTCGATCCTGGAACTGCAGCAGCAGACCTTCATCGTACTGGCTCCATCGGCCAGATTCCTGCCAGAGTTCGGCGGGTTGCACGATGGGCAACATGACTTCCTGGGCGCCGGAGGCATTCATTTCCTCCCTGACGATATTTTCAACTTTTTGCAGTACGCGCAGACCCATTGGCATCCAGGAGTAGATACCAGAGGCAAGCTTGCGGATGAGACCCGCACGAATCATCAGTTGATGGCTGATGATTTCAGCGTCAGCGGGTGTTTCTTTCAGTGTGGCGATGGTGTATTTCGAAGCTCTCATAGTCTAAAACAGTTCAACTGTTACCATAGATAGTGTTGGTCAGGGATCTAGCAAGTGCTGCATAGAGGCGATTGTCATTGTGGGCAGGTGAAGTTCGAATTTGAATCAAATCCGGATATCGTCCTGTATCAATGTAATTGCTCCATCTGTGAGCGTGTTGGGTATCTGCATCTTATCATTCCTGCTGGGGCATTTAAGCTTCTTACGGACTGGGATCAACTGAGTCTCTACACTTTCAATACTCATGTGGCAAAACATTACTTCTGTAAGTCCTGTGGAGTAAAACCCTTCTACGTACCCAGATCCAATCCCGATGGGGTCAGTATCAACTATCGTTGTGTCGACCCGTCGACATTTGGCAATGTCGTTGTCGAAGATTTTGATGGTCAGAACTGGGAGAAGAATGCGGCGGATCTCTCTGATCTGTCATCCTGACTCTCTCATGTCATCCTGAGCGTCAGCGAAGGATCTCAGCGAAGGATCTCGCGAGAGGCGTCACCAATGTGCGACCTCGATCTGTTCAGCATGACGGCAGCTGACATAAAAAAGGCCGCGAAGCGGCCTTTTTCAAGATCATTGTTTGTTCTTATCAATCAAACAAAATCCTTCAGACCTTTCAGCGGTAGAACCTTGATTCGGGTGCTGGCTGGCTTGGCGGCGATATCCATTACTTCGCCTGGGCGGAACGGATTAGGCACGCCTTTCTGAGCCTTTCGGGCAGGTTTCTTAACAGTCTTGATCTTAAGCAGACCCGGAAGGGTGAATTCACCAGCCCCACCTTTCTTGACGTGTCGCTCGATCAGAGAGGCGAGTTCGTCAAATACAGCACCAACCTGCTTTTTTGAGAGTTCGGTGTTTTCTGCGATATCGGCGAGAATTGCGCTCTTGGTGTACCTGTCCTTAATCGCAGTTTTCTTCTTAGCGGCCATTCAGTAATCCTTATTTCCGAAAGTTCAACAAATAAGGAAGAAGGTGTGCAGTCTGCGTCGGCAGGCTACCCGATGCCTTCTTCCAGTCGGGGTGCTTTATATCCGATTGATTTGGCCCATTCAAGAAAAACCCTTTAAAAATCGATACAAGATCCCATATCGAGTCGTAATGGTGGTCGCGTTGCCCGATATTTGCCGATATAATGCGCAGCCGCTGAAATGGTGTTAGGGCCCCTGTGGGGTACCGATGTGAGGAAGACACATGCCAATCTATGAGTACCAGTGCGAAGCCTGTGAGCATAAGCTTGAAAAGCTTCAGAAACTTTCCGATGACCCTCTTAAGGTCTGCCCGGAGTGTGATGAGTCGAAGTTGATTAAGCTCGTCTCGGCAGCCGCGTTTCGGCTCAAAGGCGGTGGTTGGTATGAGACTGATTTCAAGACTGGCAAGAAAAAGAATGTTTCCGGTTCTGAGAGCTCAAGCGATGCAGGCAGCTCGTCAAGTTCCGATTCATCATCCGGGAGTTCCTCAAGTTCCAGTTCATCATCTGGCAGCTCGTCCAGCGATTCATCAACATCCGCTGCGACGAATTAGTCACAATTTCTTCTCGGATTAGAACGAGTTAGATTCAAGTTAGTCGCCGTACGGCAATAGGAAGAAACAATGCGAAGCCACCTTTGTGGCCACATAAGGGATTCCCATATTGGTGAAGACGTCTCCCTTTGTGGTTGGGTTCATCGTCGCCGTGATCATGGCGGTGTCATATTTCTGGATGTCCGTGACTACACGGGCGTTGTTCAGGTGGTCTACGATCCGGACACGGAGGAAGCCTTTGCGCTCGCTGATCAGGTTCGAAATGAATTTGTCATTAGAATTGAAGGCTACGTTCGGGCGCGTGACGATGAAGCCATAAATCCAAAAATGGCGACCGGCATGATTGAAGTGCTGGGGAAAAAACTCACCATTCTGAACCGGTCGGAGACACCGCCATTTCAACTCGATGAGCATTCCAGTGCCGGAGAGGATGTTCGCCTGCGTAACAGGGCGATTGATCTGCGCAGACCGGAAATGCAGGATAGGCTGAGGTTGCGATCTCGAGTTTCTCACCTGGTCAGGCAGTTTCTCGAAGAAAGAGATTTCGTCGACATAGAAACGCCCATTCTGACCAAGGCGACACCAGAAGGTGCGCGCGACTACCTGGTTCCGAGCAGAGTCCACCCAGGCAACTTCTACGCGCTACCGCAGTCACCTCAGATTTTTAAACAGCTTCTAATGATGTCTGGTTTCGACCGCTATTATCAGATCGCACGCTGTTTTAGGGATGAAGACTTGCGGGCAGATCGCCAGCCTGAGTTTACCCAGATTGACCTTGAGATGAGTTTTGTCGATCAGGCAGAGGTCATGGAGATCACCGAATCGCTCATCAGGGGTCTCTTTACAGAGGTTCTCGATGTAGATCTGGGTGAGATACCGTCACTTTCCTGGCGCGAAGCCATGCACAGATTTGGCTCGGACCGACCCGATCTGCGGTTTGGTCTGGAGTTCGTCGATATCGGAGATCTGGTCGGGGAAGTCGAATTCAAGGTGTTTAGCGGACCCGCCAATGATGACAAGTCTAGAGTTGTGGCGCTCAGGTTGCCGCGAGGTGACAGGCTCAGCCGCAGGAATCTTGATGATCTGACAAAGTTTGTTGGCATCTATGGCGCAAGGGGGCTTGCCTACATCCGGGTTAATAGTCTGGACCATGGTATGGAAGGTCTTCAGTCGCCAATTCTAAAGTTTCTGCCTGAGGATGTTGTCAACAAGATTCTTGAACGCTGTGGCGCTGAAGTTAACGACGTAATATTTTTTGGTGCAGACAAGGCCAGCGTGGTCAATGACGCCCTTGGTGCGCTCAGGAACAAACTTGCCGAAGATCTCGACCTATACGAAAAACCCTGGTCAAGTTGCTGGGTAACGGACTTCCCCATGTTCGAAGAAAGTGATGATGGAAGTATTTCTGCAGTTCATCATCCGTTCACCAAGCCGCTTGGTTCCATCGAAGATATGGAGTCAGATCCGCTGGCTGCTTTGTCGCATAGCTATGACATTGTTATCAACGGTCATGAGGTCGGTGGCGGTTCTATCCGTGTACATGATCCGGATGAGCAGAAAGCGACCTTTAGAGTATTAAAACTGTCGGACAACGAAGCTAACGTGAAATTTGGCTTCCTGTTGGATGCTCTAAAATACGGCGCACCACCCCATGGCGGACTGGCGATCGGTCTTGACCGTCTGGTCATGCTGCTCTCAGGTACCCACGCGATTCGGGACGTAATTGCTTTTCCGAAGACTCAAACTGCAACTTGCCTTCTGACTTCCGCGCCCAGTGAAATTGACAGCGAGCAACTGAAGGAACTGGGGATTACGGTTAAAGTGAGCAAGGAGAATGAGGGCGAGTAGGGTATGGCAGGTCACAGTAAGTGGAGCAATATTAAGCATCGTAAGGCAGGCCAAGATGCCAAACGAGCCAAGGTGTTTACCAAGATAATCCGGGAGCTGACCGTTGCCGCCAGAGATGGTGGTGGCAATGTTGAAGATAACCCCGGACTTCGTACTATCGTTGACAAGGCGAAAGCCGCACAGATGCCCAAAGACACCATGGAGCGCGCCATTGAACGGGGTGCTGGTGGCCAGGATGGGGCGCAGCTATTGGCTTTGACCTATGAGGGTTACGGTCCTGGGGGTGTCGCTGTTCTGGTGGAGACCATGACCGACAATCGGAACCGTACCGTGGCCGAGGTACGACATGCTTTTACCAAGGCGGGTAGCAATCTCGGCACCGATGGTTCTGTTGCCTATCTCTTCGATAAGAAGGGGCAGATACAGTTTAAGCCGGGTACCAGTGAAGATGATGTCATGGAAATTGCCATTGAGTCTGGCGCTGACGATGTTGTCGCGGACGATGAGGGCATGATTGAGGTTGTGACTGAGCCTGAGGACTATCTGACGGTTAAAGATGCGCTCATCGAAGGCGGTTTTGAGCCAGCTGCTGCTGAAGTTGCGATGGTGGCGCAGACCTACACCGATGTCGATGTCGACACGGGCGAAAAAGTCCTCCGTTTGCTCGATGCTCTCGAAGATATCGATGATGTCACCAGCGTTTACACCAACGCCAACTTCCCCGAAGAGTTGATGACTTAGAGCCTTCATTCTAAAGGGGGGTGTGGTACCGGTCGTTGTCATCCGGCGGACGGTCTCACCACCGCTGCAAGTACATCCATGTACGCTGACTTTCGGACATCCATGTCCTCTAGTCTGGTGAGACCGCCCGCCAGACGACACTCCCTGTTACCGTTTGCTGTTTCGAATACACCGTGGTCATACGGAGGTCGTCATGGAGTGACGGGGGGCTG
>JABHYO010000120.1 GCA_018656865.1 Gammaproteobacteria bacterium | reverse complement strand
CTCCGCGATGGTGCACACCGGCCTCGGACTGACGCCTCACCGATATCGCGGTGATGATGGAGCGCTGGGCGGGTTGGGGGTGTGCCGGAAAGTGTATCTGCTGAGCGCCGAAGGAGGGGAGGAGACTATAGGCTCCGAGCTGACTGAGGTTTGCCCAGAGGGCCGTGAAGCACACTTTTCCGGTATGCCCCCTGCTCGCCCGAAGGCCGTATCAGTCCAGCCAGTCCGAGGTAAACGTTTTGCCGTGATCGAGCTGGCTGTCGGGGCCGAGCAGGTACAGGTAAAGCGGCAGCAAATCTTCAGGCGTCTTCAGGGTTGTTGGATCCTCCGCCGGGTAGGCTTCAGCTCTCATCGCCGTCCGTGTGGCACCAGGATTGATGATATTGACCCTGACGCTGGACGTGTTCGCCAACTCATCTGCAAGCAACTTCGCCAGTCCCTCGGTCGCATACTTCGAAACCGAGTAGGCTCCCCAGTACGCCCGTGGTGTGGTCCCAACGCCCGAGCTGGTAAACAGCAATCGGCTGTCATCGGAACGCTGCAGCAGCGGCAATAGAATCCGGGTCAGCAAAAACACTGCATTAAGATTGACCTGCATGACCTGTTGCCACTGATCAATCCCGTAGTGATCGAAGGGAACCCGTTCACCTAGAATGGAAGCATTGTGCAACAGTCCGTCGAGCAGGCCGTAACGGCTGTCGATAACTTCAGCCAGCGCGCTGATCTCTTCGAGTCCGGCGGTGGCGAGATCCATCGGGACAATGCCCGGTTCGGGAAATCCCGAATCGATAATCTCATCAAAAACGGCTTCCAGCTTTGTCGTCGTTCTACCTAACAGAATCACAGTGGCGCCGTGCCTGGCACAGGCGATCGAGACAGCTCTGCCGATACCGTCACCGGCGCCGGTGATTAGAATAATACAGTCTTTCAGGATGTTGGGTGCCGGGTTGTAGCTCACGGAGTTTCTGGTACTGCCCATGCGAGGTAATTAACGTCGACGTCACGTCCTAATTTGTATTTGCGACTGAAAGGGTTGTAGGTCATACCGGTCAGATCCTGGATCGAGAATCCGGCGTCGCGACAATATCCGGCGAGTTCTGCCGGTGTAATCAGTTTGTCATAGTCGTGGGTGCCACGAGGCAGAAGATTCAGTACGTACTCTGCACCAACAACGGCGAAGAGGTAGGACTTTGGGTTTCTGTTTATGGTGGAAAGGAACAGGTCACCGTCATCTTTCAACAGTTTCCGGCAGGCGCTAATAACGGAACCGGGGTCGGGCACATGTTCAAGCATCTCGAGACAGGTGATGACATCAAAGGGTTCGGGTGAGGTCGCCGCCAGTTCCTCGATGGTGGTGAGTTCGTAGTCAATTTCGACGCCCGATTCATGTCGGTGTAGCTTTGCCACCTGCAGAGGTGCTTCTCCTGCATCGATACCGAGTACCTTGGCACCCGCTTGTGCTAGAGATTCCGTCAGGATGCCGCCACCGCATCCAACATCTAGAATCCGTTTACCGGCTAAATCGACGCGATCGGCAATGTAGCCAAGCCTCAGCGGGTTGATCTCATGCAGAGGTTTGAATTCACTGTTTTTATCCCACCACTTGCGGGCGAGCTCTTCGAACTTGCTGACCTCTCCGGCGTCTACGTTGCGTTCCCTCGGGTCACTACTCATGTTACTGCCTCGCTTATGCGTGCCTGCCAGCCCGCCGTGGCTGCTTCCACACTGGCGCTATCAATCATCTGCGGCTGGCGGCCCTTTAGCAATTGATGACCGTTAATCCAGACGTCGGTGACGTCACGACCCGTGGCGGCATAGATCAGCTGGGATACGGGATTATATAGAGGCTGGAAGACCGGTGCGGAAAGATCGATCGCTGTCAGATCCGCAATCTTCCCGGCTTCCAGGCTGCCCAAATCTTCCTCCCGTCCCAGGTAGCGGGCGCCGTCCAGAGTCATCATTTTGAGGCATTCAAATGCTGACAGGCTGGTTGCATCGCCTGACGTCACTTTTGACAGTAGGGCAGCTGATCTGACTTCCTGGATCATGTCGAGATCGTTATTGCTGGCAGCACCATCCGTACCGAGTGCCACGTTAATGCTGTTTTGCCTCAGGTCCTGCACCCGACACAGTCCGCTTGCCAGCTTCATATTGGATTCGGGACAGTGTGCGATCTGAACGCCGTGGGTAACCAGTAGTTCAATCTCATCATCTCTCAGCTGGGTCATGTGCACGGCCTGCAGCGCAGGGGAGAGGATACCGAGCATGTTCATTCGGGCAATGGGCCGCATGCCGGTATCGCGAACTGCGTCTTCGATTTCCGTGGCGGTCTCATGAAGGTGCAGATGAATGGGCAGATCAAGCTGCTCGGCATAAAGGCCTATCTTTTCGAATCCTTTGTCTGACACGGAATAGGGGGCATGAGGCGCAAAGGCGGTCGAGATGAGCGGGCTGTTCTTGATGCTGTCTCGAAACGCCAGTCCTTTGTGAATATGGTCTTCCTCGTTCCGGGCCCAGGCGTTTTCAAACTGAACCACTGGCATGGAGACCTGGGCTCGGAAGTGCATATCCGTAAATGCTCGTGCTGCGGCTTCGGGAAAGAAGTAGAGATCAGCGGCACAGGTTGTCCCGGACATGATCATCTCCAGTGCCGCGAGGCGCGTACCGTCGTAAACAAACTGCTCGTCCACAAGTTGACCTTCAATGGGCCAAATCCAATTGGTGAGCCAGTCCATCATTTCCCTGTCATCTGCTAAACCGCGTAGCAATGTCATGGCGGCATGGCCGTGAACATTGATGAAGCCTGGCGTCAGAAGGTGCCGATCCAACTTGATCTCGGGTACGTTTGGATAGTTGGCGACGGCTTCATTCCTTGGCAGGATGGTCCGGATTCGCTCATCCTCGATCACGAGACTGTGCCCCGTCAGCACAGTGTCTTCAGGGACGACCGGGGCAAGCCAGGCAGGGGAAAGAATCTGTTGAATACTGCTGTTCAATCTACTGTCGCTAGCGCGACTCCGATTTGGATGAAAGGGCGCATTATACCTGTCTTGGCGCAACCTTTTTTCAGGCCTTGTCCTGAGTCAGTTCGGCAGTAAAAGACGCCTAATTTATTTTAGTTATTTCAATAACTTATGTTGCCTGCTGATAGCCAAAAATAGTGGGCTTCGGCGGCTGGGTTGTGTTACAATCTCAGTCTTTCCTGAAGTTATTTTTCACCTGGAATTCATCCCCTTGAAACCATGCTAATTCGGTTCGTCGAAGGGGTGTTTGTTGTCCGATATGTCAGATTCAGATCAAGATATTCATCCAATAAACATTGAGGATGAACTCAGGCAGTCCTATCTGGACTATGCCATGAGTGTCATCGTCGGCAGGGCGCTGCCGGATGTTCGAGACGGCTTGAAACCGGTGCATCGTCGTGTTCTGTTCGCAATGAACGATCTCAATAACGCCTACAACCGGGCCTATATGAAATCGGCGCGGATCGTTGGGGATGTCATAGGTAAGTATCACCCACATGGTGACAACGCGGCGTATGACACCATCGTTCGAATGGCGCAAAATTTTGCCATGCGTTATCCGCTGGTTGATGGTCAGGGTAACTTCGGCTCTCTTGACGGCGATAGTGCTGCGGCCATGCGATATACCGAAATCCGCATGGAAAAGATCGCCCATGAGTTGTTGGCGGATCTGGACAAGGAAACCGTCGACTTCGTCGAAAACTACGATGGCACACTGCAGATGCCGGAGGTACTGCCAGCAAAGCTGCCGAATCTGCTCGTCAATGGATCGAGCGGTATTGCTGTCGGAATGGCGACTAATATCCCGCCACATAATCTAGCGGAAGTCATCGGCGGCTGTCTGGCGCTGATTGAAAACCCGGAACTTGATATCGATGAGTTGATGGAATACATCCCGGGGCCTGACTTCCCGACCGCAGGCATCATCAACGGTCGTGGTGGCATTGTTCAGGCATACCGATCAGGACGAGGCAGGATTCAGATTCGTTCGCGCTGTGATATCGAGACCGATGAAAAGTCCGGACGGGAAACCATCATCGTCAAGGAGATCCCATACCAGGTTAATCGGGCCAGATTGATCGAGAAGATTGCCGAACTCGTCAAGGACAAGAAGATCGAAGGCATCTCGGAACTGCGGGACGAGTCGACGACGGATACGCGTATTGTCATTGAATTGCGCCGTGGTGAAGTCGGTGAGGTGATTCTCAACAACCTCTATGCCCAGACCCAGCTTCAGAGTGTTTTCGGTATCAACATTGTTGCCCTGGTCGAGGGCGAACCCAAGCTACTGAATCTGAAGCAGGTGCTGGAACAGTTTGTTCTGCACCGTCGTGAAGTCGTCACCAGACGAACGGTCTTTCTGCTTAGAAAGGCCAGAGCCAGGGGGCATGTGCTTGAAGGCCTTGCGGTCGCATTGTCCAATATCGACCCTGTGATTGAACTTATCAAAGCATCCTCCAATGCTCAGGAAGCGCGGGAGAGACTGATCGCTCAGCCGTGGGAATCGGAAACCGTCGTACGGATGCTTGAGCGTGCAGGTCCTCAGGCGGCCAGGCCCGATGATCTGGATGAGGCCTACGGACTCAAAGATAACGGCGACTACTACCTGTCACCGGAACAGGCTCAGGCCATACTGGAGATGCGTCTCAACCGGCTGACGGGGCTAGAGCAAGAGAGGCTACTGGAGGAATACAAGGAGATCATCGATAACATTGCTGAGCTGATGGAAATCCTTAGTAATCCAGAGCGCCTGATGCAGATCATCCGTGAAGAACTCGAAGAGGTTCGCGATGAGTACGGCGACGATCGTCGTTCGGAAATTGTCGAAACCCAGGAAGATCTAACCATGGAGGATCTGATCACCGAACAGGATATGGTGGTCACACTTTCCCATGGTGGATATGCAAAGACCCAGCCGCTGGATACCTACCGAGCTCAACGACGCGGCGGTCGTGGCAAGACGGCCAGTTCCGTTAAGGATGAAGACTACATAGAACATCTGATGGTGGCCAGCACCCATGACACCATCCTCTGCTTCACCAATCGGGGCAAGGTATTCTGGTTGCGAGTCTTTCAAATACCACCTGCCAGCCGTATTGCTCGAGGCAGGCCGCTCGTCAATATCCTGCCACTCGAAGAAGACGAGAAGATCACGGCGATGCTGCCGGTACACGAATACGCGGAAGACCAGTACATCTTCATGGCCACGCTAAATGGTACGGTCAAGAAGACACCACTTATGGACTTTGCCCGTCAGCGAAGTACCGGGCTGATCGCTATTGAACTCGAAGAAGGTAATACACTGGTGGGCGCAGCCATCACCGATGGCAATCGTGATGTCATGTTGTTTGGATCTGGCGGCAAGGTTATCCGTTTTAAGGAATCCGACGTTCGTGCTATGGGTCGAACTGCCCGCGGTGTTCGTGGCATCAAGCTCAAAACCGGTGAAAGTGTAATCTCGCTTATTATTCCCGACCTCGAAGGCAGGATACTGATCGCAAGTCGAAACGGCTATGGCAAGCGCAGCCAGATCGAAGAATACTCAGTTATCGGTCGCGGTGGACAGGGCGTGATCGGTATGAAATTGAGCGAGCGTAACGGTGATGTTGTCGGCGCAGTTCAGGTCTTCGAAGGCGATGAAGTTATTCTCATCAGCGATCAGGGCACTCTCGTTAGAATCCCCGTGGACGAAGTCTCGAGCCAGGGACGAAACACTCAGGGCGTCCGGCTTATCAACCTCGCCAGCGATGAACACCTTGTTGGCATGGCGCAGGTGGAAGAGCCTTCAGCGGACGAAGAGCCTTCAGCGGATGGGGAGCCTTCAGCGGATGGGGAGCCTTCAGCGGATTAGTAGCGGGGTCAGAACCAAGTGCCAGAGTGACCACTCTGATATTTAGCGATGACCTCAATTCACGGGTTCACTCTGGCACTTGGTTCTGACCCCATTATTCCTCTGGCACTTTACTCTGACCCCATCTATCCTCCATTCCCATGAGCAAGAAAGCTAAAAAAACAGGTCTGTCCGATCTACGCGAACGCATTGATCAGCTTGATGAGGAAATCCTCGACAGGCTGAACGAGCGGGCCAGTCGTGCCGTTGAGGTGGCAGAGGTCAAACTCCGAGAATCCGACGGTGAGGCAACCGTATTCTATCGACCGGAACGCGAAGCCCAGGTCCTTCGCCGGATGCGGGAGCTGAACGAGGGGCCCCTGACCGATGAGAAAATTTCCCGGATTTACCGCGAAGTGATGTCAGCCTGCCTTGCGCTGGAAGAACCGCTCAAGATTGCATACCTTGGCCCCGAGGGTACGTTTACCCAGATGGCGACACAGGAACAGTTTGGTGATTCTGTCGTCGGTATCCCGCTCGTGACCGTCGATGATGTTTTCCGAGAGGTGACCTCTGAAAACTGCAATTACGGTGTCGTTCCGGTAGAAAATTCCAGTGAAGGCGTGATCAGTCATACCCTCGACAATTTCCTCAGTTCGAATCTGCGTATCTGCGGTGAAGTCGAAATCAGGGTGCATCATCACCTGATGACATCCTCGGGTTCAGATAGTGAGATCAAACGCATCTACTCTCACCAGCAGACTCTGGGCCAGTGTCGACGATGGCTGAACGGACATTACCCCAATGTCCCGCAACTGACAGCCACTAGTAATGCGGAGGCCGCCAGGCGGATAGCGGAAGAACCCGACGCGGCCGCCATTGCCGGTGAAATCGCAGCGGACATCTATGATTTAAAAATCATCTCACGTCAGATCGAAGACGAACACGACAACACCACCCGCTTCATTGTTGTTGGTCGTGATGAAGTCGGTCCGAGTGGCAACGACAAGACGTCGATCGTCGTCTACACGCACAATCAGCCAGGAGCACTTTATAAGCTTCTGGAGCCTTTCCATCGGCATGGTGTTTCACTGACATCCATCGAGACCCGACCTTCGCGAACGGGCATGTGGTCCTATGTCTTCTTTATCGACTTTGAAGGGCATCATAGCGATGAACTCATCCAAACGGTTCTTGGTGAGATCGACAAAGATGCACTCGAAGTAAAGATGCTGGGCAGCTATCCGCGAGCCCTTACCTGACGCTAGAAGTAACTTGCATGACTGACTTTTTCAAACTTGCACAACCGGGTATTACGGAGCTTTCTCCTTACCAGCCGGGAAAGCCCATCGAAGAACTGGAACGTGAACTTGGCATCACCGATATCGTCAAGCTTGCCAGTAATGAGAATCCTCGAGGCGTTTCACCAAAGGTGGATGAAGCACTGTCAGGCGCCCTGTCAAATCTGCCGCGTTACCCCGATGGCAGTGCTTTTCTGTTGAAAAACCGTCTGCAGGAGTTGCTGGGCATCGATGCCTCTCGAATTACCGTCGGCAACGGTTCCAACGATGTGCTGGAGCTATTGGCCAGGGTATTTCTTGGCTCGGGTCTTGAATCCATCGTTTCTGAACACAGCTTCGTTGTTTACCCGTTGGTGACGAAATCCCTCGGCGCTACATTGACAGAGATCCCGGCGAAGAATTACGGACAGGATCTGACAGCCACTCTTGCAGCAATATCAGACAGAACCCGCATGGTCTTTATTGCCAACCCCAATAATCCGACGGGTACCTGGGTATCGAGAGATAGTCTGACTGGCTTTCTCGATCAGGTTCCGAATGACGTTATCGTCGTACTCGACGAAGCCTATTTCGAATATGTCGAGGAAGCTGATTATCCGAACGGACTCGAGCTTACCGATCGTTACGCCAACCTTGTCGTCACCAGAACCTTTTCGAAGGCCTATGGACTTGCCGGGCTTCGGATCGGTTATTCCGTCAGTAATCCGGATATTGCTGATCTGATGAACCGGGTACGACAGCCTTTCAATGTAAATTCCATGTCACTGGTAGCGGCGCTGACAGCGCTGGGTGATCAGGAATACATTGCAGATTCCGTTCGCATCAATGCCGAGGGTATGGCCTTTCTAACCCAGGCCTGCGATCAGATGGGTCTTGAATACATCCCCTCGGTCGGCAATTTTCTGACCATTGACATGGGTCGCGATGCCGCTCCTGTTTATAACGAATTGCTTCACGAGGGAATTATTGTCCGACCCATAGGCGTCTATGGTTTGCCGAATCACCTGAGAGTGACGGTCGGGCTGCCGGAGGAAAACGTACGTTTTACCGATGCGCTGCAGAAGGTCTTGTACAGCCTTGAGCGAGAAAATTAAAAAAAGCCTTGAGCGAGAAAATGAAAAGCAGCCTTGAGCGAGAAAATGAATAGAGATAAAAAAGGCTTTGGCCGCGTAGCCATTCTTGGTCTTGGTCTCATCGGGGGCTCCATTGCAGCAGCGCTGAAGCAACGAGGCCTGGCGCAAATAGCCGCCTGGGATAAAGACGAGAAAAGCCTCGACCGTGGGCTCACCGATGGCATTATCGATGAGGTGCTCGGCAGTCCCGATGAGGCACGAGGTGCCGACCTGGTTGTGTTGGCGGTGCCGGTTTTAGCCATAAAAGACATGCTGAGTGCAATTGATTCCGATCAGGTGTTCACCGATGTCGCCAGCGTCAAAGGTTTTGTCCTTGAAGCGGTAGAACTGCATTTCGGTAAGCTGCCGCCTTTTTATGTCCCCGGGCACCCGATCGCCGGGTCCGAGCGTCACGGAGTTGGCGCAGCCAATCCTAATCTCTTTGAAAATCATCGGGTTATCCTGACACCTACCGATGAAACCGACGAATCCACGACAATGCTGATAGCAGAATTTTGGCGGGCTTTGGGTGCGAATGTTGTTGAAATGACGCCGGATCACCACGATTCTGTTCTGGCGCAGACCAGTCATTTGCCGCACCTCCTTGCCTATGGCCTCGTCGATACATTGTCGGCTGGCGGTGACAGTCTGGAAGTCTTCGAGCATGCCGCGGGCGGATTTCGTGATTTTTCGCGCATCGCAGCGTCGGACCCGGTCATGTGGCGGGATATCTTTTTGACCAATCCTGGACCGATACTCGAAGTACTCGATCGCTATCTGGATGAGATGGCAGACGTCAGGCAAATGATCGTTGAGGGCGATGGTGAGGCTTTGCGCGAGCTTTTCGCGCGGGCAAAAGACGTGAGAGATCACTTCTCTTCAATCGACAAGGCCAGAAACAACTCAACATGACCGAGAAAGCGCCAGTGATTGCCGTTGATGGCCCCAGTGGGTCGGGCAAGGGGGTTGTTGCCACGCATCTGGCAGAAAAATATACCTTCCATCTGTTGGACAGCGGCGCGCTTTATCGCCTTGTGGGTGTAGCGGCCAGGCAGGCCGGAATCGACCTCGACGCTGAGTCCCTGGATGAAGGCAGGCTGGGTGATCTGGCCTTTCGCTTGGATGTTGCTTTTGAGCCCACCGGCGATCCCGAAGATCCTTTGATTCTCCGGCTGTCAGGTGAGAATGTCACTGATCGTGTTCGTTCCGATGCCGCCGGCGTCGACGCCTCACGAGTTGCTGCCATTCAACGTGTCCGCGACAGTTTATTTGCCCTACAGCAGTCATTTCGCCGTGAGCCGGGTCTTGTGGCGGATGGCCGTGACATGGGAACCGTTGTTTTCCCTGATGCGGACGTCAAAATCTACCTTACCGCGAGTGCTGAGGCGAGGGCTGAAAGGCGCTATAACCAGTTGAAACATAAGGATATTGGTGTTAGTCTGCACGACCTTTTTCATAGCATACAGGCTCGGGATGAGCGGGATATGAGCCGAGAGGCATCCCCACTTAGACCTGCTGATGATGCTTATGTCATAGACAGCACGGATATGACCATCGAGGAAGTTCTCGATAATGTCCTGGCCCTTGTGACAGAAAAACTGTTTTAGAAAATGGGCTGAATCACCGCACCAACACCTCATCGAGGGCTGTGATTCGAGCCTTATCAATAATAGACCCACGGTGGTTGGATCGTGGCTAAGGGGCGAACGCCCGGGAATTGCATTAATGAGTGAAAGTTTCGCGGAGCTTTTTGAGGAAAGCTTAAGAACTATCGATATGGTATCCGGTTCCATCATTACCGGAGTCGTTGTTGACATCGACAGCGAATGGGTCACGGTCCACGCCGGACTTAAATCTGAAGGAGTCATTCCCCGAGAACAATTTCTGAACGAAAGTGGTGAGATGGAAGTTGCTGTCGGTGACACAGTCCAGGTCTCCATGGACGCCGTCGATGACGGCTTCGGAGAAACCCGACTGTCCAGGGAGAAGGCCAAGCGGGCCGAGTCCTGGCAGATTCTGGAAAATGTTTACGATAATCAGGAAGTGATCAAAGGCATGATCAGTGGTCGGGTCAAAGGCGGTTTCACCGTTGAGATTCGAGATATCCGGGCCTTTCTGCCTGGCTCCCTGGTTGATGTCAGGCCACTTCGTGAAAACGAAATGCTTGAAGGCCGGGATATGGAATTCAAGGTCATCAAGCTGGATCAGAAACGCAACAACGTTGTTGTTTCAAGACGAGCCGTCCTTGAGGCGGAGAACAGTGTAGAGCGCGAGGCGCTGCTGGAATCTCTGCAGGAAGGTATGGAAGTTAAAGGTATCGTCAAGAACCTCACTGACTATGGTGCGTTTGTTGACCTCGGTGGTGTTGACGGCCTGCTGCACATCACAGACATGGCCTGGAAGCGAATCAAGCATCCGGGTGAGATCGTTGCCGTCGGTGACGAGATCGATGTGAAAGTGCTCAAGTTTGATCGTGAACGCAATCGTGTATCACTTGGTTTGAAGCAGCTTGGCGAAGATCCATGGGTAGCGATTACACAGCGATATCCTGAAGGTGCTCGAACCATGGCGCGCGTCACCAACCTCACCGATTACGGCTGTTTTGCTGAGATCGAAGAAGGTGTCGAAGGTCTGGTTCACGTTTCTGAAATGGATTGGACCAACCGAAACATTCATCCGAGCAAAGTTGTTCAGGTGGGTGATGAAGTTGAAGTCATGGTCCTGGATATTGATGAAGAGCGTCGTCGAATTTCCCTTGGTATCAAACAGTGTCAGGGAAATCCGTGGGAAGAATTTGCTGTTCTTCACAACAAGGGCGACAAGATCAAGGGTTACATCAAGTCAATCACTGACTTTGGTATCTTTATCGGTCTTGATGGCAATATCGACGGTCTCGTACATTTGTCTGATATTTCCTGGAACGAACCCGGTGAGCAGGCTGTTCGTCGCTTCACCAAGGGCGATGAGATTGAGACGGTAATTCTTTCTATTGATGCTGAGCGCGAGCGTATTTCGCTTGGTTTGAAGCAATTGGAAGAAGACCCATTCAACGACTATGTTGCTGTCAATGAGCGTGGTGCTATCGTCACCGGCAAGATCAAGGAAGTCGATGCTAAACAGGCGACTGTTGAGCTGGCAGAAGAAGTCGAAGCTGTACTTAAGGCTTCGGAAATCAGCCTCGATCGTGTTGAGGATGCCCGCAATGCACTTGGTGTCGGTGATGAGGTCGAGGTGAAAATCATCTCCGTCGATCGTAAGAACCGTACCCTTGGCGTTTCCATTAAGGCTAAGGATCAGGCCGATGAAGCAACGGCGGTTCGTGAGCATCGAGAGAAGGAATCCGATGTGAGCCCGACGACGATTGGTGACCTGATCAAGCAACAGATGGAAGGATCTGAATAGGGTCTGACACCATGACAAAGTCCGAGCTCATTGAGAAAATTGCCGCTGTACAAAGTCAGCTTTCTGCAAAGGATGTTGAACTGGCGGTAAAAATGATGCTCGATCATATGGCGGAAGCACTGGCCGAAGGAGAGCGAATCGAAATTCGTGGCTTCGGCAGCTTCTCGCTGCATTACCGCGCACCAAGGCTCGGCCGAAACCCCAAGACTGGGGAGAAGGTCGAGCTTGCCGGTAAGTACGTGCCTCACTTCAAGCCTGGCAAGGAACTGCGTGAACGCACTAACCAATCCTTGCAAAAAGAGTTGGAAGGGGCTGCGACGCCCTCGACATCTTCCTGGCCATCATCTTGATCCAATTGTGTCATCCTGAAGGAGCGCAGCGACTGAAGGATCTCCTGAAAAAATGATCTTCCTAAGAAAAACCCTCTTCTTCATCCTGGCAATCTTCCTCTTTGTCATAGCCTTGCTGGCAGCAGCAGATAACAGTGAGGCTGTATCGCTCAAGTTCATCGATTGGGCCTCTCCATCCTGGCCTATATCCTGGTGGATGTTGATGGCCTTCGTGATAGGCATCTTTTTCGGTATCTTGCTTAACCTTTACAGCAACACTCGGCTACGCCTGGACGCTCGTGCGGCGAACAAGAACGCCGCCAGCCGAACCAGAGAGCTGGATCGGGCCCGGGCTGAGCCTGAATCAGGGTCAGAGTAAGATTGGCAAATTGCCTACATGCTAAGATGATCCTGTCGGCTACAAGTATCGAATTCATGTAAGCAATTTGAAAATTTTGCACTGACCCCAAATGGACAACTGGTTTCTCTACGTCATTATTTTCTCTGCCATAGGAATTGGTTGGTGGTTGGGGCGTCGTGAGCGGACGAAAACATCTGAAATCGGTGACCCCAATTATTATCAGGGACTCAACTACCTCTTGAATGAGGAGCCTGACCGGGCCGTTTCAACATTCATCGATAACCTCGAAGTCAACGACGACACGCTGGAAACTCACCTGGCGCTTGGCGGGCTGCTGCGTCGACGCGGTGAGCTGGAAAAAGCGGTTTTTGTCCACGAGAACATCTTGAGTCAGGCGCAACTGTCGAGAAGCGATATGCATGGTGTCCAGCTTGAACTGGCCAGGGACTACCTGCTGGCTGGATTGCTGGATCGGGCCGAGGAGCTTTGCGTCAAGCTTGGCCAGGAGCCGGATACCGGGGAGGCGGGCTCGGTTCGACGCGAAAGTCTCAAGATCACTCTGCAGATTTACGAACAGGAAAAGGAATGGCTGCAAGCGATTGAGGTGGCCAAGTTGTTGGTGACCGGCGAAGAGGCAGAACACTACGAGAAGGCGATATCCCACTACCACTGTGAGCTTGCTGAGGCTCAGCTTGAGCACAACGACCTCGAAGGGGCGAGGGAATCAGTGAGGGAAGCCATCGGTCATGACGTTAATAATCCGAGAACCTCTCTCGTCAGGGGACGCCTTGATGTCAGCGAAGGTCACTTCGATGATGCCATTGCTGCGTTGACGAGGATTCGGGATCAGGACCCAGTGTTCGTACCGGAATCACTCGAAACACTGGAAGAAGTATATCGACTGGATGAGCGCCCCCAGGCTGAACTCCGTCAGTACCTGGAATCCTGTCTCGAACTGACACCCTCGATTTCCATCGTCCTGACTCTGGCCAAAAGCATACGTGATGAAATGGGCGATGAGGCTGTCGCCAAATTTATCGCAGCTCACTTGAAGAAAAACCCAACCATCAGGGGATTGACCCAGCTTATCGATCTTCACATCGACAACACCCGGGGCATTGCGAAAGAGAACCTGGCGATACTACGTAGTTTTGCTGAGGCCCTGGTTGCAGACAAACCTGCCTACCGTTGTCAGTCATGTGGATTTGATGGTAAGCGCATGCGCTGGCATTGCCCGGTCTGCCGGGACTGGGCCTCCATCAAGCCGATCTTTGGATTAGAGGGTGAGTAATCCTCGTGTCGACCATTAGTCATCCTGAACGCAGCGAAGCGAAGTGAAGGATCTCGACGAGATGCTTCACAGTCGTTCAGCATGACCGTAGTTCGAGTTGTAGTCATTAACACCCGCGACAAGTGAAGGATCTCCCAGACAAAACGCCGATCTGACTCGCCTAACCATAAGAAGTCGCTTACATCCTCCCAACTTGCTCCTTGCTAACTTGATCAGGCTTCAAGAATAACCAACCAAACAGGAGGATTCCCAATGAAGCAAAATGTAAATCCACAAAACCTGGTCGCCGCTGTGCTTGCCGTTATTCTGCTTTGCCTGGGTAACGTCACCTTCGCTAAAGACCTGACGGAAGAGATCGCCATGGATGTCGTGACCGTCAACGTCAATGAGGCGGACGCTGAGGCTATTGCCAGTACGCTGGTGGGTGTAGGTCTTTCCAGGGCGCAGGCGATCGTTGACTATCGCGATGAACATGGCAGGTTCTACTCTGCTGAGGAACTCACTGCGGTAAAGGGGATTGGTCAGACAACCGTCGAAAAAAACCTGTCGCGTATCACGCTCCGGTAATTATGCATCGACGTTGAATGGCCAGAAAGCAAAAAGCCGCCTTAAGAAAAGGCGGCTTTTTTTCTGGCTCCCCCGCGTGGGCTCGAACCACGGACCCAATGATTAACAGTCATTTGCTCTACCAACTGAGCTACAGGGGAACAGTTGAAGCTGGCGCATTGTAAAGACAGGCCTCGATGCCGTCAATATGCAAGCGCTGCTGACAGCACACTGTCAGCAGCCATATTCAAGTGAGATCATGAGGACGCAGAAAACGGGTATCATATGAGGTCATGTCATCCTGAGCGAAGCCCGTAAGGGCGGAGTCTAGAGATCTCGTCACGAGATGCTCCACGCTTTGTATGACCGTCAATTTGCCCATCGTGGCCAACAAAACAGTCACAAAATCAGGTGAGTTTCCTGGACCGTCATGAAATCAGGTGAATTTCAACTCGAAGCTGAGTACAAACCAGCAGGTGATCAGCCTGGGGCGATTGCAAAACTGATCGACGGGATCGAGTCCGGTCTCGCGTATCAGACCCTGCTCGGTGTTACTGGTTCCGGCAAGACATTTACCATAGCCAATGTCATTGACAAGCTGCAGAGACCAACGCTGATCATGGCGCCGAACAAGACCCTGGCGGCACAGCTTTACGGTGAATTCAGGGATTTTTTCCCGCAGAACTCGGTCGAGTATTTTGTCTCCTACTACGACTACTACCAGCCGGAAGCCTACGTACCCTCATCTGACACTTATATCGAGAAAGATGCGGCCATCAACGAACACATCGAGCAGATGCGACTTTCAGCTACCAAGGCGCTGCTTGAACGACGGGATGCCATCGTTGTTGCATCTGTTTCAGCCATCTATGGCCTGGGTGACCCCGGCGCTTACCTGAAGATGGTTATGCATCTTGATCGCGGTGACCGGGTCGATCAGCGTTGGATCCTCCGTCGACTGGCTGAACTGCAGTACACCCGGAACGAAACGGAATTGCGTCGGGCCACCTATCGTGTGCGCGGCGATGTCATTGATATCTTCCCGGCGGAGTCCGATAAAGAAGCGATTCGGGTCGAACTTTTCGACGATGAGATCGAGGAACTCTCCTTCTTCGATCCTTTAACCGGCGAGGTCCTTCGGCGCGTACCTCGCGTCACAGTGTTCCCGAAATCACATTACGTCACCCCTCGGGAAACCATCGATAACGCGCTTGGTCAGATTCGTGAAGAGCTCAATGACCGGCTTAAATTTCTAAAGGATCACAACAAACTGGTTGAGGCACAACGGCTGGAACAGCGCACGCGTTTCGACCTCGAGATGATCAAGGAATTGGGCTACTGCAATGGTATCGAGAACTATTCACGATATTTGTCCGGGCGTGCCTCCGGAGAGGCACCGCCCACGCTCTATGACTATCTGCCTGACAATGCGTTGCTCATTATCGATGAATCTCATGTTGGAGTGCCGCAGTTGGGAGCCATGTACAAGGGTGACCGCTCTCGAAAGGAAACGTTGGTCGACTTTGGTTTCCGTCTACCGTCCGCACTGGATAACCGACCACTTCGGTTTGATGAGTGGGAGGGTTTGGCACCTCAGGCGATCTTTGTGTCGGCGACACCGGGTCCCTATGAAAAGGAGAAATCAGGTCAGGTGGCCGATCAGGTAGTCAGGCCCACCGGGCTGGTTGATCCGAGATTGGAAGTGCGCCCGGCGCAGACTCAGGTGGATGATGTGCTGTCGGAGATAGGTCTGCGGGTTGAAAAAGACGAGCGCGTACTGATCACAACACTCACCAAGCGTATGGCAGAAGATTTGACTGACTATCTGGATGAAAATGGCGTCCGTGTAAGATACCTGCACTCGGATATTGATACCGTCGAGCGTGTTGAGATCATCCGTGACCTGAGGGCTGGTCAGTTCGATGTCCTGGTCGGTATTAACCTGCTTCGGGAAGGTCTGGATATGCCTGAAGTATCGCTGGTTGCTATCCTCGATGCGGACAAAGAGGGATTCCTTCGCTCAGATCGCTCCTTGATCCAGACAATCGGCCGTGCGGCACGAAACATCAACGGCAAGGCTATCCTGTACGCTGACAAGATCACGGGCTCCATGAAGCGTGCTATTGATGAAACGGACCGACGCCGCATCAAGCAGATGGCGCACAATGAGAAACACAATATTGTGCCCACCAGCGTGAAGCGGGAGGTTACCGATATTTTGGAGGGTGCACGTGGGGCACCGGTCCGTGGTCGCCAAATGTCGAAAGTGGCTGAGCGCAAAGGTCGTTACAGCGGTGGGGCGGTTCTGAACCAGGATGAACTGGAAAAACAGATCCTCACACTGGAAAAACAGATGTTTGAGCGTGCCAAGGAACTCGAATTTGAGGAAGCTGCCCAATTGCGGGATCAGATCGAGGAACTCAGGCAGCAATTTGTCCGATCTTGAGACCGCGCTTGAAGCTATCCCCCCTTATTGCTAAATTACGCGCCCTTGACTGCCCATGGGCAGTTCGATTCGTCGAAGGTTCATTGGTCTGAACACCGGCGAGTCGATTGACCAAGTGTAGGAATGTAGCTCAGTTGGTTAGAGCATCGTCTCGACAAGGCGAGGGTCGTCGGTTCGAATCCGACCATTCCTACCAACTTCATGGCTTGTGGCGAAGCCACAAACATGGAGGCTGACAGTGAGTTTTGTTTTGTGATAGTCAATCACAAAACGGAAATCACAGGAAGCAAGCTCGTTGTGCAATCACAAATTTGTATTCGCGGGAGCTAGGGTCAATCACAAAATGGAAATATCGGGAGGCAACTCTCGGAAATAGCGAGAGCCAAAACAGCAGTTGCCTTCCGCCATTTGGTTTTCGTGATGAATTATCACGAAAAACTCAAATTGCTGTCGGCGCTCACTTCGGCGACAAAGTCGCCTGCAGTTAGCAACCATGTGACCCCTGGTATGGGCCACCACTGAAAGCGAGGACGATATGCCAGTTATTACCCTGCCCGATGGCTCTGAAAAGCCATTTGACGCTCCTGTATCCATTCATGAAGTTGCGCTGAGCATAGGCCCTGGTCTTGCAAAGGCGGCGCTTGCCGGGCGTGTTGACGGCACGCTCGTGGATACCTCCCATATCATAGAAAAAGATGCGGAACTTGCCATCATCACCGGCCGTGACGATGACGGTCTTGAGGTTATCCGACATTCCTGTGCACACCTTATGGCGCAGGCGGTGCAACAGCTGTTTCCAACCGCCCAGGTCACAATTGGTCCTGTAGTGGAAGATGGCTTCTACTACGACTTCGCCTACGAACGACCATTTACGCCGGAAGACCTCGAAGCTATCGAGAAAAAGATGGCCGAGATCGCCAAAGCGGACCTCGCTGTCGAGCGCTCCCTCATGTCGAGAGCCGATGCGGTGGCTTTGTTCGAAGGTATGGGAGAAAAATACAAGGTCGAGCTCCTCGAAAGCATACCAAGCGAAGAAGATCTCTCATTCTATAAACAGGGTGACTTCCTCGATCTCTGCCGTGGTCCGCACATCCCGAGTACCGGTAAAAGTGGCTCTTTCAAACTGACCAAGGTGGCTGGTGCTTATTGGCGCGGTGATTCCCGCAATGACATGTTGCAGCGAATCTACGGTACAGCCTGGGCAGACAAGAAAGCACTCAAGGCGTATCTGCATCGATTGGAAGAGGCGGAGAAACGCGATCATCGTAAACTGGGCAAGCGCCTCGATCTCTTCCATACCCAGGAAGAAGCGCCGGGTATGGTGTTCTGGCACCCGAAAGGCTGGCAGATCTGGCAGATCATTGAGCAATACATCCGCGAAGTACAGAATGCCAATGGCTACCTCGAAATTAAAACGCCGCAACTGGTCGACATGTCTCTCTGGGAAGCATCCGGCCATGCAGACAAGTTCGGTGACGACATGTTTTCCGTCAATACCGATAACCGGCTTTATGCCATCAAACCCATGAACTGCCCCTGCCATGTGCAGGTCTACAATCAGGGGCTGAAAAGCTATCGAGAGCTGCCTCTCAGGCTGGCGGAATTTGGTTCCTGTCACAGGAACGAACCTTCCGGCACCTTGCAGGGCACGATGCGGGTGCGCGCCTTTGTTCAGGACGATGCCCATATCTTCTGCGCGGAAGAGCAGATCCATAGTGAGGTCATCACCTTTATTGACATACTGAAGGAGGTTTATCGCGACTTCGGCTTCGATGAGATCATCATCAAATTATCCACCCGGCCCGAACAGCGGGTTGGCAGCGATGAAGTCTGGGACAAGTCGGAGGCGACTCTGGCGCAGGCACTTGACGCAAAAGGGTTGGAATACGAGATTCTGCCTGGTGAAGGTGCCTTCTATGGTCCAAAGATCGAATTTTCCCTGAAAGACTGCCTCGGGCGGGTTTGGCAGTGCGGCACCATGCAGGTGGATTTTTCCATGCCGGGTCGTCTTGACGCTCAATATGTAGCTGAAGACGGCTCCCGTCAGGAGCCAGTCATGCTGCATCGGGCGATGTTGGGTTCCTTTGAACGTTTTATCGGCATTCTAACCGAGCAATTCGCGGGTGAAATGCCACCCTGGCTGGCGCCGGTACAGGCCGTTGTTATGAATATCACTGACAGTCAGGCAGATTATTGCCTGGATGCTATTAACACATTGAATTCAAAGGGTTTTAGGGTTGAATCGGATCTCCGAAACGAGAAAATTGGCTTTAAGATTCGGGAGCACACCATGCAGAAAGTGCCCTACCTGCTAGTGGTGGGGGACCGGGAAGTCGAAAATGGTCAGATCGCCGTTCGCGCTCGAAACGGCGATGATTTGGGTGTGATGTCGGTTGACGAGTTTTCGGAGCTCCTGACAGGTAGTATAGAAAAGAAAGGCCGGACTGGATGAAAGCTTTGATTTTGCTATAATCCGCGTCCTTACCCGATTAGACGGAGATTTGTTTATCAAAGAAAGTTCGAAGAAGTCACGAATTAACGAGGAAATTGACGTACCGCAGGTACGATTGATTGGCGCAGACGGAGAGCAGATTGGTGTTGTACCAATTGCCAAGGCGCGGCAGGCAGCACAGGACGCGAAACTCGATCTTGTAGAAATTGCACCTCAGGCTGACCCAGTAGTTTGTAAGATATTAGATTACGGAAAGCATGTATTCGAGGCTAAGAAAGATAAGGCAGCGGCGAAGAAGAAACAGCGCCGCATGCATGTAAAGGAAATGAAGTTTCGCCCAGGAACAGATGAAGGAGATTATCAGGTCAAACTACGCAACCTGACACGTTTCCTTAATGACGGGGATAAAGCCAAAGTGACCTTAAGGTTTAGAGGTCGCGAAATGGCACACCAGGAGCTGGGAATGGAACTGTTGAAGCGGATCGAAAACGATCTTGCCGAGATAGGCGCAGTTGAGATGTTTCCAAAAATGGAAGGCAGACAACTGACTATGGTGTTAGCCCCAAACAGCAAAAAGAAGGGAACCGCTTCCGGCGAGGAACAGTCGGCGGAAGGGTGAAGACCGGGGTCAGAGTAAAGTGCCAGAGCGCTTACTCTGGCACTTTACTCTGACCCATTTTTTTGTTGAATGAATTGGTCCTGTTGTTGGTTTGCAATGGTTGACCTTAAACGTATCAAAATAGCGGAGTATGAAAATGCCCAAGATGAAAACCAGTAGTGGTGCAGCCAAGCGGTTCCGAAAAACCGCCAAAGGTTATAAGCACCGCCAGTCATTCAGGAGTCACATCCTGACGAAGAAAAGCACAAAGCGTAAGCGTCACCTGCGCAACATGAAAGATGTTGCACCATCTGATGTTCCACTCATTAAACGCCTCTTGGGCGATTAATGAGACCGACAGCAAATTTCGATTTGTGATATTGATCACAAAACGGAAATTGCGAGAGGTGTGCTCTCTAAGTTACCAACCAAATTCGTTAGGAAGTGAAAAATGCCCAGAGTAAAACGAGGTGTCGTTGCTAACCGCCGACACAAAAAGGTTCTCAAGTCCGCTAAAGGATATTACGGTGCGCGTTCGCGTATTTACCGTGTAGCCAAACAGGCGGTTACCAAAGCCGGTCAATATGCCTATCGTGATCGTAAGGTCCGCAAACGCATGTTCCGTTCCCTGTGGATTCAGCGCATCAATGCTGCGGCCAGAGAGTGCGGGTTGTCCTACAGTCGAATGATCGATGGTCTGAACAAACAGAATATCGAGATCGATCGTCGGGTATTGGCAGATCTGGCAGTTCATGAGAAAGAAGCTTTTGCTGCATTGGCAGAAAAAGCCAAGGAAGCGCTTGCTGCCTAGAGTCATCCTGAGCGAAGCGATGGATCTCGTCATGAGATTCTTCAGTCGGGCGAGAGCCCTGCAGTTCAGGATAACATTCGATTGGCAGTCATCCTGAGCAAAGCGAAGGATCTGGTAAATCAGTATGACCAGTCTAGAAGAAATTAAGAACTCAGCCCTGGAAGCTGTTGCTGCCGCGGCAGATACAGCCGCCCTGGACGAAGTCAGAGTCCGCTATCTCGGCAAAAAGGGCGAGCTTACGGGGTTGTTAAAAGGACTTGGCAAACTACCGGCAGAAGACAGGCCCGCTGCAGGCGCTGAGATTAACAAAGCCAAGGAAGCACTCCAGGAGGCGATTGCCGATCGCAAAACTGACCTGGAAGCCGCTGCCATCAGTAGTCAGCTTGAGTCTGAGAGTATCGACGTGACCTTGCCTGGCCGTAGTGCCGATATTGGAGCATTACACCCGGTTACCCAGGTACTGCGTCGTATGGAGGATTTCTTCGAAAGTGTTGGCTACGATGTGGTCGAAGGTCCGGAAATAGAGGACGACTACCACAATTTCGAGGCGCTCAACCTGCCAGCGCATCACCCTGCGAGGGCGATGCACGATACCTTCTATTTCAATCCAGAGATACTGCTCCGAACCCATACTTCGCCGGTGCAGGTTCGGGTAATGGAAACTCAAAAGCCACCAATTCGCATAATCTGCCCGGGCCGGGTTTACCGGGTCGACCCGCCAGATCCTTCGCACCTACCCATGTTTCACCAGGTGGAAGGTCTGGTCGTTGATCGTGATATCAGTTTCGCCGATTTGAAAGGGACAGTTGTCGAGTTCCTCCGAGTCTTCTTCGAAAAAGAGGATCTCGAGGTCAGGTTCAGACCTTCCTACTTCCCCTTTACGGAACCGTCGGCAGAAGTCGACGTGCAGTGTGTGCACTGCCTTGGGGAGGGTTGTCGTGTCTGTGGTCAGACCGGCTGGCTTGAAGTGATGGGTGCCGGCATGGTTCACCCGAGGGTGCTGGAATATTCCGGGATAGATTCAGAGGAGTACACCGGTTTTGCCTTCGGCATGGGGCCGGATCGTTTGGCGATGCTTCGCTACGGTGTCGATGATTTGCGGCACTATCTCGATAATGATTTGAGGTTTTTGCGACAGTTTAGATAGTCATGCTGAGGTGAACCGAAGGATCTCGTCGAGATTCTTCACTCCGTTCAGAATGACAGGTAAATTAAGTCATCGCTGAGGCGACCCGAAGGATCTCGTTGAGATTCTTCACTCCGTTCAGAATGACAGGTAAATTAGGTCATCGTGAGGCGGCCGGGGTCGCGCACGACCCGAAGGATCTCGAAACAATTCTTTAGTCTCCGACTTCAGGACGAAGAGGTAAGAAGATGAAATTTTCAGAAGCCTGGCTCAGAGAATTCGTTAACCCGGACCTTTCCACTCAGGAACTGGTCGATCAGCTCACCATGGCCGGACTCGAGGTCGATGGCTTTGAGCCTGTGGCCGCCGAATTCACAGACATCATTGTCGGTGAAATTCTCGATGTTAAACCTCACCCTGATGCTGACAAGCTTGTCATCTGTACGGTGAATAGCGGGATCGAAGAACTTCAGGTTGTCTGCGGGGCGCCCAACGCCAGAGCTGGTATCAAGGTGCCGTTTGCCCAGGTCGGTGCCGTTCTACCCGAACTCAAAATCAAGAAGGCTAAACTGCGTGGTGTCGAGTCGAATGGCATGCTTTGCAGCGAACGAGAAATAGGTATTAGCGACCATCACGAAGGCTTGATGGAACTGCCCCTTGATGCACCTGTTGGCGAAGACATTCGTGACTATCTGGAGTTGAACGACGTCACTATCGATCTGGATCTAACGCCAAACCGTAGCGACTGCCTGTCTATGATTGGCCTCGGTCGTGAAACAGGGCTGATCAATTCGCTGGACGTACATAGTTATTCGGTGCCTGAAATTCCGTCACTAATTGATGATAGCTTCCCTGTTGAACTGGCTTCGGGTGAAGCATGTCCGCGATTCGTCGGCCGTGTGATCAGAGATGTCGATGTGTCTGCGGAGACACCTCTATGGATGAAAGAGAAACTGCGCCGGGCGGAATTGAGATCTATCGATCCGGTAGTCGACATTACTAATTTTGTCATGCTGGAACTGGGTCAGCCTCTGCATGCCTACGATCACGCCAAACTCAAAGGCAAGATTGTCGTCAGACAGTCCGAGGTCGGTGAGAAGGTGACTTTGCTAGATGACTCAGAGGTCGAAACACATGCGGACACCTTGCTGATTACTGATGATTCCGGGCCGATTGGTCTTGCCGGTGTCATGGGTGGGCTCAGCACTTCGGTCACAGCGGAAACGACAGATGTTTTTCTTGAGGCTGCCTTCTTTGCTCCAACCGCCATTGCCGGTCGTGCGCGCTCATATGGAATGAGCACCGATGCAGCACACCGTTTCGAGCGTGGTGTTGATTGGCAGGGGCAGGTCCGTGCGGTCGAAAGAGCGACGGAACTGCTGATGGAAGTTGCAGGCGGTAGACCCGGTCCCACTATTGAAACCGTCGACAGCCACAATCTGCCAACTGAGAAGAGCGTTGAATTGCGTGCATCCCGTATTGCCAGGGTGCTGGGTGTTGAAATAGCCAATGAAACGGTTGATGAGATTCTCAACCGACTTGGCTTTCATGCCATGGAAATGGACATGGAAAGCGAAGAATCTGAAGTCATGGAACATACCTGGGAAGTAAGTGCTCCCTCACATCGCTTCGACATAGCCATTGAGGCTGATCTGATTGAGGAGATCAGCCGGGTCTATGGTTACAACAACTTACCTGTCAGAACGCCACATACGAGCCTTTCGATGGCGCCGCGTGCCGAATCGGACCTGTCCCTCAACAGAATCCGCGATCAACTTGTCTCTCGGGGCTATTTCGAGGCAATTACCTACAGTTTTGTCGATACGGAGCTGCAGGCACAACTGGACCCCGGGCAGGAGCCGATTGAACTGGCTAATCCCCTCTCATCGGACATGTCCGTGATGCGTACGACCATCTGGACGGGGCTTCTTAAGTCATTGATATATAACATAAACCGTCAACAAGATCGGGTCAGATTGTTCGAAACCGGGCTCTGTTTCAGCCAGCCTCCGAATCAGGCAGGGCTGAAGTTCGATGATATCAGTCAGGTCAGAAAAATTGCCGGTGTGGTCTGTGGCCGCCGGGAACAGGAAAACTGGGCGAACACATCAGAAGTCATTGATTTTTATGATATTAAAGGTGATGTTGAGAGTGTCATCGCGCTCACCGGCGAAGCCGACAGATTCAGCTTCGTAGCTGGCTCGCACGCCGCACTGCATCCGGGTCAGACCGCCACCATAGAAAAAGACGGTGAAACCATAGGTCATGTCGGGCTGCTGGACCCGAGAATCCAACAATCGCTGGATATTCGTTATCCGATATTCCTTTTCGAGATAAAAATCGAGTCTATTATCACGAAAAGGCTTGCGCAGAGTACCCCTATGTCTCGTTTCCCCGAGGTTCGGCGGGATATTGCGGTGATCGTGGATAGGGAAGTGACTTCCCATGAGATTCGCCAATGTATTCAGTCAGCCTCAGATGACACCTTTCAAAACCTAAAGTTGTTTGACGTATATCAGGGCAAAGGTATTGATCCTAATAGAAAAAGTCTTGCTTTGGGCTTGACCTTCCGACACGCTTCCCGCACTCTTACGGATGACGAGATCAACAATTCAGTGGACAAGATTGTGTCTTCTCTCGAAGCGCAGTTAGAAGCCAGCTTGAGGAATTGAAAAATGGGGGCTTTAACCAAAGCGGAAATGGCTGAAAAGCTGTTCGAAGAGCTTGGTTTAAACAAGCGCGAAGCGAAAGAAGTCGTGGAACTCTTCTTTGAAGAAGTCCGTTCGTCTCTTGAATGCAACGAGCAGGTTAAGCTGTCTGGATTTGGTAATTTCGATCTCAGGGACAAAAGTCAGAGACCGGGTCGAAACCCGAAAACAGGTGAAGAAATTCCAATAACTGCTCGTCGTGTGGTGACATTTCGCCCGGGGCAAAAACTTAAAGCCAGAGTAGAAGCGTATGCTGGACCCCGATCATAACGCTGAACTCCCACCTATCCCTGGAAAGCGATATTTCACTATTGGTGAGGTGAGCGGTCTTTGTGCGGTTAAACCTCATGTTCTGCGATACTGGGAACAGGAATTCCCGCAGCTAAAACCCGTCAAACGTCGCGGTAATCGCCGTTACTATCAGCGCCAGGATGTGCTGATGATCCGTCAGATCCGATCACTCCTTTACGATCAAGGGTTTACCATCGGTGGTGCGCGCCAGCGTCTCTCCGGCGAAGACCAAAAAGAAGACAGCACCCAGTACAAGCAGCTCATTCATCAAATGATTTCAGAGCTGGAAGAGGTTCTTGAAGTCCTCAAGTCCTAGTTACTGCTCAGCATGACAACACCTTGGTCATCCTGAACTTTCTATACCGTCACCCCGAGCGAAGCCGAGGGGTCTCCCAACCGCACCCGTCAACCTTTGAGCTTCATAAAAAGTCATCTTGACCGAAGCAGCCAAAGGCTGCGAAGTGGAGAGATCTCATACCTGAAGCGCCACGTTCTTATACTTGCAGAGGATACCAAGATTTTTTCGCCTCGATCGAAAGGGCGGGGTCAGCGATTTGTGGTGAAGTTATGTGTTTGGAACAAGATCTAAGGCAAACCGCTAATACCTGTTCCCCAGCTAACATTAATGTACAATGCGGCACTTCGCGGGGCGTAGCGCAGTCTGGTAGCGCACCACACTGGGGGTGTGGTGGTCAGAGGTTCAAATCCTCTCGTCCCGACCAGATCTCTGTCTGAGGTTCGGTTGACGGTGGTCGTGTGGTGATTGGTGCCAATGCTGGAGGCCAACCCATAAACCTAAGGACGATGAGCAACTCCTGTGAGTCGAGTAATCAAAAAGATACTTGCTGGAATCCTCGGAAGAAAAGGACAGCTGCCGATTTTGACGGGCCCGCTTCGAGGCATGAGATTTTCTATTGATCCCCTCAGCAATCTAGGTGATCTCCTAAGTACGCGCAGAGAGCCATATCTTCAACGTGCTCTTCGACGCTATCTGAAACCGGGCGATGTTGTATTCGATGTCGGCGCCAACTGGGGTTTTTTTACTCTTTACATGTCTCAACTTGTGGGTTCGCAAGGATCGGTAATTGCGCTTGAACCAGTTCCCTTTACCGCAGCTATTCTGCTTCGAAATTTACAGGCCAATCATATTTCAAATGTAGAAGTCATTCAAAAAGCTGTTTCGTCGGATGAGGGTAACCGTTGTATCCGAATACCTGAAGGTGGTGAAGGGCACCCGATGGCGAGCATCAATTGGCACAAGGTCGACCCTGATGTGATTGAAATAACAGTCAAGACAATATCTTTGGACACCTTCTGCTCTATGCGAGCACTGGAACCGAATTTCGTAAAAATCGATGTCGAAGGAGCAGACGGCGAGGTGATTACAGGATTTCAGCACACCATTGGTAGGTGCAGACCCGTGATTTTTATAGAATGCTCCGATCTAGGTCGGGAGCGAGTCTGGGAGGTAATGAAGAATCGATATCAATATCGATGTTTCAATGCCGCTTCTGATAAGGAGGTTGGCAGTATTGATGAATACCGACATGCGGATTTTTTATGGGTACCAGACACAGTGTAATGCTGTTTGTGCAACACAGCTCAAAAATTCCTTTCTGACTTACTACTTGTAGAATGATTGTGGTCTCTTCACTTATGCAAGTGAATGCTGCCATCCTCAAAATCCTCTAAGAAAGCTAGAAGTTCAGATCAGGAGCAGAGGCCGAAAATCTGGGCGAAAGGTCCTGGAACACTGTGAAGCGCCCAAAGCCAAATTTCGCCCAGCAAATCCAAACCTGTATTATTACGCTGTCGTTTTGGGGGTCTTGATGTCCCGTCACTTGCAAAAAAGAATCCTTGTCACTGGTGGTGCCGGTTTTCTTGGATCACACCTCTGCGACCGTCTGCTGGCAGATGGTCACGAAGTGCTTTGTGTCGATAACTATTTCACGGGAATGAAAAACAACATCGAACATCTGCTCGTTAACTCCTGTT
>JABHYO010000164.1 GCA_018656865.1 Gammaproteobacteria bacterium | reverse complement strand
GCTTTCTGTGCACCGAATACATCGCCGGGGTTCAATCCGTTGGCCCAACGAGTGACAAAAAAGGGACCACCCAACAGGTTCTCTGAAGTTTCTATCCAGAGTGGTTCAGGTGCGGTGAGGCTTTCGTTCCATGCATGGCAGACAACAGAATATTCACTTTCCAGTACCGGGTCAGCTTTCACACCTGCTGCCTGGCGCAAAACCAGTTCATGGTTGTCCCCTAAATAGCGGCACGATACGCGGGTCGTGCGCCGGGAAAAACCACCGACGATCTGGCTGATGCTAGTCGATTCGGCGTTTTGGTCATCGAAATGTTTACGCAGGTATTGGGTCATCTGACTTGTTTCAAGATGAACCGTCGCTGCCTCCTGATTGGGAGCGTCCCTTAGTCCGACGACCTGGTCAGGTTCGATTTCCCCCTGTTCGTTCAGGAATATCCATTCGAGCAACGGGCCGATCTGCGTCAATGCCCCCTGATGATCAGCTTCGCTGTTGCGTACCACGAGCGCGATCTCATCACATACCGCGGTTAATGCCTGGATAGAACTGGGTTTCATGGTCGAGTCCTTCCCTAACTTCAGGAGAGTGATCGCTCTTGCAGCGACGATTTTGTGTTTAATAGCACAAAATCGCAATTGCTGCCGTGGCAGATACTCGGCTTAAGCCTGATATCTGCTAGTCGCCCAGATTCTTCAAGAACTGAAACAGCTTCCTGAAGTAGATGTGATCATCGCCGCGTTCTCGTTCTGCGACCGCATTTCGCAATAGCTGACGCAAGTGCTGTCGGTCGCACTGGGGGTGATCTGAGAAAATCTCATCAAGCGCTGTGTTATCTCCGTCTAACAGCCTCTCACGCCAGGTCTCTAGCTGATGAAACTTCTGAACATAGGCCACGCTGCTCGCATCCAGGGCATCGATAATTGTCTGAATGGGTTCGACATTCGTCTTGGATAGCAGTTTGGCGATGTACTGCACCTGCCGCTTTCTTGCATTGCCCTTGGTGATCTTTTTAGCCGCAGTAACGGCATCCCTGATCGCCGGATCGTCAATCTTCGACAACTGATCGGCGCTGAGATCGGTCAGTCTTGCAGACAACTGTTTCAACGCATCCATGTCACGCTTGCGCTGAGTTTTGCTGGGTTTCTCCTGAAATTCCGGATCTTCGGTCATGCGTAAAACCAGGTTGCCAGTCCGAGGAATGATAGAAAGCCGACGACATCGGTAATGGTTGTGAGGACAACAGTACCGGCGATCGCGGGATCAATACCGATTGACCTGAGAAAGCTCGGCAACAGGGCGCCTGCTAGTGCGGCAACCACCAGATTAATAACGAGTGCTGCCGCAATGATGAGACCGAGGTGATAGTCCTGAAAAAAGACCGAGGCTGCGGCGGCTACAACCAGCGCCCAGAGGCACCCATTGATGGTCCCGACAGCAACTTCTCTGCGTGTCAGCCAGGCGAGGTTAGATTCAAACAGTTCGCTCTGTGCCATATTGCGAATAACCAGCGTTAGTGTCTGACTTCCGGCAACACCGCCCATACTTGCGACGATTGGCATGAGTACGGCCAGGGCGACGACCTTTTCAATCGTCTCCTTGAAGATGTCGATAACAGAGGCAGCGATAAATGCAGTGATGAGGTTGGCTCCCAGCCAGACTGCACGACTTCTGGCGGTTTGCAGAATCGGTGCAAACTGGTCCTCTGTTTCTGTCAGGCCTGCCATACCCAGGATCGAATGGTCCGCTTCTTCGATGATGACATCGACGACATCGTCGATAGTGATTCTTCCAAGCAACCTGTTGTTGTCGTCAAGAACCGGTGCGGAAACGAGATCATATCGTTCAAAAATCGCCGCAACGTCATGTGCGGACATGTCCGCCGGGATGGTTTCCTCTTCTGTGATCATCAATTCGCTGACTGTAAGTGAAGGATCTGACACCAGCAACGTTGTCAGTGTAATCTGGCCAGCGAATTCGTCGTTCGTATTAACGACGAAAATCTTGTCTGTCGTAGGTGGCAGTTCTGGGTGGCGCCTCAGGTATCGGAGAACAACATCGATGGTGACCTGGGCGCGGACGCTGATTGTATCTGTGTCCATGAGACCTGCAGCGGTGTCTTCAGGGTAGGACAGAAGATTCTCGACCCTGTTTCTGTCCTGGTCATCCATGGCCTGTAGAACCTGTCGTGTCAGCGTTGCAGGCAGCTGTTGGAGGATATCGGTGATATCGTCGTCGTGAATATTTTCCAGAACCTGTGCGATCTCTTCTACGGATTTGTCTCCGAGAAGCGAGGGCGCCAGATCTTCGTCGATATGTTGAAGTATCTCACTTTGCTGTTCTTCATCGCAGAGGTTCCACAGTACCGTTCTCTGTGTCGGAGGTGACGATTCCAGTACATCGGCCAGGTCCTCGGGCTTGAGTTCGTTCATCAGGCGTTGAATATCAGGATAGGTTCCTGCCTGTACCAGCTCGCCTAGTTCGGAGAATGGTGACGATTTGTTGTCTTCTTCAGTTTCCATGCTAGTCAGATTCGCCGAATCGATCGTTGATAAGTTGGGTGATAGCTTTCATGGCTTCGGCTTCATCTTCACCATCGGTCGTTACTTTAACCTCGCTGCCACATGCCGCCTGCAGCATCATCATGGACATGATGTTCTTCCCATCTGCATCGCCGTATTCGTTCTCCACATTGATCTTTGAGACAAATGCGCTTGCAGTTTTTACAAAAACTGAAGCGGCCCGTGCGTGAAGACCCAGATTGTTGATAATTCTGAGCTGTTGGGTGATCACGACAGCTTTCCTTAGACGGGGTTACGGTCATGCAGTTCGCGATGGCGAACCTGCACGTTGGTGAATCGGCTACTGTAGTGATCATATATTTTCTGACACATATAAACAGAGCGATGCTGCCCGCCAGTACATCCGATCGCTACGGTAAGATAGCTGCGATTGTTGGATTCGAATTTTGGCAGCCACTGGTCGAGAAATGCCGAGAGATCCTGATACATTTCCGCGAAGTCGTGCTGACGATCGAGGAACGCCTGAACAGGCTCATCGAGTCCTGTCAGTGGTTTTAATTCAGGTTCCCAGTGCGGGTTTGGTAAACACCTGACATCGAATACAAGATCTGCGTCCACCGGTACACCACGTTTGTAGGCAAAGGACTGGATCAGTAAGGCAAACTCATGAGTGTCCTTTGCAACCCGTGTCCTTATCTCATCGCGGAGTTCGTGAATGGTTAGTTCGGTTGTATCGATAGACAGGGCTGCCAGATCCGATATTGGATCAAGAAGACGTCTTTCGAGTTCGAGCGCTTCCCTCAGATCACGCTCCTGATTGCTGAGAGGATGTTTGCGTCGAGTTTCACTGAATCTCTTCACCAGTGCCGGGCTGGCAGCGTCAAGGTAAATGATCGTGGTCTTGACGACACTTGAATCGAATTCAGTGATGACATCGGGGAACAAATTTAGATCGTCTGCAATATTTCGAGCATCGATACTGACGGCTGCCCGATCGATGGTCTCATCGTCTGCCAGTCGGTCAATCAGCGGTGATAGCAGGGTAACGGGCAGATTATCGATGCAGTAGTAGCCCATGTCTTCCAGGACATTCAAGGCGGTGCTCTTGCCGGAGCCCGATCTGCCGCTGACAACAACCAGTGAGATCATTGGCTTGTGGCAGACTTTGCTTCGCTCGAGCCACCCTGGTCGATAGCGCGTGCGAACAGGTCCTGATCGTCGCCGGCTTCAATCAACGCTTTTCGGTAGGACTCCTGGCTGAATGCTTTGGCAAGCATCGCCAGAGCTTTCAGATGCTCTGTGGTCTCGTTCTCGGGCACCAGGAGAATAAACATGATGTTAACTGGCTGGTCGTCGTGTGCGGAGAAGTCGATTGGCTCTTCGAATACAAACAGACCTCCGGTGATCGTCTCGCTTTCAGCTAGTCGGCAATGAGGAATAGCGACGCCATGGCCGATAGCCGTGGTGCCGAGCTTTTCCCGTTCGATCAGATTTCGGTAAATGGTGCCGGTATCCGCTTCCGGTAGCGACGCGGCGATCTTATCCGCAGCCAATTCAATAGCACGTTTCTTGCTGCTTGCCTGCAGCGAACCGAATACCCTTTCTGGGTTCAGAATCGATTCGATGTCCATCGGGTTACGACCGTCGGTTTGTGATAGCCGTATTATAGCCCAGGGTTTCTAATTATTGGTGCGGAGCTTATTGATAGTGAGGATTGTTTTACCCTGGGATGAATGGGTGAAAGAGAAGGCGGGTCGTTGAGACCCGCCTTCCAGGTTATCTGACCGCAGTACGGTGCTTTCTATCTTTGTTTTTCTCTTTTTTCTTGATGAGCTGGCGGTCGAGCTTATCGGCGAGCATGTCAATTGCCGCGTATAAATCATCGTGTTCTGCGTGGGCGTATATTTCACCGCCTGAAACGTGGATAGTGGATTCTGCTCTCTGCCGTTGCTTCTCAACTGAGAGTATGACGTTCATGTTTGTGATTCGATCAAAGTGCCGCTCCAGTCTTTCCAGTTTGCTTGACACGTAGTTTCTGAGGGAATCGGTTACTTCAACATGGTGGCCACTGACATTGAGTTGCATAAACATCTCCGTATTATTTGACTAAACTGAGGTCGCAATCAGACCTCTTTATGAACTATAGCACTCTAGGTGCTAAATATTTTGACCTTGATCAAGGCAATTAGTTCGACTGGATTGTTCTTTTTAAATCAACTGCTTACGTTCATTGGAGGGAGGGATTTGCAGCAGTTCACGGTACTTGGCAATGGTCCTTCGGGCAACGTTGATATTCTGCTCCTGAAGTAGTTTGGCGATCTTGCTGTCACTGAGAGGTTTCTTGGGGTTTTCCTCAGAAACCAGCTTTTTTATCAGTGCGCGGATGGCTGTCGACGACACCTCTCCACCACTCGCGGTAGAGACATGACTGGAGAAAAAGTACTTAAGTTCGAAAATTCCTGCCGGAGTCAGCATGTATTTCTGGGTGGTCACTCGACTGATGGTCGATTCATGCAGGTCGACTGCTTCAGCGATGTTGTGCAAAACGAGTGGCTTCATTGCCTGATCGCCGTATTCGAAGAAGCCTCGCTGATACTCAACAATCTTTGTAGAGACGCGGAGCAAAGTATCGTTCCGCTGCTGCAGGCTCTTGATAAACCACTTGGCCTCCTGCAGGTGGTTTTTCAAATTAGTCGCGTCGTCGCCGGTGTCACCACGATGGATTAGAGCAACATATTCTGGATTCACTCGAATTCGGGGTGCAGATTTAGGATTCAACTCCACAGTCCAGGCCCCATTCTGCTTTGACACAAGAACATCCGGTTCGATGTAGTCAGCCGTGTTGTTGCTGATCGCGCCACCTGGTTTCGGGTTCAGGGTCTGGATAAGAGTGATGGTCTCTTTTAGCTGATTTTCTCGAAGGCGAAGTTTTCTGGAAAGTTGCCCATAGTCCCTGGATGCCAGCAGGTTGAGATAGTTGTCTGCGATCTGGGTCGCCGCATCGAGATACGGTGTTTCGGGTGGTAGCTGCCTGAGTTGAATACCCAGACACTCCTGCAGAGATCGACTTGCCACACCGACCGGATCGAGATGCTGAATCAGGTGAAGCACCGCCTCCACTTCATCAATCTCGAGTTCCCAGGTATCCGATGCGGATTCACAGATGTCCTCAAGGGGAATTTGCAGCATGCCTTCTTCATCGAGGCCATCGATAATTGACATGGCGATGTATTCATCGGATTCAGTCAGGTGCAGAAGATTAATCTGCTCCAGTAGATGGCTCTGAATCGTGACTGATTCAGAGTTTCTGGTTTCCAGAAAATTGTCACCCGGTGGTGCTTCACCGGAAGAGCCCATGAAGTTGTCTTCATAGACGTCGTCCCAGGAGGTATCCACAGGCAGGTCATCGGCCATGGATTCAGCGGATACTTCTGTGCTGGTATCCGGGACTACTTCACCGTCCAGTTCCGGGTCGACGACGGGAGGTTCCTCTGCTTCATCTGTACTTTGGGTGCCTTCCGAGCCTTCCGAGCCTTCAGCAGGGGTGTCCTCGGTCGTTGTTTGATCGATAGTTTCTTCCGGGGAATCCAGAGAGGTCTCTTCGCTAGGTACCTCATCCTGCTCCGGGTCGAGCTCCTCGAGCATGATATTGGAGTCGAGGGCTTCCTGGATCTCCAGTTCCAGGTCGACAGTGGATAGCTGCAACAACCGAATAGCCTGCTGCAATTGCGGGGTCATACGCAATTGCTGCCCGAGTTTTAGTGAAATTGAGGGTTTTAGTGCCATCGCTACATTCGGAAGTTTTGCCCCAGATACACATTCTTAACCTGTTCATCGGCCAGAATTCTTGCTGCGTCACCTTCGGCAATAATCTGACCATCGTTGACAATATATGCCTTGTCGCAGATATCCAGGGTTTCTCTGACGTTGTGATCGGTAATCAGAACACCGATGCCCCGATCCGTGAGGTGCCTGACGATTTCCTTGATGTCGTTGACGGAAATTGGATCCACACCGGCAAATGGTTCATCAAGCAAAATGAATACGGGGTTGGTGGCAAGTGCCCTGGCAATCTCGACCCTTCTCCTTTCTCCTCCGGAAAGCGAAATCCCGATATTGTCCTGGAGATGTGCTATTCGAAAGTCCTCCATGAGTTGGTCTGCAGTGACCTGTTGTTCATCACGGCTAAGGTCAGTTCGGGTTTCCAGAATCGCCAGGAGGTTCTCGCGTACTGAGAGCTTGCGGAAGACGGAAGCTTCCTGTGGCAGATAGCCGATACCTTTTCGCGCGCGTTCGTGAACGGGCAGTCCGGTGATTTCTGCATTGTCTATACAGACTCGGCCACGGTCATGAGGGATAGAGCCGACGATCATATAGAAGCAAGTTGTCTTGCCTGCACCATTAGGCCCGAGTAGACCGACAACCTCGCCACTGGTTACTTTTAGCGAGACGTCGCGAACAACCTCGTGTCCTCGGTAACTTTTTGCGAGGTTTTCTGCTGTGAGTTGTGTCATTTATCTTTCTTGGGGTTGATGGTCATGTTAATGCGCTCTGAACCACCCCCGGAGTTGAGATTGACGATGCCGCGACCCAAATCGTAGTAGAGCAGCTCTCCGACGAATTCGTCACGCTCCTGCAGCAGTCGTGCCTTACCTGAAAGGTGCAGACGTTTTTCCTGCACCAGATAGGTGATTTTTTTCGCCTCCGCTGTGACCATGTCTTTTTCTTCGTTGGTCTGTTGCTCGTAATGGGCGAGTTTGTTTGAGTTGCTTTCAGCTTTTGCAATGATTTGAATAACTTCACTGTCGGCTGTGTAGATTTCCACCTCATCCGCAGTGACCTGAAGCGTGCCCTGGACAATGATGACATTACCGCGATAGATCGATGTGCCCTGACCCTCATCGACCATTGCGGCGTCTGCCTGGATTTTAATCGGTTGATCGCTGTCTGACTCAAGGGCTAGAGTCGGCAATGAACTCGCTAGAACCAGGCTAAGAATCGTGGCGTTGATGGGGTTACTCATATCAGGATTCTAGCCTATTTCACGCCTCGGGCAGGAAAATGGTGATGACCCGTTCCTCCCCGTCTGAAAAGAATTGAAATTTGCCGGTATCAAGGAATGCCTTCATCCCGGCAGCAGTGGTTCGACCTGTTTGATTGTCGATATATACCTTCTCGTCAGTCTCTGCGTATTCCCTTTCCGGGTAGACTGTGAGGCTGTTTGTCTGAATCTGGACAAATTCACGACTATCGCTGGACTGGTTCGCAAGGACGTTGTTCCACAGTTCGACGATTTCCTCACGATAAAGCGAAGCTGAGAGCAGCCTGCCTTCACTGGCGGCTATGCGCCAGGGGTTTGCCGTATTTTCGGAGCCAAGCTCTATTCGAGGAGACTTCAGTGTTGTCAGGTCGGTCAGAGGAAAGTGAGTGAATCTTGCCGCAGAAAGTGTATGCGTGAGTACGCCCTCTGTGCTGAATTGATTGATAGAGGCATTCAGCATATAGAGGTCGGGGTCATTTTGGGCGGCCTCCAGTTCCGGTGACTGGGAGTCATCCAGGATCCAGTTGACGGCGAGCGAGGATGCCAGGATCAGGGTGCTGATGACGATAAGTCGGTTGATCAAAGAGGCCAGCCTCTAAAAAATGCTAGTTTCGCATATAGCGCGTTCGGGCAATACTGCGGAGCCTTGCTTCACGAAATGACGGCTGTCTGATAGAGAAAGACAAGATAGCCGAGCCAGATAGAGATCAGAATGAGGGCTTTGAAACGGTTGATGTTGGCGTGTTCTTTGGACTGATGGGCAAATATGACAAGGAGCAGTGTTAGACCAAGCATCAGCGCGTAGTCGCGCCAGAGTAGTTCACTGGTAACCACCGTGGGTGAAAGCACGCAGGGAATGGATAAGACGGCAAGGATATTGAAGATATTGGAGCCAACGATATTACCTATCGCCATATCTGTCTGGTCTTTTAGGGCGCTGGTCATCGATACCACAAGTTCTGGCAGGCTGGTGCCGACTGCAATAACAGTGAGACCAATGAGCAATTCGCTGACACCCAGCAACTGAGCAATGTTGGAGGCGGCCCAGACCAATAGCTCTGCGCTTAGCAGCAGGAAAACCAGCGCCGTAAGAAAAGTGACGATAGCCCGCGTGTTACTCATGTTCGGGATGGCGCTGAGTTCCTCTATCTCGGCAGCCAGTTCCATGCTCGTGGATTTACTGTGTTCGATTGCCAGTCTCACCATGAAGACGATTAGTCCGCCAAATAAAAGCAGGCCGTCCCAAATGCCAAGGTGATGATCAATGAGTGTGGCGCCGGCGCAGAGTGTGACAAAGACCATAATGGGAAGATCGTTGCGAAGAATATCGACGCGAAATTTCAAGGGCACGATAAGTGCGGTAACCCCGAGCACCATACCAATGTTGGCAATATTTGATCCGATCGCGTTGCCGACTGCGATATTGGGCTGTCCCTGGAGGGAAGATGTGGCGGAAACGAAGATTTCAGGCGCCGAAGTTCCCAGAGCCACGATGGTCAGCCCGATAACCATCGGTGAAATCGAATAGTTGCGTGCGGTTGCGACCGAACCGATCACAAACTGGTCTGCGCTCTTGAAGAGGACAAGGAATCCGACCAGGAGAGCCAGACTATAGTAGATCATTTAGGATTAGCGGGTGAGGGTGGGAGCCGAGGCGCGTATTAAAGGGTTTCTCATTGTCATTTGCAAGCTGGTTGAATCACACGCTGGCCCTTGGAATCGAGTGATGGTAGCTTCCTTCTACACGTCTTCGCTGTTTGAATTAGGATGCCAGAAGATCTCGTCAGGCTCGAGAACATTGTTTTTCGAAGGGGTCGGAAAACCATTTTCGATGGTTTGTCGGTCACTGTGCCAGTGGGTAAAACGGTTGCCTTTATGGGGCCGAGTGGTACTGGCAAGACAACATTGCTGAAATTGATCGGTGGTCAACTGACGCCTGATAGTGGCAAAGTCATCGTGCGAGGCAGGGATATATCTCAAATGTCCCGGGCGGAATTGTTTTCGGTGCGTCGTGACATGGGCATGCTGTTTCAGAGCGGCGCGCTCTTTACCGACCTTACGGTTTTTGAAAATGTCGCCTTCCCGCTACGGATCCATACGGATCTTTCCGATGACCTGATCAGGGACCTGGTCTTGATCAAGTTGCATGCGGTAGGTCTCAGGGGGGCAAGTTCACTGAACCCCGCCGAACTATCGGGTGGCATGCAACGCCGTATTGCGCTGGCCCGGGCAATGGCGCTGGATCCTTCATTGATCATGTACGACGAACCTTTCACCGGACTCGATCCGATTGCGATGGGTGTCATTGTTCAACTCATCAGAAGGGTCGCAGATGTTTACAGGACAACAAGTATTATCGTCTCCCATGACATTGAAGAAACTGCCGGTATAGCAGATTACATCTACCTGATTTCTGACGGTCGTCTGATCGGAGAGGGGGAACCGGGATTTCTCCGGGAAGACAAGTCCCCTCGGGTACGTCAGTTTATGGATGGGTTGCCGGACGGTCCGGTTCCATTTCATTATCCGGCACCTGACTTTGAAGAAGAGCTGATGTCAGAAGATCGGGAAATTGGCTGGTTCAGGTTCGACTGATGCTAGCCCGTCTCAGAAGTCTCGGCAGATCAAGCCTCGAAGTTTTTGCCACCCTGGGCAGAGCGGGCAGGCTCTGGTGGCATGCAATCGTCCACAAACCGACCCGGGATTCCGCATCACTTGTCATCAGGCAGGTATATCAACTGGGAGTACTTTCGGTTGTGATCATTGTGCTCTCCGGCTTTTCTATCGGAGCTGTGCTGGCCCTTCAGGGCTACAATCAGTTGGTGAAATACGGTTCGGAATCTGCACTTGGGCTCGGGGTAGCGCTGGTGCTGGTTATGGAGATCGGTCCGGTGGTGTCTGCTCTGCTCTTCGCTGGCAGGGCGGGGTCAGCCGTTACTGCGGAGATCGGCCTGATGAAAGCCACCGAACAGTTGTCGAGTATGGAGATGATGGGCGTTGACCCCCTGCATCGCGTTGTGTCGCCTAGACTGTGGGCTGGTTTTATTACACTTCCGCTGTTGGCGGTAATGTTCAGTGTCGTAGGCATCTGGGGAGCGGCTGTGATCGGTGTCGAATGGCTGGGTGTCTACGAAGGAGCCTTCTGGGCGACCATGCAGGATGGTGTCGACTTTGTTCGACATGTGTTGAAAGGCATCATCAAGTCGGTTGTATTTGGGCTGGTGATAACCTGGATTGCCGTCTTCGAGGGTTATGATTCGGAACCGACCAGTGAGGGGATTTCCGCTGCAACAACGAAGACGGTGGTATTCTCGTCGGTGGCAGTACTGACGCTGGATTTTTTCCTGACAATGATAATGTTTAACTGGTAGTTGAGAGCTCCTGGAGGAAGTTCATATGCAGATGAGAACCATTGAGATCGTTGTTGGCGCATTCATGCTGGCAGGGTTGATTTCGCTGGGAATTCTGGCGACAAGGATGAGCGGATTCAATGTGGACAGCGAATCAAATACTTATAGCCTGTATGCAAACTTCGAGAATATAGGTGGGTTGGTTGTACGTTCGAAGGTGTCTATTGCCGGTGTCCATGTAGGTCAGGTGGCCGCGATCACCTATAACAAGGATAACTACGATGCGCGGGTGCGAATGGAGATCGATGCCTCCGTCGATAACATCACCACTGATTCCACGGCATCAATACTCACTGAAGGATTGCTGGGTGGCAAGTATGTTGGGCTCAGCATGGGTGCTGAGGAAGACTATCTTGGAGGAGGTGATGAGATTACTGATACACAGTCGGCGATTGTGCTTGAGGAACTGATTGGTCAGTTTCTGCTTAACAAATTTTAGGTATCGGGAAATGAGAATCCAGATTAACAAGATGGTTTTGTCAGCAATTGCCATGTTGATACTGATTGCCACCAGTAGTGAGGCTGCGCCTGGCAGCGCCTACGAAAGCGTTCAGGGGTCAACCGATATTCTGTTGGCTCGGCTGACTGAAGTTCAACCTATCTATGAGTCGGACCCCGAGCAATTTTTTTCTGAAGTGGGGGATGCCCTCGATCCATATATTGATTTTGACGGTTTTTCCAAGCGCGTCATGGCGAAACACTACAGGAAGGCGACCGCTGAGCAGCAGCAGTCCTTCAAGCGAAAATTCAGTGATGGATTGGTTCGAACATACGCGACGGCACTGCTTGAGTTCGACAATCAGAAAGTTGTGGTCCAGGAACCAGCAAGGCCACAGAAACGGCCTGACAGGGCTACAATTCAATTGGAAGTCCACGCTAAGTCCGGCGCTATCTACCCGGTGCATTACCAGCTTGGGTTGGATGGCGACCGCTGGCTCTTACGAAATGTCATTATTAATGGCATCAATATGGGGCTGCAATTCCGTTCCCAGTTCAACGCCTATATGCAGAAGTACAAAGGCGACATCAACCAGGTGATCGACAATTGGGCAGTCGACGTTGAAAGTTGAACTTGTCGGCAACGATTGCTGGAAGGTTGCGGGACATCTCAATCTTGGGAACCTGATGAGTTGGCGAGCCAGCCTGGAACAGCAATTGTCCCTCGATACCGCGATTACGATTGATCTGTCAGAGCTCGATTTCGAGGGCTCGGAAGCCTTGGCACTGTTGGTGTTTCTGACCAGAAGCGCAAGAGCTGCCGGTGGCGGCGTCAGGTTTACTGCGGTCTCGGACCGATTGTCACAGATGGCTGAGATGGCGGAATTGTCGATGCTCGAATTCAACTAAGCCTGTCTACAAAAGCTGATTTAAAGTCAACTCATGCGACATTGAGAGGTGCTTGCTTAGTCGTTAACAGGTCACCAGGGAACCAGCACCGCGGTATCGATTTCTCGGATGGGTTCCAGCTAATCGTGCTAACATGTCGCGCTTTTTACTCGCAGGTTTGGGCGGGACGGAAAACCCGCCGCGGCAGTAATTTCGACCTTTTCGACACAGGAAAAAAGTCGTTATCGTCGAAGCGAACATTCGCAGAAGCCGCGCCGGGAGTAATGGCACCGTAGGTTGCGGAAAAGTATTTTAATAAATGGTGAATCCAATGGACGAGCAAGCAATCGAATCCCTGCTGCAGGAAAGACTGCCGGGGTGCCGACTCGAACTGACATCCGAAGGTAACAAGTTGAGTTTGAAGATAGCTTCGGAGGAATTTGAAGGGCTGAATCGCGTCAAGCGACAGCAAATAATTTATGCGCTGCTCGATGAGAAGATCAAATCCGGAGAGATTCACGCCGTTTCGATGGTGACTCAGACACCGGAAGAGGCTGGCGACTAGAGCGATGGACAGACTACTGATAGGAGGTGGGGCTGTTCTCAATGGAGAACTACGGGCATCCGGTGCCAAGAACTCAGCACTGAAGATGCTTGCGGCGGCACTTCTGGCGGACGAGCCGGTGACCATCTGCAACGTCCCGCACCTGCGTGATATCACGACGATGATCGAGCTGCTGGCTTCCCTTGGTGTGGAAGTCGTTATCGACGAAAAGATGAACATCGAGATTCACGCCAATACCATCAAGAGTTTCAAGGCGCCCTACGAACTTGTTAAGACGATGCGCGCCTCCTTTAATGTTTTAGGCCCACTGCTGGCGCACTACGGACAAGCGGAAGTCTCTCTGCCCGGTGGTTGTGCCATAGGACCGAGACCTGTAGATCAGCATTTGAGAGGTCTGGAAGCGCTGGGAGCAAACATCGAAATGACCGATGGTTACGTAAAAGCGACTACCAACGGCAGGTTGAAAGGCGGTCATGTTTACTTCGATTTCAGCACGGTTGGTGGCACTGAACACATCATGATGACCGCCGCCCTCGCCGATGGCACAACAGTGATGGAGAATTGCGCCCGGGAACCGGAAATTGTTGATCTGGCAGATTTCCTCAACAAAATGGGTGCGAAAGTTGAAGGGGCCGGAACGGGTACCATCACCATTACCGGTGTCGAAAGCATGAAAGGCTGTACCCACCGAGTGATATCAGATCGGGTGGAAACTGGAACCTATCTGATTGCAGCTGCAGCATCGGGTGGCAAGATTCGGATTCGCGACGCTAATCCCGAACACCTTGAGGTTGTTATCAGTAAGTTGAAGGAGGCGGGGGCGAAGATCACCCTGACTAAGGACACGATTGATTTGGATATGGAAGGTAATCGACCGAAGGCGGTGAGCCTGGTAACGGCTCCCTATCCCGCGTTTCCGACTGACCTGCAGGCGCAGATTATCGCCATGAACTCTGTTGCAGAAGGTACTGCAACCATAAGAGAGACGATTTTTGAGAACCGGTTCATGCACGTTCACGAAATGAACCGCATGGGAGCCAGAATCCGGCTCGAAGGGAACAATACGACAGCAATTGTTGAGGGCGTGCCGAGGTTAACGGGTGCGCCGGTTATGGCTAACGATCTCCGTGCTTCAGTATCCCTGGTTATCGCCGGTCTGGTTGCGGATGGAGACACCATCGTTGACAGGATCTATCACATTGATCGTGGCTACGAACAGGTCGAGGAAAAGCTGGCGAACCTCGGCGCAAATATCCGAAGGATAGCATCGGAGTAGGACATGGCTGCTGAACTGGTTCTTGCACTGACCAAGGGACGTATCCTTGATGATGAGCTGTCGCTGCTCTCACGGATAGGTATTGAGCCCGTTGACGACCCCAGGACCTCCAGGAAGCTCGTATTTGAAACGAACAATACCAACATTCGAATCATGGTTTTGCGCGGAACGGATGTGGCGACCTATGTTGAACACGGTATAGCGGATGTTGGAATGTCCGGCAAAGATGTACTGCTCGAGCACGGTGGAGACGGGTTTTACGAACCACTTGATCTTGGTCTCGGCAGGTGTCGATTGATGGTAGCGAAGCTCGTTAAAGAGGGTGAACTGCCTACCAGGCTTAGAATTGCGACAAAGTTCACAAATACCGCGAAACGCTATTATGCGGAGCGGGGGATCCAGGTCGATATTATCAAGCTCTATGGAGCCATGGAGCTGGCACCGGTCACAGGCCTGGCTCACCGCATTGTCGACATCGTCGAAACCGGCAATACGCTTAAAGCCAATGGGCTGGAAGCCGTGGAACTGATTGAGGAAATCAGTACACGACTGATTGTGAATACCACAGCTTACAAAACGAAGAATGAACAGGTCCGATCATTAGTTGATTCACTGGAATCCATCCTGTGATCAGGCTTATTCGATCCGATGGGCCTGGTTTTGATGTGGCTCTGGATGAGCTGCTAAGTATTCCTGAGGAAGATCGTCTGGATGTACAGGAAACTGTCTCAAGAATACTCAGTGAAGTCAGGAAAGAGGGTGACGCCAAGTTACTGGAGTTAACCAATCATTTCGATCATCGAGACGCGGCTAGTGTCTCGGAGTTCATTATCGAAAAACCCAGGCTGGAGCAGGCGCTAAACGCCATAGACCCGCTGGTTGCCGACGCGCTACGGGAATCGGTAAGTCGAGTTCGCCAGTATCATGAGAAGCAGCTTGTCGCCACCGGTCAAGACTGGGAATTCGAAGATGAATTAGGTAACCGGCTCGGTCAGCGTGTCCTGCCGATGAGCAGAGTGGGTATATATGCGCCCGGGGGGAAGGCCGCTTATCCATCGACAATTGTCATGACAGCGGTACCAGCGAAGGTGGCTGGGGTTGAGGAACTGATACTTTGTGTACCCATGCCCTCGGGTGAAGAAAACAATGTCCTGCTGGCTGCTGCCTGCCTGTGTGAAGTAGATCTTGTTGTCAGTGTGGGCGGTGCTCAGGCTATCGCTGCCATGGCCTATGGTACGGAGACCGTACCCCGGGTCGACAAGATCGTGGGACCAGGCAATATCTACGTTGCGACGGCGAAGGAGATGGTGTTCGGGAAGGTGGGTATCGACATGATTGCCGGACCATCCGAGGTCGTCATCATCGCGGATGACACGGTCGATCCAGACTGGATCATCCAGGATATGTTTGCCCAGGCTGAACACGATGAACTGGCACAGGCGATTCTGATCACCACCAGCGATTCGTTGCTTGAGAAAGTATCCACTCGCTTACCGGAGATGCTCGGAAAAGAACCGAGACGTGAGATTATTCGACAGTCAATAGCGAACCGGAGTGCATTGATCAGGGTCGGGGATATCGATGAGGCTTTTCGGGTAGCCAATGAGATTGCGCCGGAACACCTGCAACTGGCCTTGGAAGATGCTGGTGGACACGTAGACAAGGTCCGCTGGGCAGGTGCCATATTCATTGGTGCAGATACGGCAGAAGTGGTGGGTGACTATACAGCAGGGCCGAGCCATGTATTGCCGACCAGTGGTACCGCCAGATTTGCTTCACCGCTGGGGGTTTACGATTTCCAGACCCGCAGCTCCATCGTTGCGTGTTCCCCTGAGGGCACAGTACGACTGAATCGGGCAGCGGCCATCATCGCCGATGAAGAGGGTCTATCTGCTCACGCCGAGGCTGCACGGGCTCGGGTAAAGGGTTAGGGAACCTCTGTATAAGTATGCACGGCTCTGGCTTTCACAGGAAACGAATATCTAGGAGACACCTCGTAGGAATGTCGAGAACCTTGCAAGAGGTGTCGACACAGGTAGTTGTTTCCTGTGAAAGCCCCGAAGGGCGTGGCCTGAAGCGCGCCCTACTTCGTTGCAGACCTTGCAAAGGGTTCTGGCCATTAGCGGCGGCCTGCGCCTTGCAGGATCACGCTTCAGGTTACGCAGAGCTCGCGCATACTTATGCAGAGGTTCCCTGGTTGCAGGATTAAGCCATGACGGAACTGCTTGCTCGATATGAGGCCGGTGTTGCTGGGGGTGAGTTTCAGGAGGACGAAGCTCAGATCGTGGCACTGCGACTGCTTCAGTCACTTCATGAAGAACTCAGTCGTGACGACGAGCCACCAAAAAACGGATTTTTATCGAGGTTGTTTGGCAAATCACAGCCAGTGAAAACCGTGCGGGGTCTCTACTTCTGGGGGGGAGTGGGTCGCGGGAAAACCTTTCTGATGGATCTTTTCTATGAGGAGCTGGAGATACCCCGGAAGAAGCGGCTGCATTTCCACCGGTTCATGCGTGAGGTTCACCGACAGCTCCGTGACTTTCAGGGTGAACCAGACCCGTTGAAAAAAATTGCTTCGAGGTTTTCCGATGAGGCGAAAGTCATCTGCTTCGATGAGTTTTTTGTCAGTGATATTACCGATGCCATGCTGCTGGCAGGACTCTTTGAGGAGATGTTCCGTCTGGGCATGACCCTGGTTGCAACGTCAAATGTGGAACCGGATCACCTGTACGAAAATGGATTGCAGCGGCGAAAATTCCTCCCGGCAATTGAGCTCATCAAAACCCATACCCGTGTACACAATTTGGACAGCGGGGTTGATTATCGGTTGAGGGCGCTGGAGTCTGCGGAAATCTATCATTATCCGCTGGATGCAGCGGCGGAACAGGGGCTGGATTCAGCCTTCTACAGCATATCGCCCGATGCCGGGAAGCCGCAGATTGTTTTGTCAATTGAAGGCAGGGATATTCAGACCCGACGCTGTGGCGATGGAGTTGCCTGGTTCGATTTTGAGGCAATTTGTGACGGTCCGAGAAGTCAGAACGACTATATTGAGCTGGCTCGCCTGTTCCAGACCGTGCTGATTGGTAAAGTGCCTTTGTTTACAGAGAATAGAGAGGATCAGGCCCGAAGGTTCATCGGTTTGGTGGATGAGTTTTACGATCGAAATGTCAAACTGATCATCTCCGCAGCCACGCGGATAGTGGATCTGTACCAGGGTGAGCGCCTTGGATTTGAGTTCCAGCGCACTGAATCCCGACTCCAGGAAATGCAGTCCCATGATTATCTTGCCCGGGAGCACAGGCCCTGAGATGACCACCCAAAGAATCAATAACTTACGTGAGGTGGTTAGCCGAACACGGGCTTGCACTCTGACATTGGCTTGGGTAAGATTCGCGCTCCCAAATTCCGGGTATGTAACCCGTTATTTCTTGTGATAAATTACGTGACCGTTTAAGCAATCATCATGAAAACAGTTAGCGCCAAAAAGGAATCCGTGACACGCAGTTGGTATGTGGTTGATGCCACAGACAAAACGCTGGGTCGTCTCAGTACGGAGATTGCGAACCGTCTCCGCGGCAAGCACAAGCCAGAATACACACCGCATGTCGACACCGGTGACTATATCGTCGTCGTCAATGCTGAAAAGGTGAAGGTTACCGGTAATAAAGCGACCGGTAAGCTTTATCAGCATCACACCGGTTACCCCGGCGGTATCAAATCGATTACTTTCGATGAGATGATCGACAAAAAGCCGGAAAGAGTGATTGAAAAAGCCGTCAAGGGTATGATGCCGAAAAACAAACTCAGTCGGGCAATGATGTCCAAGCTGAAAGTATATGCAGGCAGTGAGCATCCACATACTGCCCAGCAGCCAACCCCTCTTGCAATCTAACAACGCCCAGGTAAGCCAGTTATGACCCAGTATTACGGAACCGGAAGAAGAAAATCAGCGAAAGCACGCGTCTACATGACGCCCGGTGAAGGCAACATCCTGGTGAACAAGCGTGGCCTGGACGAATATTTCGGTCGTGAGACCGCGCGCATGATTGTTCGGCAGCCTTTAGATCTGTGCGATGTTGGCAACAAATTCGATTTCAACGTCTCGGTTTCGGGCGGAGGCGGTTTCGGCCAGGCCGGTGCCATTCGTCATGGCATCACAAGAGCGCTACTCGAATTCGATGAAACATTGCGTCCGGCTCTGCGACAGGCAGGATTCGTTACTCGTGACGCCAGGACTGTGGAACGTAAGAAAGTCGGTCTGAGAAAAGCCCGCAAGAAGCCGCAATTCTCGAAGCGTTAATCTTATTGGGATCAGATTAAAGTGCCGGAGTAATTACTCCGGCACTTTTTTTTATCTCGTCTTTTATCCCGCAAATCACTCTGACCGCTCAAATCACTCTGACCCCGCAAATCAGTTGTGTTAAAATTTGCTCGCCGATTTTAGGCTCGTATCCATTTCAGGAAAGTTTTTCAGAAGTGGGTGAGTTTAGGTAAGGGAGAGAGCAAAGTGAGAGAGAGAAGCGCCAATACCAGGCGTCGCAACTTCTTGATTGGTGCGACGTCTGTAGTTGGGGCCGCCGGAGTAGTGGGTGCTGCTGTACCCTTCGTCGGTTCCTGGAATCCAAGCGCCAGAGCCCTGGCAGCTGGAGCACCAATCAAATTAGATATTAGCAAACTGGCCCCGGGTGAAATTCTGGGACCGCTTCGGGCATGGCGAGATAGACCTATTTTCGTTGTCAAACGATCAGAAGAAATGCTGATGAAGTTGAATTCGAGAAATGATCGGCTAGCCGATCCGGATTCCAGCCGACCTCAACAGCCCGAGTACGCGAAGAACGAGACCAGGTCTATTCGGCCGGATATTCTTGTTCTCGAAGGATTATGTACTCACCTCGGGTGTTCGCCCCAGTTCAAGCCGGTCGTAAAGCCAGAGCAGTTCGATACAGAATGGCTGGGTGGCTTTTTCTGTGCCTGCCACGGTTCCAAGTTTGATCTGGCTGGCCGGGTATATTCAGGTGTCCCTGCACCGTCGAATCTGAAAGTGCCGCCCCATTACTACGAGAGCGATGCCGTTATCGTGATTGGTAAAGAAGAGGGGGTCGTCTGATGTCAGCTGCATTCAAGAATTTCATGGATTGGATAGATGCCAGGTTACCGGTGACGGAAACTTTCGAAAAGCATATGTCCAAGTACTATGCCCCCAAGAACTTCAATTTCTGGTACTTCTTTGGTGTTCTCGCCACGGTAGTCCTGGTCAGCCAGTTGTTTACTGGTATCTGGCTGACCATGAGTTATGTCCCTACAGCGGAAGGTGCCTTTGCTTCAGTAGAGTACATCATGCGAGACGTTGATTACGGCTGGATGCTGCGCTACATGCATTCAACCGGTGCCTCGGCATTTTTCTTTGTCGTGTATCTGCACATGTTCAGGGGTATGGCCTACGGTTCATATCAGAAACCGAGAGAGTTGATCTGGTTGTTAGGCATGCTGCTCTTTGTGGCGCTGATGGCAGAAGGATTTTTCGGTTATTTGCTGCCGTGGGGCAACCTGGCTTACTGGGCAGGTCAGGTGATCGTATCCCTGGCAGGCGCGATCCCATTCGTTGGTGAAGATTTGGCAGTCTGGGTCCGGGGTGATTTCAATATTTCCGGTATTACGCTGAACCGGTTCTTTGCATTACATGTCGTTCTCCTTCCGCTGGTGTTGATTGTGCTGGTGTTCCTGCACATTCTCGCGCTGCACGAGGTTGGCTCAAACAATCCGGATGGCGTTGACATCAAGAAGCATCTTGACGAAGACGGTACGCCACTCGATGGTATTCCCTTCCATCCCTACTACACAATTGGCCACGATCTACCAGCCATCGTCGCCTTCCTTTTCTTCTTTTGCATCGTCATGTTTTTCTACCCTGAGGGTGGCGGGTATCTGATCGAGCGTCCTAACTATGAGCCGGCAAATCCACTGAAAACGCCAGAATTGATTGTGCCGGTCTGGTACTACACACCTTTCTATTCCATGCTTAGAGCGGTCACGTTCCCGCTGTTTGGTGTGGATGCCAAGTTCTGGGGCCTCGTTGTCATGGCCGGTGCGATTGTAATCCCCGCGGTTCTACCGTGGCTGGATCGATCGCCTGTCAAGTCGATCCGGTACAAGGGGCTAGGTAGCAAGATCTTCCTGGCAGTCTTTATTGTTGCCTTTTTCATCCTGGGGTATCTGGGCACCAAACACCCAACCGCAGAACGGACCCTGATCGCCCAGATTTGTACAGCAATCTATTTCGGCTACTTCCTCTTGATGCCCTGGTACACACAGGTTGAGAAGACAAAACCCGTTCCGGAAAGGGTGCCGTCATGATCAAGAATATGCTGATCCTGTTGTTACTGATACCTGGATTTGTTTTCGCCGTGGAGACGGCTATCCCGCTGGATGAGATGGAACCTGACCTGAATGACAAGGCTTCTCTACAGCGAGGTATGAAGACCTTCATGAACTACTGCCACGCGTGTCACTCCCTGAAGTATCAGCGGTACCAGCGTACGGCAGATGATCTTGGTATTCCCCATAATCTGATGATGGAACACCTGGTTTTCGATCCATCGGCACAGATCGGTGCGCTGATGGACAACGTCCTGTCCGACGATACGGCAAAACAGTGGTTCGGTGCCGCACCACCGGACCTGACCCTGTATACTCAGCTTAAAGGCGGTCCGGGCTATTTCTACACTTATATGCGTTCCTTCTATGAGGACCCAACAAGACCCTTTGGCGTCAATAACCTTCTGTTTGAGAATGTCGGCATGCCTCATGTGCTGCTGGATCTCCAGGGGGTGCAGCGTAAGGTGTGCAAAGACATCCCGAAGTTGGCCGCAAATGGTGGTGAAGTCCGAGACCCGCTGACCGGTGAATCTGTCTCAGAGGAGAAATGTGGCGAGGAATTGATCGAAAGGGGTTATAGTCCGCTCGGGCTGGTGGAAGGGACAGGTCAACTTTCATTGGAAGAGTACGATCAGGTCATTTATGATCTCGCTAATTTTTTATACTACACCGGCGATCCAAGCAGGCAGGATCGTGAGCGAATTGGTATCTATGTATTGCTGTTCCTTGCCTTTTTCTACGTATTCACACATTTGTTGGGTCGGGAATACTCCAAGGAATTCCATTAAGAGCCGCTCCTTCTGGGGGTAGCGCGTAATTTTTTAATTTTTCGAGAGGTGAAGAATGGGTGTTGTAGCCAAACATTCATCAATGATTTTTTATTCTGACGGAAACGATCACTATAGTCAGCGCGTACGTTTGGTGCTGGCAGAAAAAGGTGTTGCCGTTGAAATAGTGGACGTTGAACCGGGTAATCCACCGGAGGATCTGGCCGGGTTAAACCCGTACAACAGTCTGCCAACATTGGTGGACCGTGATCTCGTATTGTATGAGTCGACCGTGATTATGGAGTACCTTGATGAGCGTTTCCCTCATCCACCGTTGCTTCCCGTTTACCCGGTCGCCCGGGCGCAGAGTCGCCTGTTCGTATACAGGATTCAAAAAGACTGGTGTGGATATGTCGATACGATTGTCGCCGGACGATCGAAGGACACTGTTATCGACAGAGCGCGTAAGGAACTCAAAGAAAGCTTAATGGCAATTGCGCCAGTCTTTGCGGATAAACCCTTTTTCATGAGCGAAGAGTTTACGCTTGTGGATTGTTGCGTTGCCCCCATCCTCTGGCGTTTGCCGGATCTGGGGATCGACCTTCCGCCGAAGCACGGTAAACCGATCACCGATTACATGGATCGCATCTTCCAGAGAGATTCCTTTCAGGCGTCACTCAGTGAGGCTGAGCTGGATATGCGCGATTAAGGGGCTTCCTTAGGTTTGAATTCCTCAGTTCCCTATCTGATTCGTGCGATCAACGATTGGATTCTGGACAATGATTGCACGCCCTACATGATCGTCGATGCGACCATGGAGGGTGTATCGGTGCCAAAGGACCATGTTAAGGACGGGCAGATTGTTCTTAACATTAGCCCCAAGGCGATTCGTGATCTTTCAGTCTCTGACGAGTACGTCATGTTCAGTGGTCGCTTTGCCGGAGTTGCCCATGAAGTTTATGCGCCTATTGGTGCAGTCATGGGTGTCATCGCCAAGGAGAATGGTGAAGGCATGTGGTTTCCACGGGAAGAATCAGAATCAGAACCGGAGCCGAAGCCACCTTCGGATTTCCCACCAGCCAAGCCGAAAGGGCCGCCCAGTCTTAAAGTCGTTAAGTGACGGCGCCAGCGATAGACCTGAGCTGATTAGTTGCGGCTGAGACTGCGTTATTAATGCCGTCAGGGCCGGCCAGCGTATTCTGCACCAAAACCTCATTGACAGGGTCTAAACCGACGAGGCCAAGCCAGGCGCTCATATAAGGTGACTGAAAGTCGAAAGGGTCAGGTTTGCCGTCTTTAGGGGAATAGTCGCCGCCTCGGGAGTAGATAATGGTTGCACTGCCTGAGGCCAGCCCTTGGACACCATTTTCATCCCGGGCAAAGGTTAGTCCAGGGTGTGTAATCAAATCGATGTACTGCTTGAGGATATACGGCACGCTGAAATTCCACATGGGTATCGCCAGCAGGTAGTGATCAGCGGCCTTAAATTCGTTTGCCAGGTCCAGAATACCTGTCCACTGTCTCGATTCTTCATCGGTCATCTCCGCGCCCATCACGTACTTCATCTTGGCGGACGTGATTTCCAGCGTAACCTGGGGCAGTTCTCTTTCGAACAGATCAATACGGTTAACCGTGACATTGTCTGGCAACGCCTGCAGAAAAACATTGGCGGCAGCGCTTGATGCCGAGGAATCACCCCGGGGAGAGGCGTTGATGTGGAGTAGCTCGGTCATGGGGTTTCCTTTTACAGGTAAGCTAGTTGATTCCTGCCCGAGAAATCAGCGCTGTGGTGCTAGTTGATGTACTCGAATACCTTGACGATTTTCTGGACGCCCTGAATCTGTCGGGTAATCTCCACTGCAGCATCGGCTTCGGCGCGAGTCAGCAATCCCATCATGTAAACCACGCCATTTTCTGTTACGACTTTGATGCGTGAGGCATCGGCCTTGTCAGATGCAGACAGGGCCGATTTGGTTTTCGTGGTTAGCCAGGAGTCATTGGTTCTGGAAATCACTGAGGTTGTTCCTGCGACGGTCAGTTCGTTGTGAACCTTTCTGACGTTTCGGAGTGGTTTAACCTGAGAGGTGGCGATTGGGATGATATCAGCGGATGACACCTGTCCCGTGATCAGGACAATGCCATCGAAGCTGGTGACGTCAAAGTGAGCATCCTGGAAAGCTGGGTGAGATGCTTCGATACGTTTTCTTGCGAGCGATTCGTTTCTGGAATCGTCGAAGGCAGTGCTGATCGAGTTGGTGGTACAGGCAGAGAGCAACGTCAGTGCAAAGATCGGGACAAAGAGAGAGTAAAGAATACGCATCTGGAAATTTTAACAGGCCCGACGGAAACTCTGAATAGCTTGACTGAATTCTATACATACATGTGGTTCTATTAAGTGACTACGGCGGAAGATTGCTAATCTAGAGTAAAAGCGCCGGGAATCCAGTCCAACGATTGACCGATGGATACTACGTCAAAACGATAAGACTGCCATGGAGCTTTTCGCACCGATTGCAGGTAGCGTTTCGCAGTATTGATAATCCGACGCTGCTTGGGATGAGTGATCGAATCTGCCCCGGTACCGTAGCCCCCGTGAGACCTTAGCCTGACTTCGACGAAGACCAGCAATTCATCCTTGCTCATAATCAGATCAATCTCTCCGGTTTTTGCGGAGTAGTTCCGGGTGACCAGTTTAAATCCGTGGTTGATAAGAAATTGCTCTGCCTGCGCTTCTGCTTGGCGTCCTGCCTCCTGAGCGTTGGTCATAGACCGGTTTCGAAGATCATGGGTACCGAGCTGACCTCGCCATCGCGAAACTGTGCCCACATCAGGGTACGGTTGACGACGTTGTTCTCGTTCAGGCTTAGAATTCCGGTGGATCCAAAGATACGTTCGTGTTCGTATTCTTTGAGTTGCTGAAGTCTTGGGTATAGGCGGTGAACGTCGACACCGAGTGCAAAAAACGGTGCGAGCTGCAGCGGTGTATCTGGCCAGGTCTCCGCAATCAGTTTCTGAATATCGTCGTCGTTCGTCAGTTTCCATGGAATATCGCAGAAACGAATCCCGTTCATGTCGATGGCATCAATCCTCGAACCCTTTGTCACGTGCACATGGGAAGTCGCGTAAACCGGGATGTCTTCGGCATAAAAGAAAGCCAGAGTCGGGTTTATGCCTCTAGCCTGAACGGCATTGGCGAGCAGGAAAACAAAGTCGATATCCTGGCGTCTTCGTGCTGCAAATTCGAACCGCTCCCCTGTTATTCGACGAAGGTTGGCAGCACGTTGTTCGCTGGTGTCGACATTGAGCAGAGACTTCACCAGGTCAGAATAGTCCCGCTGTTCGGCAAAAAAAGAATTGTCGACAATAACGCCACCTTCGGAAATGAATTGCTCTGAGAAGGCTTTGAAATTTCGCTCACCCCATTCGCTGTCCGGCGCGATGACGAGACCGTTAAATCTGCCTTCTCTGATAATCTGATCGGCGACCTGGATGGATTCGTCTTCCGGTGCCAGCCCGAATTGATACAGATTGGGATTGATTTCTCCGGCCAGGGTTCTGTTTAGCGCGATGATGGGCATCGGCAGGGGGTGGCGGGCAAGTCGAGTGACGCGGTCTCGATCAAGGGGGCCGATGATCAGTTCGGCGCCAGCCGCTTCGGCTTGTGAAACGAGCTCGAGAATATCGGCCTGAGACGAGTCGTGGATAGTGAGTGTGGCATCGGGCGTAAGCTGAAAGTGTGCTGCAATGTAGCCGTCTCGAATGGCTCGTCCTAATTTCCCCAACTCACCCTGTAGCGGCAGGATAAGAGCAATATTTTCAGGGCGCTCCTCGACGATCCGTGAAAGCATTTGCAGTGAGCTGGGTACTACAGTGGCTGCGGGATGACTGGTCCACACCTTCTGCCAGTCTCTCAGCGCATTCAACTGTCTTAGGGGGTCATGTTGATAGCGTTTTGTCATGGCCGCGAGTGACAGCCAACCGCGGATTTCGCTGGTAATACTCAACTGTGCCTGACGCTGCAGAGTTTCTTCTGCAAGCAGCATCAGCGTTGAGAAGATATCTTCATGATTCTGTTGTTTCTGTGCGGAAGGGATGAGTCGATCAACGTAGATCAGTTCCCTGGCACCGGCGAGATAGCTTCTGCCCATCCTGTAGGCGCGTGCTCTGAGTTTGCCGGTCCTTATCTGGATACCGGTATCGAGCCGTAGTCTCTGAAACCGCCGATCCTCAAGCAGCTTAATGGCGAGGGTCGGATCGCTATTCTCCAGAGCAAGCTCTGCACCAATCAGGGAGTATTCACGGACGCTCTGATCCGAAAGATAGGGTGATTCGACAACGGTGACGATGCGTTGCGCCAGTTCATGGTCGCCCGCCTCCAGGGCCAGCGCTGCAGCCTGGAGTTGCAATTCTGTCGACCTGGGTGGAATGGTTCTGCCTGCTTCAAGCAGCAATCGATCGATTCCCCGGTGGCTGGTTTCGAGTACCGGCTGCGATTGAACCCCGGGTTTTTCGTCAACGGTCGGCGCAGTGCAAGCCGTAACAAAAAGAATCAGTACTATTGGGATGAATTTACGCATGTATCTTCTGACAAAGGTGCACGGGAATTATCCCACAAGTTATGATGTGCCGGTGTGATATTCCTCTGCATTGACCGCAGTCTATCTCCTACACCGTTTTGTGAGCTGTTATGTCCACCCTGTATATTGTAGCGACACCTATTGGCAACCTGGACGATATTTCTGCCAGGGCGGCGGAAGTCCTTGCGGCAGTCGATATGATCGCCTGTGAAGACACCAGGCGCACCGGACAACTGCTAAAACATCTATCGGTTTCCACGCGAATGATGGCCTTGCACGATCATAACGAAGAACAACTATCGTCTGGCCTCATCGAGGCAATGACCGAGGGGCAAAGTGTGGCGTTGGTTTCTGACGCGGGAACCCCGCTTATTTCAGACCCTGGTTATCACCTGGTCAGGTTGTGTCACTCGGCGGGTATTTCGGTCGTTCCGGTACCGGGGCCAAGTGCTGTAATGGCTGCGCTAAGCGCGGCAGGCATCCCGACTGACCGGTTCACGTTTGAGGGCTTTGTTCCGGCAAAGAAAAACGCCAGGCAGAATTATTTCCGAGCGCTTAAGAGTGAACCTAGAACCATGGTGATGTTCGAAGCCCCTCATCGGATAGAGGAAAGCCTCCGTTCGCTGGTGCAGGAGATGGGAGGTGATCGGGTAATGACGGTGTGTCGAGAACTGACCAAGACATACGAGCAGATCATTCAAGCCCCTATTGATGAGTTGCTTAACCAGGTTGTCACCGGTGAAATCCCTGCGAAAGGTGAATTTGCACTGGTGATGAGCGGTAGTCCCGACGCGGTTGTTCAGGATGTGGATCAGTTGCTAGCCGCACTTCTTCAGGAGCTGTCACCTTCTAAGGCAGCGGCAGTGGCGGCGACTCTGACTGACCATCCAAAGTCCGTGCTTTACGAACGTGCGTTGGCGCTAAAAAATTAAGAAATCTCCGACTTGAGTAGTAGCTCCACAGCCGTTAGGCTTTGCCCGGGAGTTGGCCAGGCAATCGCCCGCTGCATGCAGTTGGGAGGAAAGTCCGGGCTCCACAGGGTAGAGTGCCAGGTAACGCCTGGGAGGCGTGAGCCTACGGAAAGTGCAGCAGAAAATATACCGCCTTTGAGCTGGAGCACGCTTCAGCAGGAGGGTAAGGGTGAAATGGTGCGGTAAGAGCGCACCGCGCGGCCGGCAACGGGCGTGGCAGTGTAAACCCCACTCGGAGCAAGACCAAATAGGAATCCGTTAATCGTGACCCACGAAGGGGTTCGGGTAGGTCGCTTTAGGTACCTGGCGACGGGTATCACAGATGAATGATTGTCCTCGACAGAACCCGGCTTATCGGCCAACTCCCTTATTTTCCCGCCTTCCAGCATGTCTGCCCGACACTTTTATACCAAAAAGATCTATTGGCCGTATTTAAAATAACCATCGAGCATAACCCCTCAGGACTTAACAACTTACTTTAAGTTTTGGTGATAGATCACTGTAATGTCTACGGTTCCAAAAAATGCTTCCGCAGAACATCTGAAACGTTAGCTAAGTTATTGTGTTTTAAAGACAATTTCTCGATTTTCAGCGCTTGACAAGGCATTCGCCCACTCCTATCGTTCGACGTGAAGAAAAGTGGGTAAATGTGTCATATTGTGGGGAAGATCATTCCGGTAGTGGCAGACTGTGCCAGATCGGATCTCCCGAGACACATTTAACCCCGAAAATAAGCGTGGGGCGAGAGAAAAACAGTGTTCAGGGGTGTCAACAACGTCAATGTCGATGCGAAAGGTCGTATCGCTATTCCTGCGCGCTTTCGAGACCAGCTATTGAATCACTGTGACGGTGAAATGGTGGTAACCATCGACACAGAGGAGCGTTGCCTGCTGATCTACCCTCAGCCTGACTGGGATGACATACAGCGTAAGGTCGAAGCGTTACCCAGCTTCAACGCTGCTGCAAGACGAGTGCAGCGACTTCTGATCGGGCACGCCACCGACACTCAGATGGACAATAGTGGGCGCATTCTACTTACACCACCTTTGCGTGATTACGCGCAGCTTGAAAAAAAGGGTGTGCTGTTGGGGCAGGGTAAGAAACTTGAACTCTGGGATGAAAGTGCCTGGGTTGCTCGCCGGGACAGCTGGCTGGAAGATCCATCCAGCCTGGAGCTGCCCGACGAACTACAGCAGCTGTCTCTGTAGAGGGCGCTGATGAAGCCTCACAACCACCAGACAGTCCTGCTCGAAGAGGCTGTCCGCACCCTTATTACCAACCGGAACGGAACCTATGTCGACTGCACCTACGGGCGCGGTGGTCACAGCGAAGCCATTGCGCGCGAGCTGGGTGAAGAAGGCAGGTTGTTGGTGATCGATCGGGATCGGGTAGCTGTCGAGCACGCCATGCAGCGGTTTGGTGACGATCCCAGGGTCATGGTTCAACACGGTGCCTTTTCCGAAATCAAACAGTTCGCCGAAGATCACAGGCTCGAGTCTCTGGATGGAGTTTTGTTGGACCTGGGCGTCTCATCGCCGCAACTCGATGAGGGTGAGCGTGGTTTTTCCTTTCAACAGTCTGGCCCGCTCGATATGAGAATGAACCAGACGGAGGGTGAAACTGCAGCGGAATGGCTGGCCCACGCTAGTGAAGAAGAAATTATTGATGTGCTAAAGCGCTTCGGTGAGGAACGGTTTGCGAGGCGAATTGCCAGGAATATCGTTGGTACCCGGGTCAGCACACCGATCAGCACGACGGACAGACTGGTCGAAATCGTCGAAATGTCGATTCCGCGGCGCGAGAAAAACAAGCATCCTGCGACCCGCACCTTCCAGGCGATCCGGATTCAGGTCAACCGCGAACTGGAAGAACTAGAAACCTGCTTGCATGACGTAATTGAATTGCTGCACTCGGGAGGTCGGATGGTCGTGATTAGCTTCCACTCCCTGGAGGACAGAATCGTTAAGCGGTTTTTTCGGCGTATGGAAAAGGGTGATGATCTTCCGGCCCGCTTTCCAATCAGAGACGATGAGCTGAATCGCAAGCTCAGAATTCTGGGGAAACCGACCAGGGCCTCGGAAGCTGAGACAGCTGCCAACAGACGTGCCCGCAGTTCCATCATGCGGGCGGCGGAGAAACGATGATGCCGGTTCTGTTGAAACAGCTACTCGTCTGGATCCTGACACCAAAACAGCTTCTGGCCTCGGTATTGTCGGTCCTTGTCGTGGTCTCTGCTCTTGGTGTGGCGTATTCGGCGCACATGACGAGAAACATGTACCGGGATCTGCAGCATCTGGAAAAAGATCATGACGATCTCGAGCACGAGTATGAAAAACTGCTGCTGGAGCAAAGTGCCTGGTCGGATTACACCAGGCTCGATCAGTTGGCTCAGGACAAGCTTGCCATGACCGCGCCTGCACCGGAAAACACGGTGGTAATTCAATGATGGTCGCGCGCATCTATATTGTCGCTGCCCTGGTGATACTGCTCTCTGCAGCCATGATGGTGCGTCTGTGGTACCTGCAGATCGTCGACAAGGACTTCTTGCAGGATCAGGGTGACGCCAGAACCATCCGAATGGAAAGGATCAATGCTCACCGCGGAATGATCCAGGACCGCCATGGAAAACCTTTGGCAGTGAGTACACCGGTTCTGTCGCTCTGGGCCAATCCAAGTGAGGTGCTCGATGGTCAGGAGGATCTTGCTCGGCTTACGGATTATCTCGGGGTCACCAGAGCAGAATTTGTCGATCGTCTTGAAGAAGCCCGGGCAAAGAATTTCGTTTACTTGAGGCGACATCTGCCACCGGTAGAAGCCCGTGGAATACTCGACCTGGAGATCTCCGGCGTATACGCGGAAAGGGAATATCACCGTTTTTATCCGGCTGGCGAGGTCGCAAGCCATATCGTTGGGTTTACCAATGTTGATGACAACGGGCAGGAAGGTCTGGAGCTTTCTTTTGACAGATGGCTGGCAGGAACGCCCGGAAAGAAAAAGGTGCTTAAGAACCTCTATGGCGAAATCATACGTGATGTCAAACCGATAGCAGAGGCGGAGCCGGGCAGAAACCTTACGCTGGGTATTGACCTGCGGCTCCAGTATCTGGCCTATCGTGAACTCAAGTCTGCCGTATCCCATTATCAGGCAGAGTCCGGATCTGTTGTTGTTCTCGATGTTGAAACTGGCCAGGTGCTGGCGATGGTCAATCAACCGTCCTATAACCCAAATAACCGAAAAGGTCTGGATCTGAATGCCGTCAGGAACCGGGCGCTAACCGATGCTTTCGAGCCCGGATCAACCGTTAAACCGTTCACTGTGGGGGTTGCGCTTCAAAGCGGCCGCTATACGCCCGGATCGACAATCGACACATCCCCTGGGTTTGTCCGCGTCGGCAATTTTACGATTCGTGATCCGCGGGATCGAGGTGTCATCAATCTCGGCGAAATTATCGCTCATTCCAGCCAGGTTGGAATTTCCAAGCTGGCATTGGATTTGAACGAATACGAGGTCTGGGGCATGTTCGAAAGGTTGGGGTTTGGTCGCGACATAGGGACCGGATTCCCGGGTGAGAGCGCGGGTTACCTGCCGAACTATCGGCGATGGAAGGATATTGATCGTGCCACCTTTGCCTATGGATATGGGTTGACGGTGACACCTGTTCAATTGGCGTCCGCCTATCTCACGATTGCCGCCGGTGGTGTCCGTAGGGATATCAGTCTTATCGCTGACGCTGAAGCAGAATCCCACAGGATTTACCCTCGTGAAGTCGCCCTGCAACTGAGAGAAATGCTGGCTGCTGTTGTCACCGACGGTACAGCGACCAAGGCGGCAATTGACGGATATACGGTTGCGGGCAAGACCGGCACCGTACGCAAGATCGGAGAAACCGGATACAAGGATACGGAGCACCTGGCTTTCTTCGCTGGTTTGGCGCCAGTGGATCGTCCGAGACTGGTTGGCATAGTACTCATCAATGAACCCAAGACAGTGAAGACAGGAGGCGGTGCGATTGCGGCGCCGGTCTTCTCAAGAGTCATGCGAAATGCGCTTCGCATCATGAACGTCGCACCTCGTCGGGGCGGGGCAGTATGATGCTGAGTGAATTGATCAGAGACAGTGCGGTTCCGGAGATTACTTTCAGAGGCATCTCCGATGACAGCCGCTCAACTCAACCTGGAGACGTCTTCTGTGCGGTCACAGGGGATAACTTTGATGGCAGGCGATTTGTCGATGATGCCGTAAGCAAGGGTGCCGTAGCGGTTCTTTGTGACCCGCCGGGCATGGAAGCAGTCGTGCCCGTCGTCGAGGTCGAAGGTCTTCGTGAAAGGCTGGGAGAACTGGCCTCCAGGGCGTATGGCGAACCCAGTCGCGAGATCGAGGTCATCGCTGTAACCGGAACCAATGGCAAGACCTCGTTTACCCATCTGCTGGCGCAGGCACTCGTTCGTCTTGATATGAAAACCGGTCTAATTGGCACCATGGGGCACGGTCTGCCCGGTGAACTGATACGACCGGGTCTAACAACCCCGCCAGCCGTGGATATGCAGCAGCGCATCAGAGAACTGGTAGATGGTGAGTGTTGTGCCGTGGTGCTTGAGGCTTCATCCCATGGATTGGTTCAGGGGCGATTGGACGGGTCGTTTGTCGATACAGCAGTATTTACCAACCTGACTCATGATCACCTCGACTACCACGAATCGTTACCGTCGTATCAAGACGCGAAAAGTCTCTTGTTTGGTTTTGGGTCACTCTCCAATGCAGTCGTCAACCTGGACGATGATTTTTCAGGGGATCTGATTTCGCGTCTCTCGCCTCAACTAAGGCTGGTCCGATTTAGTCGCAAAGACACAGCCGCTGAAGTCTATTGCAGGCGAGCCAGGTGTACAAAAGAAGGGCTTGGAATATCTGTTTCAGTTGCAAACGAGGTTATTGAGGCGCAATTGCCGCTCTACGGATTGTTCAACGTCGAGAATGTTTTAGCAGTCGTTGCCACTCTGGTTGCTATGGATGTATCAGCAGCTGAAATTGAACTTGCGCTTACCTCTTTGACACCGGTTGCCGGGAGAATGGATGTCGTGAGCAGGGCAGGGGCACCCACTCTTATCGTGGATTATGCCCATACGCCTGATGCGCTGGAGAAATGCCTTGAGGCAGCTCGGGATCACTTTGGTGTTGGTCTGGTGCATTGTGTTTTCGGTTGCGGTGGCGATCGTGATCGTGACAAGAGACCCATGATGGGCGAGATTGCGGCGAGGCTCGCTGACCGGGTCGTATTGACCAGCGATAACCCAAGATCGGAAAACCCGGATCTCATCATTGAACAAATTCGCGGTGGTATGGAGTCAGATCAGGCAAGTTCGATAGCGGATCGCAGACAAGCCATCGCGGCAGCCATAGCAGATGCCGGACCCGAAGATGTTGTCCTGGTTGTCGGGAAAGGGCATGAGGACTACCAGGAACTTGGAACAGGCAGGGTGCCATTCAGTGATTATGAAGTGATCGGGCAGTCGCTCGATGCGTGGTCCCATGGCAGGGGAGAGTAACGTGATTGTGGGTTTGGGTGAGACCGGATTAAGTTACGCCCGCTATCTTGCAGCGCGGGGCGAATCCTATCTGGTGATGGATCAGTCGCCCAACGCTGAACGAATAGCGCGCCTGCATGAGATTTCAGCGGAGGCAAGGATCGTAGATCTTACGGTTGAGGAAATCAGCCACGCCGAAACTGTCTATGTCAGCCCCGGTGTTCCCCTCAGCCATCCGGCTATCGTAGCGGCAAAAAAGAACGGGGCGGTACTCAAGGGCGATGTACAGATGTTCGGTGAACTGGCAGGTGCCCCGGTTGTGGCGATTACAGGTACCAATGGCAAGTCGACGGTTGCGGAATTGACTCATGCTATGGCGGTAG
>JABHYO010000207.1 GCA_018656865.1 Gammaproteobacteria bacterium | reverse complement strand
GAATTCACTCCGGCAATTCGCGGATAGTCGGCACTGGTCAATTCGGGGACGGTAATCAATACAGCTTCTGCAGCTTCTACAACCTCAGCTGCTTCTTCTGCCAGACCTGTCTGTGCTACAGCAAATATCGTCGCCAGCAACGCCAGGACCGGGAGTGTTCGCCGCATTGTTCTGATCACACGTTACTCCTGATGCTCTATCAGCAAAGATAAACCCTGCATATCCATAATCAGATAATCCAGGGCTAGAAAAGCCAGCGAAAATGCAACAAACCCAATGGCGAATACGACAACTTTTGACTTCAACATCTCATTCTCACAGAAACCAAACAAAGACACTGACTATCGCGATGAGTGTCACGGAAAAGATGATCTTTCCGAGCCAGGCTTGCTCAGTTTCACCGGATTCATTCATAGCTAACTCAGAAAACGAAAAAATAAAGTATTAGCAGGATGACAACCGCATTGATCATCATCCCCAAAAAGATCACAAGATCCGCCAGGTTTTTTCCCTTCAGAAAGCGCGGCAGATTCGATTCTTGCATCTGTGTACTCACTCAAGAACTCTTGCCTATGGGGCACCCTGACAATTGCAAAAACCCCTCAATACCTGCACCAGGCCATCGACCTCCTCAGAAGTCAGCGTTTTCGACCAGGGTGGCATCAAGGCAGACTTACTGAGCGCAGGGCCACCATCAAGAATGACACTCCTGATATCGGCATCGGAGAGCTTTGCCATATCTTCTTTCTTGGTGAAATTTCGTGGGTCAGTCGCGAAATCAGCAGTGACATTCGGACCCGTGCCATCACCATTGACGCCATGACATTGCGCACAGTAGAACTTGTAGGTGGTCTCAGAATCCGACGCGATTGCATCAGTTACCAACGATAAAGCGAAAAACAGCATGAATACTCGAACCATATCTATTCTCCCTTAAAGCTGGCGACGTAGGCTGAAACAAATTCCATATCTTTGGGGCTCATCAGCCCCGCAAATACCGGCATCATCCGTACTGGTTTAAAAACCGTTGGATTACTGAGATAGGCATATATCCAGTCAGGATTGAGTCTGGCGCCTGCCCCCACTAACGAGGGTCCACTCAGCCCCCCAGAAACTTTTTTACGATCTTCATACTGATGACAGCCGCTGCAGGGCATCTTCTTTTTGAATATCAGTTTCCCTTTCGGGTGAGACTTGGGTTTGATGACCCCCGCTGTCACGGCATCGGTTGTGAGTGACATAAGAAAATCGGTAACCGCTGTTGCATCGGCACCAACCAGCGTTGGGTGGCCGCCGGCATTCTTCTCATCAAGGGAATTGTATTTGAGCAGCCGAATCGGTTTCGGGTCAGTCAACCAGGCTTCAAGCCATGGCCGGTTGAACTTACTACCGGCGTACCAGAGTTCAGGGCCAGCTTTGGCAAGCTGATCTTCGATTGTTTTTTCTCTGGCAGGACCCTCCGTATAGTGACAGCCAGTACATCCCTGCCCCTCAAACGCTGCTTTACCAGAAGCGACGTCGGGCAACGCACTCGTGCACCACAATGCCATCGCCAGAGACAATCCAACTTGCCAATATCTCATTCCGTCAATCCCCCGTAATTGTTTGCTTTGTCCTTCAATACCAACCGGTGAAGGTAATAGTTGAAGGTAGAATCAGACCGGCAGCATGTTCCGTCTGCCAGCAGCGCACCAACGCAAACCCGCAAATAGAAAGCCTTTGAGTACTGCGAAAATTCAGCTGGAAAGACTCATCAACGAGCTATGCTCGCCGTTAGACCGATCTCGGACATTGACTGACGTCAAGAAAACCGGTCAATAACAGAATGAAAAACGTTTCAGTCATCGGCCGTAAATGTTAGAGCCATGATGAAGTTAGATCAGCCAGGCCACCATTCGCATCGCCAACCCGCCGTTGTTACTCGTCGGCTAGAAAGCCGGGACACTGTGGTTTCTTCGTTCCACGCACAGAAGAAAGAAATTCAGTCTAACCAGGAATCTTACATATCTTTCAACGACTTAGACGTCTACTGGGCCGCCAGTAACACCGGGCTGTAATAAGATGAATTGAAGTTGTCAGTTCGCCGTAAGGCTTCTCAAGATGCCGAGCATCAGCTCGACTTGGCCATCCTCAGCGTTCAGAGCAGGTATGTACTGAAAATCTCTGCCGCCTGCTTCGAGGAATATCTTCCTCGCTTCCACATCAATCTCATAGAGAGTTTCCAGGCAATCAGCAGCAAAACCAGGACAAACAACCGACACTGAACCTGTGCCTGACTTCGCCAGTTGCACTAGTGTCTCGTCCGTGTACGGCTGAAGCCAGGGTTGATTGCCTCTTCTCGATTGAAAGGTCATCCGCCAATCATCATCTGGCAGGTCAAGGGCCCGGGCGATCAGTTCAGCGCTTCTCTTGCACTGGATGGCATATGGATCACCTTCTGACTGGGCGATCGGCAAACCATGAAAAGAGATTAACAACTTCTCAGGACGACCGGTTCTCTGCCAACGTTTGGCAACAGAGTCGGCTATCGCGTCGATATAGAGGGGGTGATCGTGGTAGTCCTTACTAAAAAGGAGAGCGGGACGATTAGGGTGCCGGTTGATGGCAGGTGAAACCCTGTCATTAACCGCCTCGGTAGTCGTCTTCGAGTATTGCGGAAACAACGGTATCACCACAATTCGCTCGACAGCTTCGTGGGACAACCGCTCGAGTGCTTCAGAAACTGAAGGCATGCCATAGGTCATGGCAAACTCCACAAGCGGTACGTCCTTCTTGTCCATCACCACCAATCGCTCACGAAGCCGGTTGACCAGATCACTCGCAGTAGTGCGTATCGGAGAGTCTTCCCTCCAGATAGTCTGATAAGCGCTCACCAGTTGCGCGGGGCGTCGCGGCAAAATAGCCAGACGGAGTACAAACCACCATAGGAATCGGTTAGTACCGATAACCCGACGATCAGACAGAAATTCTTTCAGATATTTCCGGATTGCTCCTGCCGTGGGATCATCAGGTGTCCCCAGGTTGACGAGCAGGACAACCGTCCTTCCACTCATCTGACACCAACTGCTGACGAACTTTTCACGGTTTCTCCAAAGTTAGATTTGGTGTTTGATTTTGTCCGCTACCCTGAAGGCATTGGCATAAATGGTCAGCGTTGGCGTGACGCTACCACCATTAGGCATAAAGCTGCCGTCGGTTACAAACAGATTTTCTGTGCCGTGCACACGACAGTCGGCATCCAGCACGGATGTCTTCGAATCATCGCCAAAACGACAACCGCCGGCGACCAGATTCGAGGTTGGCGCAGTCCAGACATTTCCCCATGCCTTATCCGCACCCATGGATTTCATAACCTCCACTCCTTTATCTACAAGGTATTGCCCCACCTTGACATCATGGGGATGGAACCCCGCCTTGACCCTGGCAACCGGTGTGTTCCACTTGTCTTTTTCCTCTGTATCCAGTGAAACGTGACAATTGTCGTTTGTCAGCCAGTCACAAAATACTTCGAATTTGAAATCCTTCGACTGGGTGAAATGAGACTTGATCTTCTGCTTCAGCGGCGTACCCCAGACGAGTTCTCTGTCCTCCCATTTCTGAGAGTTAGCCTCGGACATTGGACTCGGCGGATCAAAGACGAAATCCAGCGTGCCGCCTTTGGTTCGCCCTGCGAACCGGCGCTTGTCGTTAATGACATACCAATCCTGCAATGCTCGATTGAAGAATGGTCCTCTGATCTTTAACTGCCTGGCTTCAACCTCGGAAAAATCCCCATACTCGAAAACACCGTGACCGGTACCTCCTGCCGAACAGTGCAGGTTCTTTCCCACCGTGTCGAAGTCGTTACCCAGACCTTTCGTGTGTTTCTGCCCGGGCGAACAGAGCAGCAGCCGAGCACTCTCTATGGCATAACAGGCAACGATAAAGATTTTTGCGTGCACACGAATAGAATTGCCTTTTTCATCGTAATAGTCCGCCGACACCACATTGCCCTTTGAATCGCTATTAAGCCGATAGACTTTTGCACTGGTGATGACGTCGCAGTTACCAGTGGTAACCGATTGGTCCAGTAAGGACGCGCGGGAACTTGCTTTGGCGCCGGAAGTACAACCATAACTTCCGCAGAAACCAGAGTACTCACAACTTCGGCGACCATTGTAGGGCTCTGACAAAATCCCCCTTGCCATGGGCAGTGGATGCAGCCCCATATTCTTACAGGTCTCATCGAATCGATGAGCAATCGGGTGCTCCGCAGTGGGAGGGAATGGAAAGTCAGGCGTTGACCTGGGTTCTAGATTAGGGTGCTGTACCACTTTCCCTGAAACACCAACAAGCTGCTCGACCTTGGTGTAATAGGGTTCAAGGTCTGCGTAACTGATAGGCCAGTCAGCAATGTTTGCGCCTTCAATCGGCCCAAACTCTGACAGCAACCTGAAATCTTCCGGTTTCAGTCTATGGAAGTATCCACTCATGAAATTTGTTGCACCGCCAACGATATTTCCGCCCCAGAACCGACCGGTTGTATTCTCCGACCAACCACCATTTTCTTCGGGCTCAAGCAAAACATGTCGTTCGTCTTTGACTCTGGAACGAAAAACTCGCTTGCGGAAGAGCTGCGTGTCTTTGCTAAAATCGTCTTCCTTAAACCAACGCCCCTTCTCCAGCACAACAACGCTGTGCCCTGCTTCTGCCAGTGTATGTGCTATGGGTGCACCGCCCGCACCACTGCCAATGACACATACATCGGAATCCACTGCGCTATTCATCGGATGGACTCACAGAAAATCGCGATAGGGTTTGCCGGGGGCCGGAAAGCCGGGCTGATGCTCAAGCCACCGCCAGCCGACGCCACCGGGATTCCCGCCGTATATAGGATCGAGCGTAAGAGATTCCATCAGATAGTAGAGCAGGAGCGAAATCCAGTTCTCACCAAATTGCGTGTCTGCCATCCGGCGCAGCACCTGATCCCGTTCCTCCAATGACAGAGACAGGAATGGCCTGGTATGAGAAGCCATGGATACATCCTGCAGTCGGGTAACCCCTTTGGCTATGAATTCCGGATCACCATCTGCAATATTGTCCGGATCCTCCATCGCCCACAGAAGGTATTCAAACGACCGGAGATCCTCGGCTGACGGACCATCACCATCGTCCGGAAAGAGCTGCATCTGAACCGCACGTAGCGTCGGAACCTGGTGCTGCGCGAACGTGAAACCCGATTGTTTTTCGCTGTCTTCTTCCATGAAAAGCTGGGCGGCCGCGGGTTTGGCCGCCAGAAGCATCGAGAGTCCCGCATTTTGCAGAAAGGCACGACGGTGAAGACCACTTTCAAAGGCGTATTGAATGTCCCGCTTCCCGGAATCTGGAGAAGGTATTTCCTTGGTCTGTTTTTCTTTTGCCATGGGCCAAACGTGATTTTTTTCAACAATACTTGTGAGAACGCCCGGGATTCCCCTCAACGCCCCTCAGTATAGGCGTTTCTACATTATTAAGCTTCACAATGTCGACCTGTCTCAGATAACCGGCGACAACATCCCAGATCGGCGCTCCCGGCGCCTGACTGCCCACGGTTGCCCACCCGGCAACTGAATATTCCTTGCCCGCCTCAATCCTCTGACCCTGCAGGTTGCTGAGATTTCTGATGCGCTCTCCCATCTTTGCCCCCGGCCAGCACTCGTACATCAGCCCGCCGGTCCGAACCATGTCACCGCCCTGCTGATAGTAAGGATCATTATTGAAAAGATTGTCTGCCACGCTCTCCAGAATAGTCTTCAGCTCTGCACCCTTCATATTTCGAGCATAGGTTTCCGGGTAGGTTATGCAGGTTTGATCCAGCACATGCTCCATGGTTATGGTCTCACCAGGCAACAGCGTTGTCCCCCAACGGAAACCCGGCGACAGGGAGAACTGGGTATCAAGTTCAGCTCGGAGGGCATCGACAATCACCTGATCGAAGGTTCCGTTAAAGTTGCCCCGACGATAAAGCAGTGTTTCTGTCTGCGCCAATGGCTCACTGAGTCTGGCGATATAAGGTTCACGAACACTATCGATATACGCCTGCATCTCCGTATCAGCAGGCAGCAGGTTCGCGAATACCGGTAGAAGGCGATATTGGTATCCGTCTACACCATTAACGCCGAATTTCAGATCCAGGACACCGACGAACTTGCCATTCGAACCGGCGTTGGTGACGATAGTCCTGCCTCCCGAATTCGACACCTCTATCGGTATCGGCACGCCATCATGCGTATGCCCACCCAGAATGACATCGATGCCGGAAACTCTCGATGCAAGTTTCAGGTCAACATCCATCCCATTGTGTGAAAGCAGTACAACCGCATCCGGCTTTTCCTCTGACCGGATCTTCTCAACGAGTTCCGAAAGATCGGATTCCCTGATGCCGAATGTCCAGTTGGGAATAAAACGAGCCGGATTGGCAATCGGTGTGTACGGGAAACCCTGACCGACGACCGCAATCCGTCGGCCGTGCACTTCCCGTACTACAAATGGCTGGAATACATGCCCGGTGTCCTCATCGAACACTTCAACCCCTTCGAACAGGGCATCCTCCTTCGCCAGTATGTTCTGGCCCACAAAATCGCCGTTAAAAGCAGCAACATTCTCGAGGATTTCCTTTTCGTGGTACGTGAATTCCCAGTGGCCGGTCATGATATCGACGCCCAGCAGGTTGCATGCGTCCACCATGTCTCTGCCTCGGGTCCAAAGTGAGGTACCGGACCCCTGCCAGGTATCGCCTCCATCAAGCAACAATGACCCCGGCACGCCGGAACGCAACCGCTTCACCAGCGTTGCCAGATGAGAAAAACCTCCCACGCGACCATAGATTTCAGCACCCTCGCTAAAATCGAGGAAGGTGAAGGCATGTGCATCCCTGGGGGTGTATTCCGGGAGTCTTGCCAGGAGATTTTCACCCACCAGGTGCGGGATTCTACCCTTAACGTCCCCTATACCAAGGTTGACGCTAGGCTCACGAAAATAGATGGGATTCAACTGCGCGTGAGTGTCGGTAATGTGAAGCAGCCGCGCATCACCAAAGGCTGGCACTTCATAAAGGTCGTCAGCACGATCTCCTGAAAGTGATTTGCACCCGGCTAGCTGCGCTGCAATGGTAGATTGAGCCAGTAGCTGCAGAAATTCCCGACGATTCAATCTATTTGACCAGCTGACGCTGCTTCCATGTTTTCTGCTCGACATCCGCCTGCTTGAGCGATGCCTCCGCCAGGAACACGGCCTTATCCGCAGCGGCTTTTGCGCCCTCTTCATCGCCTGACGACAATGCTGAATTCGCCTGGTCTATAAACCGCTGCGTCGGAACCCATGCATTGTGCCGAGCTCTCGCCTCTGCATTTAATTTCTCAGCCCTATCGATTATCGAGGCACTGTCGATTTTCGAGGCACTGTCGATTTTCGAGGCACTATCTGCCAAGACGGTATAAGACAGACCCAACAGTATCGTTAGCATTACTTTTTTCATTTTCTACTCGCAGGCCCGTTCAAGAGCAAGCCTCTGGCAATTGCCGTCAGGAAATATTCCAGTTCCCGGTAAGGTTGACTTTGCAGCGGCAAAGCTTCGGCGCCCACCTGTCCATTACACTCTGCAAAACGTCTGTGCAACGATCCGACTTCCTGCCACTTAAGCCGATAGGTCGGCCAATGAGTGACATGCCCGTAGGATGCCGAGAGAACTTCCGCGCGAAGCTGCGAACCGACAATCTGCATGTGACAGTGGGAGCATGAAAAATTCAATTGCCCCCTTCTACTGTAATAGAACTGTTTGCCACGCTCGTAGGCAGGCAGCGCGTCTTCCGGAACCTTGATGTCGATTAACTGATCCCGGGAGGCGTAGGCTATATAGGACGTCAATTGCATCATCTCTTCGCTGTCATAGGCCAGCGATTCCATACCGTGTTGTACTCGACATTGATTGACAGCCACTTCCATCGTAACCACTTCACCGCCTTCAAATCGAGGATACAAATGTTTGACTGCGCCTCCGTCGGCAAAACAATCTCCGTAACCTGAACCATCCGTAAATGGCTCATCGTATAGTGCTTCGCCGTCATCCACTGAAAATTCGTAGGGTGGGAATTCCTCCATTTCCAGCCACTGGGCCCGCTTGGCCTCATCAAGGGCATAGACACCGTCCACATGTGCCTCAACTGGAATCGAGCTGAATCTCTTGGCGTAAAATGCACGAAATGCTTCTCTGTCCGCCTCGACATCCGCCATCGAAGCAGAGCTTAGAATCATAAAAAGGACGGGAAGAAATCGCACGAACATCACTTCAGGATCGCTTCATTGGCAGCAGTTTCACCAAGGTTGTCAGTCCAGGAAATTCTAATAGTGTCCCCCGCCTTGGCATCAGCCAGCTTAAAGGCGAAATAGGGATCCTTGGAGACCGATGGCCCCCAATGCGCCGTCATCACAACCTCTCCATTGTGTTCACAAACCACCGTTTCGATGTAGTGCGCCGGAATCAGGTTACCGTCCGCATCTCGACGCGTGCCTGTTTCCATCGGATGAGGAATCAGTGATTTGACCGAGGCCACACCGTTTTTCACCTTAGCTCTGATTTTGATCTTAGCCATTGTTAACCTCCACAACCGCCGATGGTGACTTTGACTTCCTTCGATGTCATGTAGGCTTTACCGCCCGCACGCACAATCACTCTTGCCACTGAGCTTTTACCGATCTTCACACGGGTCGATACGTCGGGCATGATCCTTGGGCCAATCTCGAACACGGCTGAAAGTGGTGTCGGATTCTTGTCTATCAACAGATAGATCCGATCGACATCCTCAAGCGTGGTTGAAATTCGTACCGGAACAACGGCACCGTTTTCTGCGATATCGGGAATCTTGAATTTGATCTGCTCCGATTCTTCAATGGCCAGGCCACCGAGCAGATTGGTCAGCGCGTTATCAACGGATTTGGAGCTGAAGGCATCAGTAGCGCGCGCTAGCGCTCTGATCGGTAGCGCCATCACCGCCGATACAGTCAGCAGCGCCTGTAGAACCCTTCTCCTTTGTAGCGTCTTCATTTCATCACCTCTTACAGCGAATGGACGAAATCGACGACCTGGTCGATCTCTTCTTCTGTTAGTACCCCGTGTCTGCCATAGGGCGGCATCACTGACTCAGGGTTGCGAATTGTTGCATCCCAGACCTGTTCTCTCAGGACGCTTCTCTCCGGGAATCTCGTTTTCATTGCAATCAGTGGAGGCGCCACATTCCCGGGCATCTCACCACCTTCCATCATATGGCAGGCGAGGCAGTTACCCCGCGAGCGATCAAAAGCCAGTTCTCGCCCCTTATTAATATCGTCAGCCATCACAATAGGCGAAACAACCGCCAGAAGAAAAAGCACTTTTTTCACTGGCCCTGCTCCAACATATATTCAACTGCGGATCTCACTGCTTCGTTAGTAAGGCCTAAAAAACCTCCTTTCGGCGGCATGATGCCGCTCTCTCCCTGGAAACCATTAATAGCATTTTCCGTCATCATCTCGAGGCTCCTGTCACTTCTATTTAACCAGTCTGCCGAATCCCCAATGGTGGGCGCTCCCCCTATCCCATCGTCATGACAGAGCGCGCAGGCTTGCCGGTAGGTTGCTGCACCATCATGCTCAGGCGCAACCACGTCCCCTCGTGTTTTTTGAGGGGCATCAACCATGGACGTGATTCGAATAGTTCCGGGATTTTTGCAATTACGCATGCATCTGCGGTTGTTGGTATCTGGTCGATTATCAGAAACGAAACTGCCCTGATTAGGTAACACCACATCAGCAAAGGTATGACGATTGAGAACGAAGTCGTCTTCAACCAGTTCATTAAGGTATAGGACATAGGCAGTAATGGCATAAACCTCATCATCGCTCAGCGATTCCGGCTGCGTATAGGGCATCGCCCTGTGTATATAGTCCCAGAGTGTACTGGCATAGGGCCAATAACTGCCAACCGTTCTGTGGGGACGATCTTCTGTAAGCGATCCTTCTCCACCGGCCAGGGCCGGGTATCGCCCAATCGCTTCACCGAAGCTGCCATGGCATTCGGCACACTTTTCTTCATAGAGCCATTCACCGTCTTCGACTGAACCACTGCCTTCGGGCAGACCCATTCCGTCAGGTCGAACGTCTATATCCCAGCCAGCAATCTCCTCGACTGTTGCGGCATGACCATAGTCGTAGTGGCCGGGTTCCGCAGCATATGCAACACCACAGGCAATAAGACCAAACAGTAGCGGGACGCTAAGTAATTTGCACATTACTGACGCTCCCGTCTGCGTTCACCTTCCACGTATGGATGGCGTTCTTGTGATAGACCGAATTCGTACCCCGAGCGGCACGGAGTTGGGTGTAGGTTGGCTGAACGTAGCCCGTTTCATCCACTGCCCTGCTCTGAATCATCTGCGGTGAGCCATCCCAATCAAATTCAACACCGAATCGTGTCAGAGACTTCGGCAAAACCACACTTGAGAACCTGGCTTCCCGCCAGTTGACTCCACCATCAAAAGAAACATCTACATGCCGGACTCTGCCATTACCGGACCAGGCAAGCCCCTCTACCCAGTATTTACCTTTCCGCTGCCAGGGTTTCTCCGGAGAAGGGCTGGTGACAACAGAATTGCATTCCTGGACATAGGTGAACTCCCTTGAAGTACCATCCGCCAGCAGATCGGTATACTTGGAAGTCTCTTCCCGGTGATGCCAGGGCTTGTCACCAATCTCTAATCGACGCAGCCACTTGACGCAGGTGTTTCCCTCCCAGCCTGGGTTAATCAATCGAACAGGATAACCCTGCTCCGGTCGCAGCATCTCTCCGTTCTGCGCATAGACAATCATGGCGTCGTCGAGCGCCTTATCCATTGGGATACTTCGACTCATATGCGATCCATCAGCACCCTCTGCCAAAATCCAGGAAGCCTTTTTGTCGACGCCGACTTCCTCCAACAGGGTCGACAGCATTACTCCCGTCCACTCGCAGCAAGCCAGCATGCCATGGGAAAACTGCACGCCTTCCATCTGTGCACCACGCCACTCCATGCCGCCGTTCGCCGGACATTCGAGAAATCGGATTTCACTTGTCGATGGAAACCGCATCAGGTCATCCATGGTCAGGATGATCGGTCGTTCAACCATGCCGTGAATCATGAGCCGATGCTTGGTCGGATCAATATCAGGAACACCGGCGTGATAGCGCTCAAAAACCAGCCCGCTCGGTGTGACGATGCCTTTCAGATCCGCAAGCGGCGTAAAACTGATCGAGGCGATCCTGTCTGCCGTTAGCCAGTCGACGCTGCGCCGTTGTACATGATCTTCAAAACTGGAGGGTCGTCCATAGGGATTTGTCAGCACACCAGGCCCAAGCGATCGAGTCCAGGGTGGGGAATTCGGTGGCAGAAACGCAGAATCGTCTGCGAACCCTATCTGAGATGCCAGGGTGCCGCCTGCCAAACCCATCGATCCCATCAGGAAACGACGTCGGTCTATCGGCAGGTCTTTGTTTTCATTGGTTTTCTTATCATCCATGTATAATCTGCTCTATTGATTCTGCCCTGTGCCCAAATTAGGGTAGATGATATTTTTCGTATATTATAAAATTCTTACATAAGATTGCAACACAACTGGAGCATTCCGAAAAAATGGACCTCGAAACCATGCAGGCATCAGCACAGCGAGCCAGCGACATGATGAAGCTGCTGGGTCATCCGCACCGGCTGATGATCCTTTGTGAGTTAAAAATGGGGGAAAAAAGTGTCGGTGAATTGTCAAAAAGTGTTGGCATCGCCCAGTCCCCGCTTTCCCAACATCTAGCTCGAATGCGCTATGAGGATGTGGTCGAATCCCGCCGTGATGCACAGACTGTCTATTATTCACTTAAGGAAGGTGAGGCATCCCAGCTGATCCAGGCCATGTATGAGATTTTTTGTGAACCGAATCGATGAAGTTCGGCTTCTATCTCGCACCATTTCACAACCATAAGGAAAACCCAACTCTCGCCCTGTCACGTGACCTTGAACTCATCCAATTTCTGGATGACCTGGGCTACGACTACGCCTGGGTCAGTGAAAACTATTCTGCCGATATGGAGATCATCGCATCTCCGGAAGTATTCATTACCCGCGCCGCTGCCCGGACTGAACGCATCAAGCTTGGCGTGGGTGTTTCCCGTGTTCCAACTGACCCTCCCCTGTTCGAGATAGCATTGGCATCCCAGATATCACCTGCCGCTGCAAGCACTGCCGGGACACACGGCCTTGGTCTGCTATCTCTCGGCGCAACGATACCTGGTGGGTTTAGCGCACTGGCAACCAACTGGGAAATTTATGAACGAAAGGCAAGGGAGAACAACCGGGTTGCAGACCGATCCATCTGGTCACTCGCTGGTCCCATGCATCTGGCTGAGACGAAAAATCAAGCCTTGGAAAATGTCAGGTACGGTATTGCCGAATGGGTCACTCATCTTCGCGAGACCGCTGGGCTGACGATTGTTCCCGGCGATGAAGATCCGGCCGAGTCAATGGTTGAAAGCGGTCTGGCCGTAATTGGCACCCCGGATGACGCCACAGCCCAGATCAGGCGGCTCGAGGAGGCATCCGGCGGTTTCGGCACATTCCTACATATGGCCCACAACTGGGCAGACTTGCCTCAGACAAAGACAAGCTACGAGCTATTTGCGCGCTATGTAGCCCCTGTCTTCAACGAAACCAATCCATAAGTTTCGTCCCTGCAAAGACAACAATCACTTGACCAGTGATTAACAAGAAAATACTAAACTTTTCCCCGGACCACCCGATCTACCAGACAATCTCTAAGACAACAGTTCTGTCTCACCATCAGTCGGGCAGAACTTGGGCTCAAGATCCAAGACTGCGAGTAACCTTCCGAAACCGATGAACTGGCCAATCACCATGCCCAGTTCAACGATTTGCTCGTCACTAAAGTGACCATGCAGGTCCTCAAAAAACGCATCATCAACACTCTGATGGTCGAGGGCCATTCTTGAAGCAAACTCCAGCGCAATTTGCTCCCTTGGTGTAAAAGCACCATCGTCCTGGTCCAGCCAGGCAATCTTTTCTTCACTTAATTCATGTTCTGCACCCGACAGAAGCCTGGCATTGAGTCAGGTAAAACAGTCGTTATGTCGGGCGACTTTCAGGCGTACAAGTTCGATCAATTCCGCTTCGACGCTCTTACCTTCCCGAGCAGGCCCGTAAAACTGGAAGTAGGCGTTAAACATATCCTGTCGATGTGCAAATCCGCGAACATTTGACGTATCGACACCCTTTTCCTCCAGTTTTTTCACATGTTCCCGAACCGTCGGTTCAAGTTCGTGATCTTCCTTCAGTCTGATTCGCGCCATGAACAGCCTCTCCCTTCCGTTTCAACTTGACTCATCATACCGGAACGCCCGATCGGACAGTTGTAAATCGAGCTGGATTCAGGCAGAAAGAACCCCTCAACACTAAATTTAACTGAACGGGACAATCGATGAACACTCATGGGGGCAAGCTTGCAGCACGAGCACTGAAAGAGGCTGGTGTTGAATGTATCTTCACGCTTAGCGGCGGACACGTTATGGCAATCTACGATGGCTGCCTTGATGAAGGAATCAAGGTGGTAGATGTCCGACACGAACAAGCTGCCGTTCATGCCGCCGACGCCTGGAGCCGACTTAACCCCGGCAAGATCGGCTGCGCTGTGCTGACCGCCGGGCCGGGTGTTACCGATGGCGTTACCGGCGTGGCCAATGCCTGGCGTGCCAACAGCCCGATACTGGTAATCGGTGGTCAGGGGCCGTTCAACAATATGCGTCGCGGTTCATTGCAGGAAATGGATCACGTCAGCCTGATGAAACCGATCACGAAATGGGCGGATGCCTGCTACGACACTCGCCGCATCCCCGACTATATAGAGATGGGAATCAGACATGCCGTATCTGGCAACCCCGGACCGGCATTTCTGGAAATACCGATCGACATTCTAAGTGCAGAGGTCGATATCGAAGAGGTTCGATTCCCGAACATGCGTTCCACTGCACCTGTTCTGTCTCCCAACCAGACGAGTATCGAAGAGGCACTGGAAATTCTTAAAACTGCTGAACGACCCATGATGATGGCAGGCACGAGCGTCAAATGGTCAAACGCATCCGGCCAGATTCAGTCGTTTATCGAAAAAACACACATCCCGACTTTCGTCAATGGCATGGGTCGTGGCACGGTCAAACCGGGCACACCCGAACTTCTCAACCGGGTCCGTAAGGAGGCCATGAAGCAATGCGATGTCTTTGTCTGTGCCGGAGTCCTGCTGGACTTCCGCCTGTCTTTTGGCCGGTCAATCCCGGAGGACGCCAAGATCATTCAGCTAGACATCGAGAACGAACTCATTGGTACGAACCGATCAGCCGATGCATTCGTTGTCGGCAATCTTGCTGAGAGTTTTTTGAGGTTGCTCGAAGCAATCGAAGATCAGGGTTCTGATATCGACTTTTCTGACTGGCGCGATCAGCTCGCCAGCCGTGAACAAGAACTTGAAGCGGCATTCAGCGCCCAGTTGAATTCCGACGAAGTTCCCATAGACCCACTTCGCCTCTGCCGGGAAATCAGAGACTTTGTTGCTGACAAGGATACTATTCTTATCGGGGATGGCGGCGACATCGTCGCCCAGGCATCAAAGGTGTTACCGATTCCTGAGGAAAACTGCTGGATGGATCCAGGTCCGCTGGGTACTCTCGGGGTCGGTATGCCTTTTGCGCTTGCCGCACAGATTGCCCAGCCGGATAAACGCGTTCTAATAATTTATGGTGATGGCAGCTTTGGGCTGAATGGCTTTGAGTACGATACTGCGGTGCGTTTTAACCTTCCTATTGTCGGCATCGTCGGCGTGGACGGCATCTGGGGACAAATGGCAAGACCACAGGCCGCAGTTTATGGCGCCAACCGACTGGTGGCGACTAAACTCAACTATACCCGCTATGACAAGATCGTCGAGGCCATGGGTGGATATGGTGAATACTGCGAGCATCCGGACGAAATCGGTCCCGCGCTTGAGCGCGCATTTGCATCGGGCAAACCTGCCCTGATCAATGTGGTCATGCGCCAGGACATCGAAACTGGCGCGAAAGGCTCGACTTATACCTGATTTCTGGAAATTTCCTAACGATCAACAGGCAAAACCCTATAGAATTTAGGGGTTTGCACCTTGCCGACCATTGACCTTGGTCAATGTACTATTGGATAAGATCCGTATCATCTCGAATACTGACAATAAAGGCCCATAAAATGGACGAAGAAGAAACTCCTCCTCTCATGCAACGAATTCTGGACAACCCATTCATACTGCTGTTTCTCGGCGTGGCAGCACCAGCGGTGCTCTACCTGATATGGGGCATTATGGAAATCATCAGCGTACCTGTCGCAAACTGAACTCGGAGAAAGCACCATGAGTACACTTAGCCCGCCAAAGTCGCGTATATGGTGGAAAGAGCCAATTGAACGATCAGAATTGATCTGGATCTCCCTGGTCTTTGTCTGGGGGCTGTTCATGGCCTTTATGATGCCTTACTGGCATGTGACAGGTGACCAAAACCTGTCAAACGAAACCTATAAAACAACACCGGAACGCTTCCTGGAAAAAACCCAGGCTATGGTCGATGAATACACGGTGAGAAATGAAGGTCCCAGAAACTTTCCAGTGGTCAAACCGCCACCCGGCGGCGATGTCTACATGGTATCCCGTTTGTGGGAGTTCTGGCCCATCATCGAGCTTGAGGAAGGTCAAAGCTACCGCTTTCACCTGACTTCCATGGACTGGCAACACGGATGGTCCCTGCAACCAGCCAACATCAACATCCAGGTAGTTCCTAAATACGAACATGTTTTTACCCTCACACCAAATTCGGCGGGAGAGTACAGCGTGATCTGTAACGAATATTGCGGGGTCGGTCATCATCTCATGATCGGCAAAATTCACGTTGTGGAGAGCGGCAAATGAGCGAACAATTTAGAACATGCCCAGACACCGGTCTGAAATTTCACAAACCTGCTGAGAATCTGATGAAGGCCAACGCTGTCGCGGCGGTGGTCTTCCTTCTTGTGGGCGGTATTTATGGCCTTTTAGTTGGACTCACCAGATGGCCAGCGGTGCACCTGCTCCCGGCTGATGCTTTCTACCTGACGCTGACAGCACACGGTATCAATGTCCTGATCTTCTGGATGATATTTTTCGAAATTGCTGTCCTCTATTTCGCCTCATCGGTTCTGCTTGGTTGCAGACTGGCGGTGCCGAAAGTCGCATGGGCAGGATTTGCTCTGATGCTGATCGGCGCACTGATGAACAACTATATTGTGGCTACAGGCACCTCGAGTGTCATGATGACTTCGTATGCGCCCATGGAGGCGCATCCTCTGTTCTATCTCAGCCTGATATTGTTTGCAGTGGGTGCCTTGTTAGGCTGTATGGTCTTTTTTGCCACACTTGTGGTCGCAAAACAGGAAAAGACCTATGAGGGTTCCGTATCACTGGTTACCTTTGGTGCTATCACCGCAGCCATCATCGCGGTATTTACCATCGTCAGTGGCGCAATCATCCTGGTCCCAACCCTGTTGTGGAGCCTCGGGTTCATTGCCGAAATTGACGCACTGGCCTACCGCTTAATCTGGTGGGCGTTCGGACATTCATCTCAGCAGATTAACGTCGCTGCGCACATCTCGATCTGGTATGCGATCGCGGCCATCTGCTTCGGTGCCAAGCCGATGTCAGAGAAGGTCAGTCGTATGGCCTTTCTCATGTACATCCTGTTCCTGCAGCTTGCCAGTGCTCACCATTTGCTGGTGGACCCCGGTGTCAGCTCTGAGTTCAAGATGTTCAACACCAGCTACGCTATGTATCTGGCGGTCATGGCCAGTATGGTTCACGGCCTGACGGTACCTGGATCCATTGAATCGGCTCAGCGAGCCAAGGGCTTTAATTCAGGCCTGTTCGAGTGGCTTCGACGTGCACCGTGGGGTAATCCAACCTTCTCGGGTATGTTTATCTCACTGATCGGATTCGGCTTTCTGGGCGGCATCTCAGGTGTCGTCATGGGTGCGGAGCAGATCAACATCCTGATGCACAACACGGTATATGTCCCCGGGCATTTCCATGCAACAGTTGTTATCGGCTCGACCCTGGCATTCATGGCGCTGACCTACTGGCTTGTGCCTATTCTGTTCAGACGTGAGCTGGTATTCAAGAAAGTGGCAGCATGGCAGCCGTATATTTTCGGCCTGGGCATGTCAGGAGTTGCGCTCTTCCTTATGGGTGCAGGTACACTCGGTGTGCCTCGCCGGCACTGGGATATCACTTTCTCCCTGACAGGGGGTGTGGTGCATGAGTTCCCAGCGGCAGCAAACACGATGCTGGCTCTGAACGGATTGTCGGTCATACTCGCTGTTCTTGGCGGTGCGCTATTCTGCGTTATCATCGTTCTGTCGATACTTTTCGGCCGAAAACTCGGCGATGAGAAGCAGGAACCAGCACTCATCGCAACACCACCGGATGATGCTGCTTATGAAGGTATCGGTCGGGGTTCGATCAGCGTACCTGGTACGTTTGTGATGGCCATGGTGTTCTTTGTAGCCTTCGCTCTTTACTACTTCATTAACTGGAAGTACCTCGCAGAAACCTGGGGGATCAGTTAAGAAGTTCTTGGCAGAAACCTGGGTGATCAGCTAAGCTGCGCAAAACCCAGGTTCTACCTAGCTATAGCTAGTTTCCGTCCGAGTAGGTGTGTATTCACGCCTACTCGGTTCGGCAGTCCAGAACCGTTGGTTTAGATATCAAATGGTTATCAGAAAACGGGCACTTCGGTGCCGGTTGCTCGGACAGGAACTAACTAGTGAAGACAGCGCTATACCTCTTCTGTTTTGTGCTGCTCGCGTTTAATACAGCGCTGGCAGCACAAAGCTCTCATCAACACCCCAAAGCACCAGAGTTTGATCGTGACACGGCGTTTGCAATCAGCCAGGCGGCTCTTGGCAATACACCCGACGATCTGATATTCACTGCTGCGAACGGAAAGCAGACCCCACTCTCCAAGTTCAAAGGCAAACCGCTTGTTATCAGCATGATCTACACAAGCTGTTACCACATCTGTCCAACAACGACCAAACACCTGCATCGGGTCGTCAGGAAAGCCAGAGCCGCACTCGGTACAGATACCTTCAATGTGCTCACAATAGGCTTCGACGTAGTAAAAGACTCACCTCAGATGATGCAGTTTTTTGCTGACAAACAGCGTATCTCTGATGCCAATTGGTATTTCCTGAGTGCCGATCAGGACACCATCGATTCCTTATCTGCTTCACTTGGTTTCATTTATTTCCCCAGTCCTAATGGCTTTGATCACCTGATTCAGGCTACAATTCTAGATGAGAGCGGCACCGTATTCCGACAGGTCTACGGCATGGACTTCGAAACACCACACCTGATCGAACCCCTAAAGCGGTTTGTTTTTAAAACAACCGACGAGCTTGGGCTTCTGGATAGTGTCTCAAATCGAGTTCGTCTTTTCTGCACGGTTTACGATCCATCAGAAGACAAGTATCGCTTCGACTATTCACTTTTTATAGGCATGTTCATCGGTGCTCTCTGCGTCGGCAGCCTTGGTTTTCAGTTAATCAGAGAGTGGCGAAAGTCTCTATCGGTATGAAACAAATTTTAAATCCTCAGTACCTGCTAAGCCGGGTGTTTCCTGATTCCTTAAATCCCTTCTATCATCTGGGAGCGCTTTCCTATTATTTTTTCTGGATTCTGGCTGTCACAGGCCTTTATCTATTTGTCTTTTTTGAGACCAGCATCACCGGCGCCTACCTTTCTGTTGAATATATTACCCATGAGCAATATTTCATCGGCGGCATCATGCGAAGCCTGCATCGATATGCTTCTGCGGCCATGGCGGTCACCGTCACGCTGCATCTCTTCAAAGAAATGTCGATGAAACGATTTCATGGTCCCAG
>JABHYO010000174.1 GCA_018656865.1 Gammaproteobacteria bacterium | reverse complement strand
CGCAGGCGAAGACTACGTTTTGCTCATGATGGTGCCGCCGGACCGGGATCACAGTATCAGAGCATTGCCGAGGGATATGATATTTGTCATCGATACCTCAGGTTCCATGCAGGGCACATCCATAGAACAGGCTAAATCCAGCCTGAAGCGTGCGATTAGCAGTCTGCGACCGGAAGACAGATTCAATCTGATTGAATTCAACAACGCCTGGAGCAGACTCTATTCAGGTGTTCAACCGGCTGATTCTTCAAACCTGCGACAGGCGGAAGACTGGGCAGCCAGACTCCAGGCAGGGGGCGGGACGAATATGCTGCCTGCGCTCAATGTTGCCATGCAGTTAGGCGAGGAAGAGCGCAATCTCAAACACATTGTGTTTATCACTGACGGTGCTGTTGGTAACGAAACTGCATTGTTCGAAGCCATTGCCGGAAAACTGGGAGATGGCAGGCTTTTTCCCGTTGGCATCGGTTCAGCGCCGAACAGTTACTTTATGCGACAGGCGGCAAAATTTGGTCGAGGGACATATACCCATATCGGTGACCTGAAGGATGTAACAGTGAAAATGGATGAGCTCTACGAGAAGATCGATCACCCCGTGGCGACCGACGTGGTGGTTCAGTGGCCGGGTGAAGTGGAAAGCTATCCGAAAAAGATTCCCGCGCTTTATCGCGGCGAACCGCTGTTGATCTTTGCGAAGGCGGATCAGCTTGACGGAGAGATACACATCAGCGGTGTTACGGCAGATTCCGGCTGGAATCAGAGCCTGTCTCTCGAAGCGAAGTCGTCGCAATCGGGTATTGGCAGCCTCTGGGCAAGAAAAAAGATTGAAACTCTGAACGATGCCGAGGTAAGGGGTGAGGATAAAGAAACGATCCGAAAAGCTATCGTTAATGTTGCGCTCAGGCACTCTCTTGTGTCGAGATATACGAGCCTGGTCGCGGTCGAGGAGTTCGTTGAGCGAATGCCCCACGAAAAACTGAGGTCTTCAGCAGTGCCTAATGCCCTGGCGAAAGGTCAGGTGCTGACCGCCATGTATCCGCGCACAGCAACCCGTAGCAGCCTCAGCCTTCTTGTCGGCCTGACCGTGATGCTCACAGCCTTGCTCTGGATTGTTGTATGGCGGCGCATGGAACGACTGCATGCATGAAGATTCTGCCTATCGTTTTATTGTGTATGGGGCTCGTATTGTTAGCCGACGGCGTGTACATCCAGGCGAAGGCGAGACTGGCGCAGCACCTGATTGCCGAGAGTTGGGCAGAAGGTCAGCAAAAACCCTGGCCCTGGGCAGATACCTGGCCTGTTGCACGCCTTCGTTTCAAAGAGGTGGACAGCTACGTCCTGGCTGGGGCGCATGGCAGTGCGCTGGCATTTGGCCCGGGACATGTCGATGGCACCGCGCTGCCGGGCAAACCAGGTGCGAGTGTGATCGCCGGTCACAGGGATACTCATTTTGGGTATCTTGAAGATATTCAACTGGACGACAAACTGGCGATCCAGACGATTGACAGTGTCTGGCATGAATACAGGGTCATTAGCGTCGAAATCATTGATACCAGGAAGAGGGATCGGTTTACCTTGAATACAGACAGGAGCTTATTGGTGCTCATCACCTGTTATCCCTTTGATGCTATTAACCCGGGCGGTCCACTCCGCTATGTGGTGACAGCAACACCGGGGTCTGATTCGACCCCGGCCCGGTAGTTCATCTTGTTGCCAGTTGAGGGTCGATATCCATGTTGAGTTCAATCAGAACACGGCGGTCGAAGAAGTTATTCTCCAGACTTTCGGCGAATTCCAGTGGTTGGGATTCACCAAATGCCATTGATAGTATCTGGCTGCGGGAAGCACCGTGGTTCAACAGAAAACGCTCCACGGCAGTCACTCTATCTTCTGAAAGAACCTGGTTGTTCGCTGTCTCACCGCGTCGGTCAGCGTACCCCGTCAGGCTGACCCTGGCATCCTGGTTGCGTCTTAAGACTCGGGCAATATTCTCCAGTTCTGCTGCGTACTGCGACTCTACGTCACTTGAACCAGTTCGAAACTGGACCGGCAACCGCTGGCTCTTGGCACTTGAAGACTGTAGTGCCAGTACCTTGTCAAGATCCTGGTTGAGGTCTGCAACCAGGGTTGCGTTCGCATTCTTTTCTATAACCAGTCGAGCCTGCAAATGGCTGATCGAAGCATCCTGCTCTCGGAGGACTCTTTTCTGCTCGAACAGACGGCCAAAAACTTCCGCGCCCATCACGGTGCCAGCAAATGCACCGATGGGACCACCGGCAGCGACGCCGACAATCAGGCCTGCCACGGCACCACGCTTCTGCTCCACAGGTGTTTCCGCAGCAACACTGATGTTGGTAAAGCCGGTCAGTGCGATGGCGGCGATTAAGGGTTTGATTTTCATTACATTACCTCTTTGTTGTTGGATTCGGGCACGCCGACTGCAAATCGTTGCGTGCGTATGGTTTATTAAGCCGTTCATTTCGGGCATCTTAGGGAAGTTGATGAGTAATCTTTGTGATGAATTGTGGCGGCATTGTGATAACGGGGTTAGAGGACTATGAGCTATCGAGTTGCCATCATTGAGGACGACGAACTGCTGCGGGCCAATTATTCCGATGCCTTTGTCGGCCAGGGATACCAGGTGGAAACCTATGGCAGTCGCGTCGAAGCAATTGAGGTGTTCCAGTCCCGCCTGCCTGATCTCGCCATTATTGATATCGGGCTGGGAGATGAGGTCGATGGTGGCTTTGCGCTCTGTCAGTGGCTGCGCCAGCGGTCGGCAACTCTGCCAATTATTTTCCTGAGCGCGCGCGACAATGATATAGATATTGTCAGCGGTCTCAGGATGGGGGCGGATGACTATCTGGCGAAAACCATCAGTCTGCCGCACCTGACGGCCCGGGTTGCTGCGCTGTTTCGAAGGGCAGAGGCGTTGACATCAGGGGGTGAGGAAAGTGAAGAACAAGTCCAGGTTGGCCATCTGGAAGTGGATGCCAGAAGGTTGACCTGCAACTGGATGGAAAAACCTGTCGATCTGACCTTAACTGAATTCTGGATGGTATACGCCCTGGCCAAAAGAGCAGGGCATGTAAAGAATCGCGATCAGCTGATGCAGGAATCAAAGCTCGTTATCGATGAAAACACTGTGACGTCCCATATCAAGCGTATTCGGCGAAAGTTCAGAGAGGTGGATACCGAATTCAACCGTATCGATACAGTCTATGGCATGGGTTATCGCTGGCTTGGGGATTCATGAACAGGATTGCGCTGCCGGTACTGCTGTCGCTACCCGTATTGGTTGCAATTGGGTTCCTCGGTATCGTGTTGTATGTACTCAATACTGCCGGCAATGATCTTCAGGCACTCGAGGAAAAAGCGCTGCAGCAGTCTGCCAATTCACTAGCGGCAGTAATCGCCGGAGACGATCGTTTTCTGCGAGAGATCGGATCATTGGACCAGGTGATCTACCGGATCGAATCTTTGCCGGGGCGCCCGGTTGTGGACGGTCGAAGCGATGACTGGCCGGTGGTGCAAGCTGAGACACTTGGCCTTTCACACCTATTGGAAATTAACTTTGCCTATACAGAAGAAACGCTGAACTATCAGCTTAGAATTGGTGAGGATGCCGAAGACCTCTTTCTTTTTTACAGGGTGGTCGACGACTTCGTTGTCTTGAGGCAAATCAACCACCCCAGCGTTCACCGTAACGATCATATTCAAATTGCATTTTTGGGATCGGATGACCTGTTCAGAAGATATACCATCGCGGCCATACAGCCAGGTCATGTAGAGGCCATGGAAATTGGTCACAATGGTAGAGCCCTTCGTGCTGCACCGGCGATTAATGGGCGCTGGCTGGCAACGGAGGACGGATACAATGTTGAACTGAAGATACCGAAAGCGTTGCTAACCACCCGTTTCTCAACGCTGGTGGCAGATGTCGACGAAGAAGGGCGGTCTGTTAGATCCCTGGTAGGTAGAAGCCATACCACGGAAACAGGGGTCCTCGGTTCTCTCATCAGTTCGCCGACACCGCTGGAGCTTTTAATCAACGGGTTGCCCTGGGATGCAGTTGTCTACGATGCCGCAGGGATTCCTGTAGCGGGAACGATGCCGACATCCTCGGCTGATTTTCATGAAGCGAAGTCGGTCATCCGATCTGGTGATGATAGCCTCGGGGAACTATGGCTTCGTCAACCGATTCTGCCAAACAGGCTGACAGCAGGATCGTTTAGAACTCAGGTTCTGGTTATTTCGTGTTCTCTGGTTTTCTTAGTCCTGGTCTTGATGTTTATTCTGCGGCGGCGTTTGCTAAAAAGCCTCGATGATACAAACAGGGAGATCGAACAGGTTCGTCAGTACAATGAATATCTGGAACGGATGGCTAGTCGACTCAGTCACGAACTGCAAACTCCCATCTCAGTGATCAGATCGTCAATTGACCATCTTCAGACACAAGCAGGGCAGGAATCGGTCTATGTTGAGCGTGCCGCAGAAGGCATTCAGCGGCTGGCCACTATCCTGGACAAGATGGCTGAAGCACGGCGTCTTGAAGAGGCGTTGGATGAAGATGAAATCACGCGATTTAATCTGGCGGAAGTAGTAAAAGGCTGTGTTGAAGGCTACCGGCTGGCATTCGGTGGTCAAACTTTTGAGTTGAGCATTGAAGCAGCTGATGTGCCGGTCACTGGTATCCCTGAGTTGATTGCCCAGTGCTTTGACAAGATTGTCGACAACGCAGTTGAGTTTTCGACCGGAGGTGCTGTCAGGGTCCGGCTGACCATTGACGAAGACCGGGCAATGTTGCGAGTAATGAATGAAGGACCGTGTCTGCCAACGGGATCTATCGAAAGCCTGTTCGAATCAATGGTTTCAGTTCGAGAGAGTCAGCGAACTCATCTGGGGCTGGGGCTCTACGTGGCAAAAACCATTGCTGAATATCACGGTGGTGAATTAACGCTGAAAAACAGGGAAGACACCGATGGGGTTATTGCCACTCTGCAATTGCCTATACTCAGGGTGACGGCGAGACTCAGTTGATGGTTCTGAGTTCACGGACTTCTTTGACACATAAAACAGCCAGTGTGGGCAATACGACACAAACCGCCGCCAGGTGAAGCGTATCTTGAAAGCCGATCACTTCGTAAAGGTATCCGCCAACGATAATGCCAAGGGGTGCAATACCGATCGATCCAAGATGGTCGTAGGCGCTGACCCGGGATAGTAGGTGAGGTGGTATGTGGGTTTGCAGGGTTGTATACCAGACGACGCCAAATATCTGCGCGGTAAATCCCCCGACAATTGCGCTCAAAGTAATGACGGGCACAGACATGGGTACAGACAACGTTAGTGGTATTGCGGTAAAGAACAATACGAGAATAGAACCAACCAGCATCGGTCGCTCTATTCGAAGTCGAATCGCAGTTAATCCTCCTGCCAGGGTGCCGAGGCCGTATCCACCAGAGATGATCCCCCAGGCGATTGGACCACCCAGGTGAGATCGGGCAACAGCGGGTCCCAGGAGGCCAAATACAGCGTCGAGCGCCGCTATTATCAGAGAAAACTGAAGCACAATGGTCCAGAGCCACTTGTGACTAATGAACTCAACCCAGCCGAGTTTCAGGTCGGTAAAAAATGAAGCTGCCTCCGGTGTCACCTGCTGCTTTGGTTTCAAGGACAGAATCAACAGCGCAGAGATGCAAAAAGATATGCCGTCGATAGCGATTGTCACACCGACTCCGACAGTCGCCACCAGAATCCCGGCACCGGCGGCACCCAGCGTGAGAGATCCGTTTCGCGCGGTTCCCAGCAGCGCGTTAGCGGCCTGAAGTTTCTCTCTAGGTACCATTTGTGGAATAAATCCGGTCATGGACGGCTGGTGCAGGGCATAGGCCATGCCGGTGATCAGCATGAGTCCTGCCAGGTTCGGTACAGTGGCCTGACCAGTTAGAAGGAGGTAGGCCATCGAGAGCTGACTGATCGTGGCGATAGTGTCTGCGACGATTAGCATACGATGGCGGGAGGTCCGGTCGGCCAGAGTGCCTCCAATCAGCAGGATCATTATCTGACCTGCAGTAGATGCAGCGATGACAACAGCGGCATTGCGAGTTGAGCCGGTAAGGTCGAGCACGCCAAAAGCGATAGCGATAGGCGCCATCGCCGTGCCCAGGTAAGAGATCAGGTGCGCGGTGAATAGTCGAGCAAAATCTCTGTCGCGCAATAACGTGAGGCCTTCAATGAACCCCGACTGTTTCACTTTTGGCCGATCAGGTGTGTTTCCGGGGAAAGTGCCTGCCCCTGCTGGCAGATGTCACGGTGTTCCTTCCTACGATATCCAACGTCTTTATAAATCCTGCTAGGCATCGAGTTCTGCCAGCCTGGCAATCATTTCCTCGACTCGCGAACTATAGCCCCATTCATTGTCGTACCAGCTGACAACTTTGACGAAGTTGCCGTCCAGCACCTGGGTGAGTGCAGGATCGAAGATCGATGAGTGCGTGTTGCCGATGATATCGGATGAAACGATAGGGTCTTCGCAATATTCCAGTATGCCGTACAGAGAAGCTCCCGCTGCTTCTTTCATCGCGGCGTTGATCTCTTCTGCCGTCGTTGACTTTTTAAGCTGCACAGTGAGATCAACCAGGGAGCCGTCGGGTACTGGTACTCTCATCGCGATACCGTCAAGGCGGCCATCCAATTCAGGTAGCACCTTACCGATTGCCCGTGCGGCGCCTGTGGAGGTCGGCACGATATTAGTTGCCGCATTTCTCGAGCGCCGCTTGTCTGAATGGGGTGAGTCGATCAGGCGTTGATCCGATGTATAGGCATGGACGGTGGTCAACAGACCGCGCTCTACACCAAAACTGTCATTCAACACTTTGACCACGGGCGCGGCGCAGTTAGTTGTGCAGCTGGCATTTGAGATGATCCTGCTTTCCTTTGTTACCACGTGGTCGTTAACGCCCATGACGACCGTGCTGGGCAGATCGTCCTTGGTTGGGACCGTAACGATGACTCTGCTGGCACCGGCATCAAGATGTTGCTGCAGCTCAGAGGTTTTGCGGAACCTGCCGCTGGCCTCGATGACGTAGTCGACATTATATTCTGCCCATGGCAGCTTGGCAGGTTCTGGCTCAGAGAGAACCATGAATGGGTCTCCATCGATATCCATCACGTTGCCATCAAGTTTTACCGAACCGGGATAGACGCCGTGGATACTGTCGTACTTGAATGCATAGGCCAGTTGGTCGGGGCTGGCGACGTCATTGATCGCAACCACGTCATAGTGGTTGCGCTGCTTCGCAATTCTGGTAATTGTTCGGCCAACTCGACCAAAGCCGTTAATGGCGATTCTGGGTTTCATATACTGCTCCAGGGTTGCTGTCATCCTTCGACAGCAGCGCGTTAGAATGAGGACGAAATCACATTATAAAATGTAACATTATAGAGGGTGATGGAGGTCTTCGGTGAAATCGATCGCTACACGCGGGCTGGCCCTGCTTGTTTCCGTCGCTGCACTTGGCATTGCCATATTTTTAAGTGAGCTGGCGTTCAAGGAAGTCCTGAACTTCCGGTTACTTGAGCGAATACCGCTTTCTGCCGTTGCTGAATCGGTGGGTGGTGAAAGCCAGTTGAAAGGTAGGGCAGTGCCCGGAGATAGTCTGGTGAAGGCGCCGGAGACAGGCAAGGAGACTATCTATTACCGATACCTGCTGGAACGCAAGGAAAGGGATTCCGATGGCGATACCACCTGGCGCACCATCCGCGATGTCAACGATGTCGCTAACTTTTACCTTGTCGATGAAACCGGTCGTGCCTACGTCAGAGCGCATGAAAATCTGTGGAAAGTAGAATTCTCGGCCGCAGAAAAGTACTCAAAACAGAAAGGAGACTATCGTCATACAGAGTGGCGTATCGATCCCAATGACAGCGTGACGCTGTTCGGCTGGCTGTCCTATACGCCGGAAGCGGTTATCGACTTTTCAACAGTGGGTCACTATCTGCCTATTGTCTCAAGCTTCTCGGGTGGTGAGGAAAGATCCCGCATTGCTCTGAAAGCTGTACTTTGGCTTTGGGGTGGAGTCAGCGGTGTGCTGCTTGCCTGTTTTGCCCTGGTGTATGGGCTTCGTCTTCACAAAACATTGGTGTTCCTGGTGATCGTCTCAACCACCAGCACACTGCTGCTCTTCCACTATGGTTACCGCAGTGTCATCTCGGACGTCCAAGGTGGTTTTGAGCGGGTTGAGACGCATTGGCAGCGTGCCAATGTGTTGATCCAGGATCGGCTTCGCTCCCGGGGGCTGCTCCCACTTGGTCTGGAAACGCCGATTGATCACACATCCCTTGCCTACAGTGAATTGAGCGAAGTTGATCGGCGTCAGCTGGATGCCTGGCGCCTTAGCGCATATCAGGTTCGGGCGCGCTATAAAAAACAGATCGATCGTCTGCCGGACAGTCTGGTTGCCGGGAATCTGGGTATGACCGAACCCACACAGGTTGCGGTACCGCAGAGTCTGAAAACTCGTGCCGATGCGTTGCTCGCTCAGTACGAGCAGACCCGGATCGGTGATTCAGTTCCGGCACTTTGGCTTGTTCTGGGGCTTCTGATCCTGACAGCAGGTCTGGCCTGGTTTTCCTTTAGAGCCATCCGGGTCAAGCGTATGCAGGAGAACATACCCACCAGCAAAAGCGCCGGTGTTGTCTTTGGCCTTTCGGAGGTAAAGGGCACGCTGGTTGCCGAAGATGATGCTGAACTGCTGAGCGGCCCTGTTACGGGTGAGCCCTGTTGCTGGTATCACCACGTTGTGAAGGAAAAGCGACAATCCGGTAAGAAAACCACCTGGGTTGTTGTAGTGGATGAGATCAAGAAGCAGCCTTTCTACTGTGAAGACGAGGAAGGCAGGATCAGGGTCTTCCCGGGTCAGGCCGAGTGTATTAGTCAGCATGTCGAAAGCGAATATCGGGGCAACAGACAGTACACAGAGTGGCGGCTCTCGCCGGGTGACGATCTTTATGTGCTCGGCAAAGCCAAACTGGACAAGACGCGCGGAGACTCGCTGGTATTCAGCCACGAAAAAGGCAGTCCCTACATCATTGCCAATATTCCTGAAGAAGAGGTCATGTTCCGCAAGGCCATGAGTGGCATCGGCCTGCTTGCGGTGGCGCTGAGTGCGCTCTTTCTTGGTGGTTTGTTTACACTTGGCAGTAACGGGCAGCTGTCATCGCTGGATTTTCTACTGGGCTCACTCGTCTCGCCGATCTTCGCGCTCTTTGTTGTGTTCATTCTGATGTACAACGATCTGGTGTTTCTGCAGCAGCGCTGTGATCGTAACTGGGCCAACATCCAGGTCTCTCTGAAGAAACGGTCTAACCTGGTGCCTCAGTTGGAGCAGGTGGTGAAGCAATACCTCGTCCATGAAAAGTCGCTGCAGGAAGATCTCGTTAACCTGCGACAGTTAAGACCGTCGCTGGAGTCTAGCGGGGATGTCGATCAGTATCTGGCGCTGGAACATGCCGCCATCGACAGGATCAACCTGAACATCGAAAACTATCCCGACCTTGAGGGAATAGACCTCATTGCCGTATTCAATCGCCGTCTGATCAAGCTGGAAAATGAAATTTCGCTAATCAGGGCGGGATTTAACGATGCCGTCACCGAGTACCGGACGAGGCGAGAAACCTTTCCTGACAATATTCTTGCCAGCCTCTTCGGATTCAAGCCGCTATATCTTCTCAGCTACACCGAAGCTGCCCATGGGGTTCCCTCTGTCAGGCAATTGGGCCTGGTCAGGGCTACTTAAAAGCTCTGATGATGCAGGCAGCCGTAAAACCCAGCAAGGCGATCAGAAATACATAACCTCCCCAGCTGAAGTCGGCAATGTTGAGAAATAGGTCCGCCGCGAAGTCCTGCATCGCACCCGATGCCTTGTCGACAGCTTTGGATAGGAAGCCACCATCATCGGACTTGAACAGGTCACGAATCGCAGGGAAAAGAAGTGTCAGCCAGACACCGGCTGCTGATGCGACAACGAATTTCGCTTTGTCCAGGAAAAGCAGAATAGGTGCTGAAACGCAGAATAAAATGACGAGATAGGATTCGATATCCGCAACGCGGTTATACGACACATCACCAATCACAGGCAGTGAGGTAATGGGGAGGAATACCGACACTGCAAGGAGTGCGGCGGTTGCGTAGATGGCGATATCGATGATTTTCGGGCCCATAATTGCTCCAGATTTCTTATTGGTTATTCCTGCGTCATCCAGCGCGGGAAGTGAGGCAGGTGGTAGACATTAGAATAATGGAATTTCCAGATATATTGGAGCCCCTTTGTCCGAAAACCTGGTATTCCCGGTCTAGTAGCTACCCAAATTGAATTAAGGACCCATCTGAGCTATCGTGCGCGCCTCGTTTTGAGTCGAGTGTCATCCTGAGGGCCCGGGGTCGCGCACGACCCGAAGGATCTCGTGACGAGATTACCCACTACATTCAGAATGGTAGTGGGAAAAACGGAGAGGTGTCCGAGCGGTCGAAGGAGCACGCCTGGAAAGTGTGTATACCTTACGGTATCGAGGGTTCGAATCCCTCCCTCTCCGCCAATCGGTCTGGGTGCATACCGCTTACATAGGTGACACTTTATACCGGAGACATAGGTAACACTTTTGTCGCAAAAGGGTTTTCTCCGGGTTCCACCCTCGCTTCATCTTCATCAAAGAAGCCCAAGTCATAATCCATGAAGCTGACAAGCCAGATCTTGTCGCTCACTTCTCTAATACCCACCGTTTGTCCAGAAAAAGCCTGGCTCAGGTTGATTTTTCGCTTACCAATGCAAAGTCGCCCACACCTGGTCACACGCAGGGTTCGATCATGGTAAGGGTAGTCTGGCTCACCCGGCCGCTCATAAACCTTCGGTGAAGCTGTATACAGCTCACCCGGATACTTCATGCTCAGTGCCTCGTGCGGTCTGTCATGGTTGTACTCTTCCTGGAATGTATCAAAGCGCGCCTGTTGTTGCAGGAAGTTATAGGAAGCGGGCTTCGTCGTTTCCTTCTTTAAGGTTAAATGCATGCGCTCATGGCGACCGTTTTGCTCCGGGTGGCCAGGTTTTATTCGCTCAATCTCAATGCCGAGTCGAAGCCACCATACCGATAACCGGCTCATGCCATAGAAAGCATTGGGTGACGCAAACGGAACGCCGTTATCTGTACGGATCGCTGCGGGTACGCCGTATTCTTTAAACGTTTGTTCAAACACCTGGAACGCATACACCGCTTTGGTGGATGCCTGGCCGTCGCAGGCCAACAGATATCGAGTGGCGTAATCGGTGATCGTCAGCGGATAACAGTATTGATGATTGCCTAACTTAAACTCGCCCTTGTAGTCAGCACACCACAAGGCGTTAGGGTTGTTGGTGTCTCTCAGTGTGGTCCCACGGGCCTTGTAGCGTCTACGCTTGCGTCGTTTGACCAGACCATGACGATCAAGCACCGCATGTACTGTGCTCTTGGCAGGTGGTTTGTCCGACGGGTACTGCCGCAACAACTTCTCTCGAACCTTGGGCGCTCCCCAGTGGGGATACTCCTTTTTGATTCGCAGTATTGTTCTCTCTAATTGGAACGGGAGTCGATTGGCATGACGGTAGGGTCTGCGACTACGATCTTTGAGCCCATCCAGACCGACATCTTTGTATCGGTTGAAGATTTTATAGCCAGTCTTACGAGAGATCCCGAAGTCTTTACAAACGGCAGTCATCTTCTCACCATCGAGAAGCCTGGCCACGAATTTCACTCTTTCATCCATACGGTCACACTCTTTCCAGGGCATCTGGGCGCTCCCAAATACCTCAATGTGTAACCTATGTGCCCGGTATAGTCTGTAACCCATGTCTCGGGTTACTCACTGCAGGCTGCGTAGCAGCCGAAGATCCGAAACCGGCTCAAAGCAACAAAGAAGCGGCAGATGTTTCATAGAAACATCGAGAGCGTCGTGAGCCGTGATAGGGTGCGACGGTCCGACGCATCGGGCGAATTGACGAGAGCCAATCAACATTCCTATAACGTTCGGTACGGTTGCGATGTGTCGCTCAGGTCTGCTGTTGTCTCGCTATTCAAAGGCTTGCCCTCTTAAGCAGACAATCTCTCAAAATCCAATTTCTTGAGCTGATTTAGCCTTGCAGCCTTTTCTGCGTGGTAAAGATCATATTGTGTTTGCATGTTTAGCCAACTCTGAGCTGAACCTCCAAGAACCTTGGATAGGCGGATTGCCATTTCCGGGCTGACATTGCTTTGTTCGTTTACCAATCTATTAAAGGTTGGTCGTGCAACACCCAACCTTCTAGCAATCTCACTTCGTGAAATCTTATCGGCATAAGGGTCCAAGTAGACGGATCGAATGAATTCCCCTGGATGGGGTGGATTGAACTGTCTCATTAGTGGTAATCCTCATAGTTAACAATGTAGGCATCACCGTCTTCAAAGGCGAAGGTCAATCTCCAGTTACCACTGACTTTGATTGACCAAATACCGGCTTTCCGGCCTTTGAGTTGGTGCAGGTTCCAGCCTGGTTTGTTCATGTCATCGACCTCAATGGATGCGTCAAGCATAGCGAGTTGCATTCTTAACTTGTTGCTATGTTGGGCCTGAATTCCTCGTGTTGAACCGGCAGTAAAAAACTTCTCCAATCCTTTATGTTTGAAGTCCTTGATCATGAGTCAATTGTAACGTATAACGCAACGCGTATCAATGTCAGGTTCTGAACATTCTTTGGCGAATTCGTGGTTCCAAGGATAAGAGGAAATCTCTGATATTTCCCTGCTCATGCGGTGCTGCCAAGTTAAGTCGTCAAATTGATAGAATCTGACGATGAATACATACAAACGTCACCGCTTCCCTCCAGATATCATCAGTTATGCGGTCTGGCTCTATTACAGGTTCAATGTGAGCCACCGAGATATTGAAGACCTTTTCGCCGAACGAGGGATCACGGTAAGCCATGAATCAATCAGGCTATGGTGCATCAAATTCGGAGCCCAATATGCAAGGCGATTGCAGCGAAGACATCGCGGCTACGGTGATACTTTTTACACTGATGAAGTCTTCGTAAAGATCAATGGTAAGCAGCATTATCTCTGGCGTGCAGTGGATCAGGACGGTGAGGTAGTCGATGTGTTTCTGCAAAGCAGACGAGATGGTGCTGCAGCCAAGCGTTTCTTCAAGCGCCTCCTCAAGTCACATAGTGGGGAACCCAGGAAGATCGTCACCGACAAGTTGCGAAGCTATGGTGTTGCGCATCGTGAACTCATACCTGAGTGCATCCACGAAACGTCGCGGTACGCTAACAATAGGGTGGAGCGATCACATGAGAACACTAGAGTGAGAGAACGGGGTATGCGGAAGTTCAAGTCGACAGTTCAGGCGCAACGATTCCTTGGTATTTATGTCTCAGTTAGCAATCTATTCAATCTCGGAAGGCATCTTGTATCTGCTGATCACTATCGGAATCTCAGGAGAAGTGCGTTCACAGAATGGAATAGGGCGGTTGCGTGAGATGGATGGTCGCACTTTCGTTACTTCCAAGGAAGTTAACTTGGCAATACCGTATTTCATCATCCAGAAAGGTTAACTTGGCGATACCTCTAGATTTATCTGATCTTGCGCAGTTAATTTATCAATACCCAGGCGATCACTACAATGTGTTTGATCAGTCGGTAAATTCCTATGCGCTTTTCAGCGGTAGCTCAAAAGAAAAGCTGGTGCCGTGATTGAGTTCACTGCGTACGCGAATAGAGGACTGATGCAGCTCCAGGATTTTTTTGACTATCGCAAGCCCCAGTCCAGAACCAATTTCTTCGGAAGGCTCATTATCTTTGGCATGATAGAAGCGTTCGAAGATATGAGGTATTTCGTGTTTGGCGATGCCTTTGCCCGTATCAATCACCTCGATGGTAGCGTTTGCCTCTGAGTCCCGTAGCTTTACCATGATCTCGCGTCCTGGCGGAGTGTGCCGCAGTGCGTTATCGATCAAGTTTTGCAGTACTCTCTGAATAAGCGCAATGTCTGCGTATACAAAAGGATTTTCACCATCCACTTGGACACTCAATCGAACCGATCTGTTTCTGGCCTGCAATTCATAGTCCTGGACGCAGTCGTATACGAGTTCAACCAGGGAAAAGTTTTCTGAATTGAGTTCTATGTCCCCGGAATCCAGCTTTGCCAGTTCGAACAACTCTGCAATCAAACTGTTCAGCCGGTTACTGTGTTTATATGCAATCTCCAAATAGTGCTGCCTGGTCGCGCCATCTAGCTCATCTTTCTTGATAATCAATGTTTCAATATAACCCTGCAAAGATGCCAGTGGCGTACGCAGATCATGGGACACATTGGCGATCAACTCCCGTCTGGTTTTGTCCATGTGCTGCAGCGCCTCAAACTGTTGATGAATTCGGGTCACCATGGTCTGAAATGACACCGCGAGGCGATCAATTTCATCCTGTCCGCTCTCTCGAATATCGAGCACAAAATTGGAAGACAGTCCTTTCTGTTGAAATTCTTCGATGCTTCGCTGTAGGCCAGTAAGGCGCCTGGTTAACACAAAAAAAATCACCAGCGCAGCAACCAGCGCCAACAACAAACTGCCGATAACCGTTGCTAGGCCGATCTGTAAAATGAAACTGTCTTCAACTGCGCGCCTTATGGATTCGTACTTCTGCCCACCGAGTACGGCGTAAAGGTATCCGACGACAGCACCGTCCTCCAGGATAGGGGAAACACTAAATACCTTGTTTTCCTTACCGGCCCGTGGATCATCGCCGAATATTGGCAAAGCTTCGGACTCAGCCAGGAATTTTTTTATCGGTTCCATCGAGACAGTCTTCACAACAACACTTTCGGGGGGCATTGCGTGACCGAGTATTAGCCCCTTGGTGTCAATTAAATATATTTCCACAGAGGGGTTGATCGTCATGGCACGATGCGCAAGTTCCTGAAGCGCGGGTTTATTGACCTGCCCTGAATGGATCAGTTGTTGCTCATTGGTAACATACATAGCAATGGGCGAATTAAGTCGCTGAGTGACCTCCTGCGAGTACATCCCGGTTGTATAACTCGTTATCCAGACTAATGCCGAGCCTAATAGCACCACCAGCAACATAAGTGCGACCGATAATTTTGTGTATAACGATGAACCCATCCCGTCTACTCGCTCAATTTGTATCCAACGCCCCAGACGGTCACAAGAAATTGTGGCTGTGTGGGATTTTCCTCGATTTTTGTGCGCAACCGATTGATGTGTGAATTGACTGTGTGCTCATAGCCTTCATGACCATAACCCCACACCTCGTCTAGTAGTACCGCTCTGCTAAACACCTGTCCGGGGCGAAGCATAAAAAAGCAAAGCAACTGGAACTCTTTTGCGGTGAGCTCGATCTGTCGCCCATCAATCACGACCGTTCTTTTGCCGGAGTCAACCTCAATACCTTTATGTGACAGGTATGTTTGTTCTGAAAGAGCGGAAGCCTTGTTTACCGTTGAGACGCGTCTCAGGATTGCTTTGATACGAGATCTAAGCGTAATCACGCTAAACGGTTTGGTTACGTAGTCATCAGCCCCCATTTCCAGACCAAGGACGTGATCCAGTTCGGAGGACTTGCTGGTCAACATAAGTATGGGCGTCATGATATCTGTTGCGCGTATTCGGCGGCAGATTTCAAGGCCATCCAGTCTTGGCAACCTGAGATCAAGCACAATGAGATCCCAACATTCGCCGCTAGCCAGCGCCAGACCGTCGAGTCCATCATGGCAAAGCCTTACTTCCCGGTAGATATCAGCCAGGTGTAGCGCGATCAGATTAGCGATATCCTGATCGTCCTCGATGACCAGGATCCTTTTGTTCTCATTCACCGTTTGATCCTGAACCGCCGGTGATTGTGTTGTTGGCTTATTCATACTTCCACGTCAGTTATCCTCTGCCTTCCAATACGAATTTGAAGCCCGCTGATAACTCAGTGACGATGTTAGATTTCAGCTGGCTTCAATAACGTATGCTTGCTAACCCGTAGACTACGGCATACGGGTAATTGTTACAGCCGTCAGCGGATTGTCCCAGCGATTTACCTGGGTCAAAACTGACGTTGAAAGCCCGTCATCTGCAGTGACCACACCTGGGTGACCACGAACTTCGTCACTGATGTCGTCTCTGGCGGCATTAAACCCTTCGCCACCGTCGGCAGGGCCAGGTATGGATCCAGCAGCTTCTGAATTGGCTTCCGTGCCGGCGTCATATGAGTAAGTATACAGAGCCATCCGTTCACCCTCGGCGAGTGAGGAAAAGTCGACGTTTTTCGCTGCAGTAATAGCATCGTTGGTATTTACCATCATCGATACAAGGCTCAAACGCAGGCCATCTAAATCATCTTCAGCAACTGATAACACCATGACTTCGGTTGCGCCGGGGGGTAGTGGTCCACCTGCGGACAGGGTTGTAGAAACAGTATTGTCCGCATCTGCTTCCGCTATAATGTCACTGTTATCACCAGCTTCGGACAGAAGTTCCAACGCGGTTGATGCGGGTGTACCGAGTTCAAATAAACTATATCCGTCCTCATGTGCGATTAACGCAATAGGTGACAACGGCTGTCCTGCGGTCAAATTGCTGACCCTCACCTCAAAATCAATCATCACCGGTTCAGGTGGAGGAGGCGCCGTTGTTGTAGGTAACGCGGGATTGCTACCACCACCGCCACCACAAGCTGTGATCACGATAATGCTGGTAAGTATTAGACCATTGCGAATTTTCATGACGATCATTCCAAACCCCCTATTTTATGGTTACGGTAACGCGAGCAATCGGGTTCAGCCAGCGGTGCACAGAGCTGTCTATATCACTTACGCCGCCAGCGATATCACTATCTCCGAGCACGCCGCGGTGTATATGAACAAATCCTTCACTGACAGCCGGGACACCTGTACCGTTCATCCCCGAAGAAGTGTCAATAGGACCGGGGGCAGGAAAGCCAGGTGTATTAGGTGCTCCACCGCCGCGAATTTCATCGTTGCCTTCAGTACCGGCATCATATGCGGATACATTGAACTGGTACGTGCCAGGTTGCGTCGGGATGTCAATGCTGTTCAAGCCAATAAATCCGTCATTGGTTGGCAAAATCATAGCGACCACGGTCAACTGAGTATTATCAACAGCATCGTCTGTATTGATGGCTACCGTTGTCGATTGGGCAGGTCCGAGCAATCCGGCGGCAGGATTCTCTACAATAGTTGCTCCGGCCGTCGCAAGATCGGCGCTCAGGGTTGCGATGCTTCCGCCTTCGGCCATCTCTTGCAAACCCGTGCTGGCAGCTGCTCCGGCTGAGAAAACGGTGGTGTCGACGCTGTGAGCGGCGAGTAACACCGGCGTAAAGTAGCTCCCTCTGGTTAAGTTGGTCACGGTGACGTCAAAGTCAGTTGCGAAGACTGGGGCTGCAAAACTTGCACCGGCTGCTAGTATCATTGAGCCGAGGAGGTTGGATTTATTCATAGTTTACCTGCACTGTTGAGTTTGTTGGTGCAGTCGAGAATGGACTTCTGCGAGCGTCAGTTCCTCACGAAACTATCACAAAAAGGTCATTTGAGAGTCACGTCGGAATAATCTGGCACTGGTCGTGCGCCAGAGCGGCGCGAATTAGAGAGGAATACCTGCCTGTCCCTGGTGAATTCCTAATTAGATTTCGTTGGAGGTGACTACCTGATGTTTCCCTGTTCTGATTTTCTGGTTGAAGTCTAAGTACCACCACTAATGGGGTACGTGATGAGATTTAGCCAACTAGCAGTGAGTAATTCCCTGTATTTTTCCAGTAAAACAGGGAAATCAGAGAGACTGGTTAGCTTAAGACTGTGACCACCGCCAATCGGTCTGCAGGCTGCGTAGCAGCCGAAGATCCGAAACCGGCTCAAAGCAACAAAGAAGCGGCAGATGTTTCATAGAAACATCGAGAGCGTCGTGAGACGTGATAGTGTGCGACGGTCCGACGCATCGG
>JABHYO010000077.1 GCA_018656865.1 Gammaproteobacteria bacterium | reverse complement strand
TGGCAGATTGAGGTCAAGCAGCACGAGGTCAACACCAGACTGGTCAAAAATCCCATAGAATTCGCCCGCCGTAGCCGCTTCAGACACCCGATAGCCAGCTCGTTCCAGATAGCTACTGGTCAGGATACGAACCGCAGGGTCATCCTCTACATTTATAATATGAACATTATCATTGGCCATCGCGCCATCAAGTCTAACGCACGCACACTGACATTATATATACGCCCCCAGGATAACCGAGAACTATCATCTGTCACGTGTGAGGTCTGCGGATACCCGGTGAGGCAGCTAGAGGCTTTTTGCCATCAATGTCGCTTCATCAATATTACCCATTGCCTCCCCCTTCGCAGATAGTCGTGCTCTACTATCCGGTACAATATCGGTCGTCCTCAAAATGCGGGTAGCGTATATGTCAGGCAAATATCTCAAAGCCATATCACGGGCTTTATTATTGACAGGTGTGGTTTTCAGTTCAGGTGCTTCTGCCGATTCGGATCTAAGTTATCAGACCCTGCGAGACTGGATCTCGTCATCAGCAAACGGTGCTGACCACCTGACACCCGGACAACACCTTTCCTATGCGGACCGCGAGATTATCGAGTCCCTTGTCCCCCAGGCCGCCTGGAAATACTACATCTTCGAAGACATGGATATGGAAGTCGCGGCAACAGGCACCTACCCCCCACCGAGCGATTGGGGGCAGAAGAAGCGAGATGACTACTACCTTGATGATCAGGCCGTGCTGATCAATTTTGCCGGTGGCGGTTTCCCGTTTCCGGAGATAGGGGGCGACGACCCCATCGCTGCCCAGAAGGTCATCTGGAACATGCTTTGGAGACCCGGACAACAGGACTTCAACATGCCGATGGTCGCCTGGCTACGCAGCGAACATGGGAAGCTCGACCGGGTATTCGAGTTTGCTTCCGTCTCCGCAACTTACGCCCAGGGCAAGGACCCACTGGTGCCAGGCTATGAGGAAGTCAAAAGCAAGAGCATTATGGAATTTCGTTCGCCCCGGGATATGGCGGGCACGAAGTCCATGACCATTGAGTATATCGACCACTACAAGGAAGATTCCGGCTGGATGTACCTGCCGTCACAGCGCAAGCCACGCCGAACACTTTCTTCCGAACGAACCGCTGAATCAGCAATGGGTATGGACAATATCAAAGAAGACGGCCTCGGATTCTCTGGCAAGATCTACGAGAACAACTGGACCTATCTCGGTAAACGGCCTGTTCTGGCAACCATCAATGTCAGGGACAACGCCGAATGGGGCGGACCGCACCTCTGGGTGCCTCACAAAGCGCGCTGGGAGGTTCGCGACAGCCACGTCATTCTGATAGAACCGAAGGCCGACAATCACCCATACAGTTACCGAATTGTTTTCATCGATGCTGAGACTTACTGGACACATTGGATGTTCGGGTTCGACCGTTCCGACGATCAGGTGCTGCGCATGTCTCAGCACGTCCTGAAATACTCAGAGAGCTACAAGACCGAAAGCGCTCAACAGGCGCCCTTTGTCAAACAGGATTTTTCTCAGAATCTCAGCCACAACGTCTTCCTGCACCTCGGTGAAACGGATATCAACACCAAGAAACCGCATGCGACACAGATCAACTGCTACGTACAAAAACGAGCCTTTTCACCGGCCCGCGCCAAACAATTCTTCTCGTTGCGCAATATGACAAGCGGGAGACGCTAAAGGATGTCGAAGAGCACCGATCTATTAGCGGCATTGCGTGGATGCCTGCTGGCCGTCATGACCATCTGGTCCGGCTATGCAATTGCGATCATTGACGTGACTGAAAACATTGAGCTGGAGGGATACGTCAAGGCGCAGAACGTTATTCGAGAGCAAAGCCTGGGTAGCAGCGAGCTCATCATGCAGCGGAATACTGTCCAATTGGAGGGGAAGTATTACTTCCTGAAGGACGGTAAGGCGTTCGGGCGTTTTAATGCCGGTAGACTCGAAGAAGCGACCCTGACGATCATTGGACGCAGTGTTTACGATTCTGTATTCGATCACCGTGACAGTTTCAAGGATCTCGACGACTTCAACGGTTCAAATATCCGAGAGGTGTTTGTCGATCTGGTAATTCCGCCCTTCAGTTTCAGGGTTGGCCGTCAGCAGGTTGTCTGGGGTGAGACCGACAATTTCAGAGCACTCGATATTCTGAATCCCATTGACCTCAGCTGGCACTGGAGCCAGGAACCCTGGGAGGATATCCGCATTCCGCTCTGGATGGTTCGCGGCATCTATGACATCGGCAAGATCGGCCCCTTCGAGGAAACCTTCATTGAATCGGTGTGGATTCCCGCCGATTTCGAACCCAACATCGTTAGCACCGACCCACGCTACCCTTGGTCCTTCTATGGGGCTGGTCTGCCGGAGGTAGCCAATGCGACGGTCATCGACGGCACACTCTATGACCTCAATGTTGCCATTAACGACCGAGGCCCTGGCAAAAGCATGAGCGAGGGCCAGGCAGGGGTACGGTTCAAGGGCATCTGGCGTGACATCGAGTTCAGCCTCAACTACTTCAATGGCTACTCCACCACAACCGGGGTCAAGTTCAGACCAGAACTCACGCGGATCGAAGGCGACGACCTGTATACCTCAGTGGATCTGGTTAACCCTCGAATTGAAGTTTTCGGGGTTACCGCCAACTATTCAGAAGACCGATTCACACAGTCAGTGTTAAGGCTCGAAGCCTCTGTGACAAAGGGTATCCCTGTATCCTATAAGCCTGACACGCCACTTTCTGTTGATCCGGAGCAAGATCTTTTCGATACAACCGACCAGATGGTCATCATGTTCGGAATGGATCGCCCTACCTGGATTCGGGCGTTGAATCGTTCACGAACTTTCTTTTTCTCCGGCCAGCTATTCTGGCGCCGATACCTCGACTACAGTCGTCATTATCAGGGCTTGTCCGCAGTCGCCCCGGCGATGGTGGGCGGGCAGGTTATCCCCGGAAGATTTGTCAGCGAGGTGGCCAGCACACCGAATCAGGATGAATTCGTCTTCACGCTCGGTATCTCCACCACCTACGGCCGCGCCGGGAAGATAAAACCCGGTTTCGTTTTCGCCTACGACCCGAGGTCAACCGGCGCACTCAATAAGTTAACGCTGGAATACCTCTGGTCCAAACACTTCGTGGTAAAAGCCTCACAGAGTTTCTACTGGCGAAAGGATGATGATGAATTCGGACCCTGGGCTATCGGCGATCTATACGGACGAAAAGATCGTCGACGAAACGAAACTACTATCGAGATGATATTTCAGTTCTAGGCACAATGAGCCTACCTAAAAGGTGGAGTTGGTCTGGCCGCCATCTATGATCAGGCTCTGACCGGCGACAAATGCTGCTTGCTCACTACAGAACATGGCAACAAAATCCCCCACGTGTTCAGCATCACCGAACTTGCCCGCAGGGATTTTCCACTCGTCTACAAAATTCTGAACCTCTTCTTCGTAGCTTGTTCCGTTTTCTTCTGCCATAGCGGAAAAACGTGTCTGGGTTGCGGCACTGTGGTGCATACCCGGCAACACGTTGTTGATCATGACATTTTGCCCGGCGACAACCTTGGCAACGGCAACCGTGTAGTTGACCAATGCAGCTCTCGGTGGCCCTGACAAAATACGCACCTGAGCGGGATATTTCGCCGCACCGGTACCAATATTGACCACCCTGCCCCAACCACGCTCCGCCATTCCCGGAACCACTGCCTTCATAAACTGAACCGGGCTGAGCAGAGTGACCTCGAGATTGTTCACCCAATCGCTGTTGTCGATGGTTTTGTAATCTCCAGTGAAAGCTGGCGGAGAGCAGGTCCCTACGAGAATGTCAGGTTCTGGGCAGGCCGCCAGAATTTTTTCTCTGCCTTCATCTGTCGAATGGTCCGCTGCTATCGGAGTGATACTAGCGCCCGTTTCTTCAGCAATTTCACGACAGGCCCTAACCAGTCGGTCTTCGCCTCTCGCGGAAACGTACAACTCCACGCCTTCTCGCGCCAGCGCCAGGACACTACCGCGCCCCATACCCGCACTACCACCGTTGACTATGGCTTTCTTACCAGCGATGCCCAGATCCATGTCAGTTAACCTCAGGAGTTGATACTTAACTGAATATAACACACATGTATAACGTGTGATACTTTTAGGCTGCCGCTTCTCTTCTCTCTTCCCTTCTCAAAAATTTCTTGCGAAGTCGTACAAGGCGCTCACTGGAGAGAGGGAAACGCCAGATAACAAAAACGGATGCCGCGTAAAGCAACATGGGTGGAATTGTTAACGTCAGGGTCAGCGCAAGTAATTCATCTGGTCCATTTTCACCCCTGGGATCAAAGCCGAAATAGCTGACGATTGGCAGTGCCATGCCGACTGCCAGCGCCTGAAAGAATTTCTGCCCAAGCGACCAGACTGCCATATAGGAACCAGCGACATGCGCACCTGTTCGATATCCGGCGATCTCGATCAAATCTGCCTTCATCGAGAGAGAAATCGCCACGAAGTTACCGCTGGCAATGCCGTACAAACCCAGCACGACACAGAAACCTGCTACATCTCCCGGACCGAGCATCATGTACCCCGGAGTCGCCAGGACATAGATGACGGCGCCAGCGACCCAGGTTTCTTTCTTACCGATCCGAAACGAAATCCAGACCCAGGCTGGCAGCGAGATCAGCTGAGTCAAATAGAAACCCAGAAGCAGGGTTTGCGTACTGGTTTCAACATCGACGACAAAGGTTGCGAACAACATGAACAGCGAGGATGCCCAGGTCGTTCCCATCGACAACATCAGAAAGCCGATAAACAGAATCATGAAGGAACCATTCGAGAACATCTGCTTGCAGCTGTCGATCAGGTCTACCTCAGTCTTTCTGGCAGTCTCAGCCTCCGGCACCAACCACAACGCAAGGAACACCAGAGTAGGCAGCAAGACCAGCGCCATGAAACCGACAATTGTGAGACCTTCCTGGGGCACCGACCCATATCCGAATAACTGACCGGACAACGATGGAATCAGCAGTACGCTAACATTACCCAGGTAACCAAATGCCTGTCGCCAACCTGTAATGCGGGTTCGGTCATCGTAGTCGTCAGACAGTTCCGCTCCCCAGGCAAAATACGGAATGTTGATCATGGTCCAGCCAAGCCAGAGCAACATGGACCAGATCAATAGATGCCAGTTATCTACAACGCCTGATGGTGCAAACAACTGCCAGGCTGAAATCATCATCACCAGAGCGCCTAAGGCAAGCCACGGCTTCCTTCTACCAAACCTGGTTTCGGTTCTGTCACTAAGAAAACCAATCAACGGATCTGTCACGACATCCGTGATCCTGGCGAGCATCAGAATGAGTCCAATTTCAGTCAGCTCAAGCCCAAGATCACGGGAGTAGACAAAAGGTAGATAGAGCGACATCGGAACTGCCGCAAGATAGACTGCATAATCTGGCAGACCAAAAAGAACCAGCGTGGAACGACGGAGTTTGGCACTCATATACAACACCTCGCGACTACGATTCATGTTGAATCGAACATCGAGATTGATCAAACCATTTCTGTATTAATTACCACATGTTATCCTTTTTGCCCTGAAAGCATTTTCCAATTGCTGAGATTTTGACGTGGCGGAACAAGAAACAAAGCCCCTGACAAGAAAGACACTTTTCTACTACGGGCTGGCTGACATGCCGATTCAGATGGCAGGCATACCGGTTGCCGCGTTTATACCCAACTATTACGGACAGGACCTTGGACTCAGTATAGCGGCCGTTGGCACCATATGGCTTCTGACAAGACTGTTCGACGCCGTCTCAGATCCTCTGATCGGCTGGTTGAGCGACCGCACCAACACACGCTGGGGTCGCCGGCGGGTGTGGATGGTCGGCGCAGTGCCCATCATGATGGTGGCGGTCTACAAGTTGTTTATGCCCGTTGCACCTGTAACGGAACTGTATCTGCTGTTCTGGCTGGTAATCCTTTGGCTCGGCTGGACCATGCTCTTCATCCCCTACTATGCATGGGCTGCCGAACTGTCTCCCGACTACAACGAACGCACCAGAATTACAGGTTGGCGCGCATGGATCGGTATGGCTGCTAATGTTTTCAGCAAGTTGGTGCCGGTAATAGCCATATTCTTATTCGGCTACGGCGGTACTGAAGAAACCCTATTCCTGATTGGAACCATGACCCTGATCCTACTTCCAGTCACCGTCGGTCTGACCGTCTTCAATGTCGAAGAAAAGCGCGACTATCGGCCTACCCAGATTGCGCTTGTTCCTGGGCTGAAACTCATGATGAAGAACAAGCCTTTCAAAAGACTGGTCCTGGCCTTCTTTATCAATCAGCTCGGTTCTGCCATCTCAACTGCCCTCGTCGTCTTCTTTATCCGCAACGTACTTCAGGAACAACAAAGCAGTATTCTGATGTTACTCGTCTTCTACGGTTTCAACCTTTCGGGAATACCTTTCTGGATCTGGTTTTCTTCAAAGGTCGGCAAGCATCGTGCCTGGTGTACCGGGCTGTTCATCTTTTCCTGCTTCCAGATGATGTATCTCGGCCTTGGCGCCGGTGACTTCTACACGATGTTACCGATTACAGCGGTAACTGGTTTCCTGGGGGGCGCATTCTGGGTCATCCCCAATTCCATGAAAGCAGATGTTATCGATGTAGATCGCTTGGAGACTGGTGAAGATCGCGCCGCCTGGTACTTTGCCGTCTGGTCCTTTACCACCAAGCTTGCCCTGTCGATTGGCCCGTGGCTGGCACTATCACTACTGGCATTTATCGGCTACGACTCCGCAGCAGGACCGGCAAACAGCGAAGAGGCATTGTTGGGATTGAAGCTTCTATTCTGTCTCGGTCCGGCAACCGGCTTCATTCTGGCGGGTCTCATTGCCTGGAATCACCCGCTTGATGAGAAACGCCATAGTGAACTCAGGAAACAACTCGCAACAGCAAGATCAGCGTAAAGAGAGATCCAGACTGGCCAGCTTTTTCTGCAGCAGCTTGATCGTGCTGGTAACCTTCTTTTGCGTATACCCCCTGGTAATAGACCGTAGCATCAAACTGAGATCATACTTGGTAAAATCCTCGGTCTTTACCCTGGCACTATCGGAGTACCAGTTTACGTAGAGCGGGTTCACATGCCGATAGACAACCTGAGCAATGACATCTATCTCAACCCAGTCCAGAAAATCGCCCTCCTGCTCAATTTGCCTGACAGCGTTTCCATAGGTATTCATTCGAATAGAGGCAAAGGGATCAGATCGACGTGATGTGATGACCGGCGCCAGCGCCATGGCATAGTCGTAGTTCTTACGGGTGGAGTCGGCAACCGCGTCAACAATGAAGAAAAGTTTATCGATACCTTTCTTCACTTCATGGTCATCAATCGCCTGATAAGTGTGACGGAAACGCTCTTCGACCGCTGTCCGCAATAACTTTTCTTTGTTGCCAAACTGATGGTAGAGGGTCTTGGGCGTGACATTACTCTTGGCCGCCAGATCGCGCATCGTCACACCCTTGTAACCGTATTCTGCAATCAGGTCCCGCGCTGTCGCGAGGATTTTCTCCCTGCGACGATACTGACGTTCGGTCAAAGCCTTCATCATTAAAACTGATTCAAGTAGACGGCTAAAGTTACTCCACTCCCGTCAATCTGTCGAATGCGGTATACATGTGTTACTTTCGACCACACTGTTCGATTCCCAGGCGATACCCTTGGAGCTCATCCTCATTCTCGGTCTTCTGGTCATCTTCCTGGTGCCCATGCTGACCGATTTGAATGTCGGCGTCGTAGCCATCGTTGTTGCCATCTGCACAGGTACGTTTCTTCTCGACTACTCAGGCGTGGAAGTCATGGCCGGGTTCCCGGCACAAATGTTTGTCCTGCTGGCCGGGATCACCCTGCTGCTCGCCGTTGCCAATCAGAACGGCACCGTCGACTGGGCCGTCGAACAACTGATGCGACTTGCCCGCGGCCGGTTGATTCTTCTGCCCTGGGTACTTTTTGCCACCGCTTTCGTTACGGCCTCACTCGGCCCGGGTGCGGCTCCAGTGCTTTTTGTTATTGGCATCGGCTTCGTCAGTCGATTCAAACTGAATCCACTCCTTGTCGCCGCTATGATCATCCATGGAACGCAGTCGGGTGCATATTCGCCAATCGCCCCCTACGGGGTGGTCATCCAGCAACTGGCCTCAGAAAGCGGGATGATCTATTCACCCACGGCGATGTTTGTCGGCGTTGTCACCTTTCATCTGGTGCTGGTTGTTGCAGTCTTCCTGCTTCTGGGCGGTCTGAATCTGAAAGGTAAGCAATACTCCATCGGTTCTTCGCATAGCGACCTTGAGACACTGACACCGATCAAGTCGCTGACGCTGGCAGGCTTCCTTGCCCTGTTAGTTGCCGTTCTGGGTTTCAAGGCCAACCTCGGATTTGTGGCGATGACCATTGCCTTTATTCTGCTCCTGTTCTCGGATAGAGAATCAAGAATCCAGTCGGTCAACGAAATCGCATGGCCGATCATCCTCGTCATTTGCGGCGTGCTGACCTACGTCAACATGATTCAATCTGCGGGCGCTATCGACTGGCTTGCGAATCAGCTCGGGAACCTGGGTTCACCTAACATCATCGGTTTACTGCTCTGTTTTACCGTCGCTATCGTCACCGGTGTAGCTTCCACCATGGGGACTATCGGTATGCTGGTACCCCTTTCCGCACCCTTTGTCGTCTCCGGAGATCTGAGCGGAACGGGCCTGTTGACTGCCATGGCCATCTCCGCGGCAGTTACCGACATCTCACCATTTTCTACCTGGGGTGCGCTCTTCCTGGCAACAGCGGCGAGTGTTGTGAACAAAGAAGAGATGCTGCGCAAACAGATCGTCTATACACTGATCATCCTGTGCGTGGTGCCAATCACCGCCTGGTTGGTCTTTATTATTTTCTAACGTATATACAACTTTGGGGAGCAGGTCATGCCTGACAATCAGTGGCATATCGGTGACGTGAAAATCACCCGTATCGTAGAAGGTGAAACGAGAGGCCCCTTGTTTCTTCTGCCGGATGCGACGAAGGAAAACATTCAGGCCATGCCCTGGCTTCAACCTCACTTTGCCGACGCTGAAGGCAACTGCATTATCAGCATTCATGCACTGATCCTTGAAACACCCAGTAAGACGATCGTTGTCGATACCTGCCTTGGCAATGACAAAGAACGAACCTTTGAGCACTGGGCACACCTGCAGACAAAGTTTATTGAAGACTTGACCAATGCAGGGTATCCACCTGAATCGGTTGATATGGTGCTTTGTACCCACCTTCATACAGATCACGTCGGCTGGAACACGAAGCTTGTTGATGGCGTCTGGGTGCCCACCTTCGTCAATGCCGAGTACCTGTTCGGCAAAACCGAATGGGCCTACACTGAAGAACAGCTAAGCAACCCCATGTATGAAGAGTTTATTGTCGACTCAATCAAGCCGGTTATTGATGCGGGGCTCGTTCGATTCGTAGAGGTCAACGAGAAAATCTGTAGTGAAGTCCGCCTCGAGCCAACGCCGGGACACACGCCAGGGCACATCAGTGTTCATGTCGAATCCAACGGCAAACATGCTGTGATTACCGGTGACATGCTGCACCACCCCTGCCAGATGGAAGAACCGTACTGGGAATGCAGCGCTGACTGGGATACGCCAACAGCACAAAAAACACGCGTCGGTCAGCTTGGGCGATTTGCCGATGAAAAAATACTGGTCTTCGGCACTCACTTTGCCACACCCTCTGCCGGCACTGTTGTCCGAAAGGGCAAGCACTTTCAATTCGAGGTATAAAAAAGGGGGCTTACGCCCCCTTTGTCTTATTAGCTGTCTTAGTTAATTGTCCTGGTTAACTGTCGGGCATCCAGCTACCGTGCGCGCCATAGGGCACACGCTGAGGCAGCAGAATCTCTGCCAACGGCTTACCGCTGAAGTTTTGTGCATCCATAACCAGAAACTTGGATTGATTTCGGTTTTCATCATGCGCCAACGACAGCACAAAGCCATCGTCATCGACTGACTCAGGCGTTCTCGCAGCGAACACCGGTTCTGCACCTCTAACACCTTTGCCGAGATCAAGCCGATCTCTGCCGCCTGTTGCGAGCTCGTACTTGTACAGATAACGGTCAAATGTCAAAGACTGTGCGTTTGGATCCAGGCCCATGGCATAGCCAAACCTGCTGGGCATACCAATAGTTCGATCATCAACCCGGGGGAAATCGATGGGCGCGTCGTCGAGTCTTTCTTCCTGAACAGTGCCGGCTTTGAGATCAATGGTCCAGCGCGTCATCTTGCCCAGCGATTCGTCGCCACTGTACATGTCATCCATGCCGTTTCGCATAGCGCTGTTCAGTCGGCAGACATAAAGCACAAGCTTGTCGCCTTCTTCGTGGGCATTCATCGGATGGAATACATAACACGGATCAATATCGAACCATCGAACATCGGCATTGCCGCCATCTCGCGGCATGACGCCTAATCTCGCACCAACCTCCGGCTTGAAGCCAAAGGGCGATTCGCCTTTCATCGCTGCCTCAAGATCGAAAACAAGGGGCAGATCCATGAAGATGACGTAGTTTCTGGAGACGTTCCAATCGTGCATCATGACGGGGTTGGGAATATCGATCACTTCGGTCTGAACCAGTTCACCTGCAGCATTGGCACGATGGTAGGTGAGATAAGGTTCAGCCATCATGGAGTAGCCGAAGAACATCATTTCCCCCGTCTCGGGACAGATTCGAGGATGCGCAGTCATTGACCCCTTCAACCTGCCCGCAAAATCATAGGGTCCGATCGTGTTCAGTTGCTCGTCGACCAGCCAGGGCAAGTGGCCCTCTTCCAGCGCCAGCACTTTCCCCGCGTGGCGGACAATATGTGTATTGGCTTTGGAGTTAGCAAGATCACCCAGCCCGCCATCCGCCCCGGCTTCTTCCAGGTAGGCGGGCGTACGGACGTATCTGTTCCGGTACGAAACCCTACCGTCTTCGAATGTCACTCCATGCAACATGCCATCGCCAAAGAACCAGTGGTCGCTATGACCGCTCTTGGGGTTCATGCCATTTCGAATGTAAACCCCATTCAGCTCCCTGGGTACTTCACCAACAACTTCAAGTTCGTTTCCATCAACTTCATCGAAAACCGGGGCCCAGTTGCCCTGTAGATGCCATTGCAGCTCTGTTTCACTTACCGCACTCATTATGAGTCTCCTCTCTCTATTCTCATCGGACGGATAGTATCCCATAAAAAAAGGCGCCTAAAAAAGGCGCCTTTTAGGTACCAGAACTGCAGAGAACCTAGGGGGAAAGAACCGCAGTCTGATAAATCGAGATAGATTACATCTCGTAACCGATTGTCAGTCCCCAGGTACGACCCAGCGCGGGAACACCGATGCCGAACGCAGAGGAGAAACGCGTTCTGAACGCCATGTATTCTTCATCGCTGAGGTTCTTGCCGAACAGCGTTGCCGTCCACCTTGAGTCTCCGCCACTTGCGTATCTGATACTGGCATCCCACAACTTCTGATCCTGGTAAAAAGAAATTGGATCAAGGTTAGTACCACCACCGATAAAACTATCGATGTAGGTGTAGGACGTTCGGTAGGTCATGTTGCCGCCGAAGGCCGGGAGACTGTAGGTCAGCGCAGCAAAGTAGGTGTAATCAGGCACCTGATTCCAGGGGAAGCTTCCGTCTTCAACACCGTCCCCGTTGAAATCAACATCTGACCCATACTCCGTATCGATGCGTCCGTAATTGACCTCCAGGATCAGATTATCACCCTCGATTGCACCGTCTTCCATCAGCGAAGCGACTAATTCAATATCGAAACCGTCAGCTTTTGCATCGGGTACATTGTTGAACCGTTGAGTCAGCGAAACGGAACCATCAGCGAGAACTTCTGTAAGAAATACTGAACGCTGCAGATCATCGAAATCATTTTCCCAATAGGTCAGATTGAGACGCAACCGACCATCCAGATAACGCCCCTTCAGGCCAATCTCTGTCGACTCAACCTGCTCTTCATCATAGAAGCCTGGTCGTTGACGGGCCAGTTCACCCACATCTGACCGATAAGTCCAACCACCACCACGGTATCCTGTGCTCCAGCTAACATAGGCCATGATGTCATCGTTGACCTGATACTCAAGCCCGACTTTTGGATCGAGGTTATTCCAGGATTCATCGTCATCGATCTGGAAACCGAGTGGACAGGTTATCGAGTCATAGTTGTTTTTCCACGCACCAGCGCCAGTACAGTTGCCGCTGTTTACCATGCCGACACGGGTGTCCTTATCCTCGGTGCCGTATCGTGCACCCAGCGTACCGGACAGGTTATCGGTGAACTTGTAATGGGTCTCAAAGAATATCGCCAGCTGAGAATGATCAGTCAGGCCCTTACCCGGCCACCCGGCACCAATAGGATCACCCGGGTTGACACAACAGGCCACTCTAGATCCCTGGTAGCGTTGCTCTCCGTATTCCACATCCTGCTCGAAGTACATGGCACCGACAGTAAAATCGAATTTGTCAGAAAAGGACGATGCATATCGAAGTTCCTGATAGAACTGATCCTGCTGGGTATGCAGCACCGTCGTAAAAATGAACGCCGCACTGGTGCCATCAAAATCCTGTCCTGCGGCCTGATCCATGTCTGCATAACTGGTGATTGAAGTCACCGTACCGTGCCCAAGATCCCAGAGGGCTTCCAGGGTGTAGCGATTTCGCTCGAACTCCGCCCAGGCTGGACTAGGTTGAGGATTGTCATACCAGGTTGAGTGATAATTGGTTCTCTCTCCACCCGGGATCAACCCGCCAACAGAGCTATCGTCACTGCCTGCTCCCGTTGGGATTACAGGCGGTGGATGACCGGTGTTTTCATATCGCTCATAGAGGAATGTTAACTGAAGATCATCGGTTGGATTCCAGACCACTGTGGGCCGCACTATGAGCACGTCAATTTTGCCGAAGTCATCGCCACTGACATAGTCTTTGACAAAACCATCTCGATCGCGTCTAAGAACCGTCAGTTTCCCGGCCAGATCTTCACCCAGACTACCCTGGATGCTGGCGGACAGGTCCCTTCGCTCATGGGAACCGAAGGTCGCCTGGGCCTTGAATCCGAATTCTCCGTCAGGCCGAATCGTCCGGGTGTTAACCACGCCTCCGGACACATTTCGACCAAACAGTGTTCCCTGAGGTCCCCGCAGAATCTCCACGGTTTCCATATCGAATACATCGATGACGCCCGTACCGGCCTGAGCCATTGGGACACCATCCAGGACAATTCCCACTGCAGGATCAAAACTGGGTACAGACGGGCTTACACCAGCACCGCGAATGTAGAAGCTGCCATAACCCAGAGAGTTACCCTGTTCTACCAACCGGACATTTGGAATCGATAATCCAAGATCCCTGATATCAACGGCATTGATCAGCTCAATTTTCTCAGCCGTGTAAACCGCTGCAGAAATTGGTGTGTCCTGTAACGATTCCTCGTTCGCGCGTTTCCGTGCGGTGACCACAACCTCTTCCATCAGCGCACTTGTTTCCGCGGCTAAAACCGACGTCGTCGTCATCAGTGGCGCAAGTACTGCTGCCGCCACAAAAGTTCCAAATCTATATTTCATTCTCTTCCCCGGCACTAAATTGTTGATGTTACTTCCCCGAGGAATAAATATAACCTGTTATCCTTTTTTGTCTAGCGCAATTTCACCCTTTGAACTAATTATGTTTATCTAATTGATTTATATGGGTTTTAATGGGGTCTCCACACAACCGTAAAACCCCATCACGTTTCCATTATTACTATACCAGCCAGCGAGGTACAGGCGGATAGATACTGTATTCGCAAACGCCGTAGCCTTTTTCCCCTGTTTCTTCGATTTCCATATCGTAGAAAGGCTCATAACAATCGAGGCGATTCTCAAGATCGTTCTCGGCGCGATCCCAGAGCTTGACCTGACCATACTTACGCCCTGTACGAATGTGGATAACCTCGTCATCTGGTAAAACAATTTCAAACCGGAAGTTGGCGGCGGTCCTGCCATCGTCTTCCAGCAATATCTCGCCACGGGCTTCCTTAACATGCTGGGTGCCTCCCTCTTTGGTCGAGATAAAGCCAGCGCCATCGCCTGGCAGTTCCGGGTAGCCCGGTGGCGGCGCAGTCAGCAGTCCATGCACATTGAGATGCATCGAGTCGCTCTGAAAAGATGGCCAGAAATGTGCCTTGCGAGACGCTATTTCCCACTCCCATTCCGGTTCATTGGCAAATCGGTAGGACCAGGAATGATCACGATGCGAATAGCTGTTAATTCTTCGTCTTTCGCCTTTGCAGGGGCCGCCCCGGATCTCAAACTCTCCGGTACAGTGCATTCCCTGCTCATTGTGACCGCCCATGAAATTCGCAAAGGGATTGTGAATGTGGTCGAAATAATCAAACATCGGGAACCGCGCAGTGTAGGTTAGATCAAAACCAAAGCGCGGTCCGTCCATGGTGATCCGAATCTGTTCCTGCGGCTTGATTACTTCGTAGGTCAGGACACCATCAGTCCAGGGACCCTGGTCAGCTTCCGTAGTTAAGGGAAATTTGTTGCCATACTGCTGTTTTACACCGTCGATGATGTAGAGGGCCTCAAAGCGTCCGAACCCCTGGTTGCTCAAATGAAAATGGTTGATGCCGAAAATATTCGCAACCGGGTCAACGGTACTTACCCAGAGGGTATCGCCCCACAGACTCTTGGAGCCGGGATCCGGCGAGGGATGGCGATATTCGTCTTCGTCTTTCATTGTCATAGCTTATTCTCCTTGGTGATTACACAATCAAGCAGAAAAGAATAAACCACATTTCACGCGCTGACTCAAAGCGATCGCGAAAGGACCAGGTCTGAGTACATCCTCTGAGACAATCTGCGATTAGCTCAGCAGGTACTCGTTAGAATCTCCAGCGTTGTCGTCGGTTCAGGCCGATAGGAGTAATCGGCATTAGCCTCAACATCTCTGACGATACCGTCAGCGGACACGACTATCCGTGCTGGCATCGGCAGCGTCCAGGTGGACTCTCCATGGAATGTGGGGAAGTCGAGGCCAAAATTCTTGTAGAGTTCAACCAGGTAATCAGGCATCTGAAAACGAATACCCAGTTCACCCGCGGAGGCATTTTCAAAATCGGTCAACACATCAAAGTCGATGGGGTTCTTCTTGAACTGCGCTTTTGTCCGAACAACCTTCTGAGGTGTCAATGCAACGATGCTGCCATTCATTGACTGGACTGCCGGTAGGATTTCCTGCAGAGCATACAGCTCTGCGATGCAATAGGGTCACCAAAGACCGCGATAGACTGTCAGGATCATGGGGCCCCTGGCAAGGAGATCTACACTGCTGACCATCTCATCTGCCTGGTTGGGTAACGCGAAGGCAGGCAGTGGATCCCCTGGCTTGATCATCCTATCCAGGATGCCGCTGTTCTGCAGCTCCGCTGTCGCTTTGTGCATCTGCTCGAGTGCAGGGGCCGGGATATTTTCTTCAGCACCTGCGCGAATCTGATCGAGTTTTTCTGAGAGGCTCATGGTGATTCCTGACTTGCTAAACTGGCTCTACTTTCTACCTTTTTGATACTCGCTTCAAGCCATAAGTGAGGCTGCGCTGACCAGCCAGTTGAAACAGATAATGCGAGAGACTATCGAAACTCGAGAGGTTAAATTGAGGCGCAAAAGGTCGGACCCTGGGAAGATCTAACCCTTGGTTCTGTGTCACACCTATTCCGGCAGACCCAGCACCCGCTTGGCGATAATGTTCATCTGAACCTCATTAGTGCCGCCGTAGATGGTTACCGCGCGATCACGTAGCCAACCCTCGGTCGCATCCAACTCTTCTTCCGAAAAGGATTCGCCTTCCCAGCCGATTCCATCTGTTCCTCGTAATTCCGATTTGAGTGCGGAACTGTCCTTGGCAATAGTCGAACCTACCAGCTTGAAGATCGAGGTAGCCGCACCAGGCGCCTTGCCCGATTGTGATTCAGCAGTAACTCGCTGGATAGTGAGCTGGAGAGACTTTTCCAGCATGGTCTGTTTGGTGATCTGGTCACGGGCAGCCTCATCACCGACCCTACCGTCACTCTCCCCCATGTAGGCCTTGGCAACCCTTGCATAGGGATTTTCTGTTTTCCGTTTCTTCTTTTCCCT
>JABHYO010000204.1 GCA_018656865.1 Gammaproteobacteria bacterium | reverse complement strand
GGTTTGCCGCCTTCGTGCTTGCTGTACCAATATTTGTGTTCATCATCGAAGCAATTGGCATGGTGACCAGGGACAAGCGCTACGATGACATGGCCTATGAGTTCATCAAGGTCAGTATTACAGCCTACTCCCTAACGGCAATACTGGGGGGATTATTAGCCTTCAATCTCTTCATTTTCTACCCGCATCTGATGAATTATCTCACCGGTGTCTTCAGTGAAAGCATGTTTTATTATGCGTTGCTGTTTTTTGCCGAGAGTGTGGTGCTGTATTTGTACTACTATGGTTGGCACTGGCTTCAGGGAGGAAACCGAAAGTGGATTCATCTGACACTGGGTCTCCTGCTGAATGCTGTTGGTACCATGCTGATGTTCCTGGCAAATGCCTGGCTGACTTTTATGATGAGTCCAGCAGGTGTTGATGTGGCGGGTACGTTTGCCGGTGACAGCTGGGGGGCCATACATAACTTCCTTTGGAATCCAATTAACCTGCATAGGGTCATCGCCAATGTGGCGTTTGGTGGCTCCATTGTTGGTGCCTACGCCGCCTACAAGTTTCTGTCTGCCAGCACTGCCGAAGAGAAAGCCCACTACGATTGGATGGGCTACAACGCGAATTTTATTGCCATCATTGCCTTGTTACCTTTGCCGTTTGCCGGTTATTACCTGACCGCAGAAATATATGCTTACAGTCAGCAAATGGGCATCACGCTGATGGGTGGTGTTTTTGCCTGGATCTTCATCATCCAGGCAGTTCTGATCGGGACGCTCTTTATAGCCGCTAACTACTATCTCTGGTGTGGTATGGGACGTAGTGATGGAGCTGCTCGATATAACCCCTACGTCAAGTACATTGCCTTTATCATCGTCGCGTCTTTCCTGGTGTGGTTTACGCCACATACCTTGGTCCTCACGAACGAGGAACTCAAAGCCCTGGGTGGGCCTTACCATAAATACCTCGGACCGTTAGGCATCATGCCCGCGAAGAACACCGCAGTTAATCTGATGATTCTGTTCACAGCGGTCAGCTTTTTGATCTATCGCCGTTCCAACAAGATTCCAGTTGTTAGCTGGGTTGGTGCAGGGAATGCACTGCAAGTAGCGCTTTTCGCTACCGGCATTATCAATATCCTGATTCTGGGTATCTACTACGGATACTTTACCAATACGGTCTACAAAATCGCCGCGTCGATTCCCCAGGTACTGACAACTCTTGTGATTATTGTCGCCAGTGCTGTTATTGACTCACTTATCTACAAGGGAGCGAAGGAAGTAGCGCCTCTCAAGTGGGGCAGAATTCCTGACAGGGCTCAGTACGCACTCTTTCTGTTGGCAGTGGCGTTTACCTGGCTAATGGGTCTGATGGGGTATGTCCGTTCGGGTATCCGGCAGCATTGGCATGTTACTGACGTGTTCAGGGACAATTCGGTGGATGCCTTTACCCCCACGCTTGGGTACGCGGCAAACGTGGTGAGCATCGGTGTTGTTATATTTATGGCGATGGTGATCTTCGTTTTCTGGATCAGTCAGGTATCTACTATTCGTACTGAGCACTCGGGATACTGGAAGTCGCCATGAAGCAATTCCTCTACATTGTTGCATTCAGTGTATTTGTTGTCTCACTTTTTGCAGGCTACGCAAATTTTGGTATCCCGGAGATCCAGCCAGCGCCGCCTCCTTCGCAGGAGGCCGTAGACCTGAGCAGTATGGATATGGACACCTTTATCAGCCTCGGTGAAAAGCTATATACCACCAAGGGGACATGTACGCTCTGTCACAACGAACTGGGCAGGGCGCCGATGCTCGATAACCTTGATGGGCTAGTAGCTCAGCGCCTGGGAGACGACGGCTATGGCGGTTCAGCAAAGGATGTTGCCAGCTATCTGATCGAATCAATGAACGAACCATCCATTTATGTCGTCAAGGGATTCGGCAAGGTGGGGACCAACGACCAGGAAAGCCCGATGCCGGATGTGCGTAGCGGTAGTATCGGATTATCCGATGCGGAAACACTGGCTATCGTCGCCTATCTGGAAGATGCCAGCGGTCTTGAGGTGTCAGTGGAAATTCCGCAGGGCGAGAGTGCTCCCGTGGAAGAGGCCGCGACAGAATCAGCAGGGTCGGAGAGGGCGCACTACACAACGGGAGAAGAGATCGTTGCCGTGCTCGGTTGTGGTGCCTGTCATAAAATTGGAGAGTTCCAGGGAGAACTGGGGCCTGACCTTCAAGAAATCGGCAGTCTGCGGGACAGGGAACACCTGCGACGTTCGATTCTCGATCCTAACGCGGATATCACCGAGGGCTTTGTGCCGATGATGCCGCCTGTCTACGCTGATCAGTTATACGCGTCTGAACTTGAGCTGCTCGTCGACTATATGGCGAGCCTGAAGTGAAATCGATGCGGCGTACTGAGTCACGGGAGGTATAGAAACGGGCATGCAGAAAATACCGAAGTTCATCCAGGCCTTACTGATCGTTTTCGGAATCTACTTTGGATTTATCCTGGTATTCGACGTCATTCTTGACCATCTGATTCCGAACAGCCTGCTGAACATGTACATGTTCTTTATCGTTGCGGGTGTTTTGGCTGTTTATACCTTTACGGAAGAGGGGACGAGAGAGCTACTCGCGCCGATCAAGAGTCTCGTCGAAGATCCCTCGAAGGTTGGTACCAGAAAGATCGTTTTTGTCGTTGTGCCTATCCTGGTTGCTGGCTATGTTTTTATGCAGCTCCTTCCAAGCGTTGAGGCACCGCTCGAACTACGTTCTATTCATCCGGCTCCACCCTCTACGGTGAAAATATACGGCAAGAGATACGACCTGCGAACGCTAACCAATCCCTACCGGGAACTCGAGCATGAAGATCCTGAAGAGTTTTCAGATATGGTCGAAGCAGGCGCGGATGTCTATGTCAGGAATTGTCACTTCTGCCATGGGGACAAATTGGACGGTCAAGGTCCTTATGCCGCTGGTTTGAATCCAGTGCCATTAAACTTCCAGGATGTTGGTACCATCGCTCAGTTGCAGGAATCCTTCCTGTTCTGGCGAATCGCGACCGGCGGACCGGGGTTGCCTGATGAAGCGGCGCCATGGATCTCTTCCATGCCTGTCTGGGAAGAATTCCTCACGGAGGAAGAAATCTGGCAGGTTATTTTGTATCTGTACGACTACACGGGTCACGAACCCCGAAGTTTTGAGGAGTAGACCGGTGATAACTCTTACTCCACTAAAGTTCAGCCGAAAATTGCCCTTACTCTTGCCCTTATTCGGCGCCATCGTTCTGTGTTTGTCAGTGGTGCCTCATGTTGCCTTTGCTGCAGAGGGAGATGTCGAAAACGGAGAAGCCGTCTACCTGAAACGATGCGTGGGATGTCACGGTATCGATGGTGATGGTCTGGGTCCGGGATATGACAGGCTGGTGCCTCCTCCCAGAGACTTTACCTCCGGCATGTTTAAGATCATGTCGACTGCCTTCGACGGTTACGTGCCGCAGGATCAGGATATCTACGAGATGATCAGGCTCGGAATGCCGGGCACAGCCATGCCGGGTTGGGCAGATGTGCTGAGCGAACAGGACATGTGGGATCTTGTAGCCTATCTGAAAATGTTTCCAGGCTATGATGAGGAAACGCCGGGACCAGTCGTTGATTACGGTGAGCAGGTTGCCATTTCCGCCGAATCCATTGAAATAGGTAAAACACTGTTTCTCGAAGATGATCGGTGTTCTGAATGCCACGGCGATGAGGGGAAAGGAGACGCCATCAAGCGGCTTCTGGGTGACAATGGCGAGCGTACCTGGCCGCGGAACCTGACGAAGCCCTGGACCTTCCTTCATAGCAACGACCCAAAAGACGTCTTTACGAGAATATCCGTCGGTATTCCAGGCACACAGATGCCTTCGTTTGCCGATCCGGCCAGCAAGTTGCAACTTTCGATAGAAGAACGCTGGCATGTTGCTAACTATGTGAATTCATTGGCGAAGACGGTAGAGGTCGTCAGTGCAGAAAACACAGTCGTTAAGTCTCATCGCCTGGATGGTGAGATTGCCGATGACCCTGAAGACGCTGCCTGGCAGGAAGCAACGCCCACGACCTTCTTCCTGGTGCCTCAGCTAATTGCGAAGACACGGCACTTTACACCGTCTAACGATACAATCACGGCGCGTTCTCTTTACAATGATGACGAAATTGCAGTTCTCCTGAAGTGGGATGACCGTACGCTGAGTCTTCCTGGAGACGAAGATGCTGAGAAGATTGCCGATTCGTCTATCTACGAAGATCAGGTGGCCATCCAGTTACCGGTCAATCCGACCAAAGGTGCGGCGAAACCCTACTTCGTGTTGGGTGACAAGGAACGACCAGTTAGTCTCTGGCGATGGCGTAGTGGCACCACAACTGAACCGCAATCGGCTTCAGTAGAAATTGCCACTGGTCCGCAAACCCCCGTGGAGCCATCTAATCAAACCGTACAGGCAAATGGTCGATATGAGTCTGGTACCTGGACGGTACTATTCAGACAGAAGCTCAATGCAGATCACGACAGTGCGCTGACTTTTGCTGAAGGAGAATTCATACCGATGGCATTCGCGGTATGGGATGGGAGTAACAGCGAAACGGAGACGAAGCATACGCTGACGACCTGGTATTGGATGTTGCCTGAGTCCAGTTCAACCGCTTTGCCATTTATCGGGGCGATCCTGGCGCTGCTAATAGTCATAGGGTTAGAGATGCTGTGGCTTCGGGCAGGCGCGAGAAAAAGAGAAGCGGAAGCATGATCCCGGAGTCCAATAAAGAGGGAGTCTTGCCGAAAATATTCGGTCTGATTCTGATCTTTTTGGGCGGGATGAATTGCATGCTGGCATGGCGGGGGTCCTTTGAAGTCAATTTGTCTTTTGTTTTCCTTATTGTTGTTGGAATTGCATTATTCTGTTTTGGTGTGATCAGGGCTGCTAGTCGAGGCGCCCCCTAGCAATGCACTGGATCAAGGTGTTTCACATTATGATGGTCATTGCCTGGATGGCAGGGCTATTCTACTTGCCGAGAATATTTGTCCATTATGTCGAGGGGCTTAATCTCGGAGAAGACGTACATCGACTCGGTGTTATGGCAACCAAGTTGTTTCGGTTCATGACGCTTATGGCAATCCAGGCGATTCTCGCGGGTCTATGGCTCTGGATCGGATACGGAATTACCGGGGCATGGCTCTACGCGAAATTGCTTTTTGTGTTCGCTTTGCTGGTCTACCATCTTATCTGCTGGTTTTATCTGAAGCGTCTGCTGAGCAATGACCTGGCGATGAGCGGCATTTATCTCAGGTGCTTCAACGAAGCACCACTCTTGATGCTAATCCCCATTCTTGTTTTTGTCGTCGTCAAACCTATTTAGTTGCACGATACATCTCCTTTATCTTTGAAAGCGACGGTCGACCTGGTCCGTTGCTGCCAAAGCGACGTGCGGTAAGCTCTTCCAGGTGGTGAACCTGGACGACGGATTCATTCTTTCCCGATACGTAGGCCTCAGCGCGTTTCTTTACCATCTTTCTGATAAAACCCGGGATACGATTCAGGCGGGTTTCTGCTTGCTCTTCCCAGGTGATCTCGCCTTCGGCTAGGTCGGGGAGTGGCATGATGACAGGGCGCTCCATGGGAGAGTACTCACAGACAGGGTCGGCTGCCATGATGCTTTTGCCTTCAGCGACGGGTCGGGCACGGCACCCACCGCAAAGCAGTCGATACTCGCAGGCTCCGCATTTGCCCTCTAGTTGAGGAGTTCGAAGTGCGTCGAATTGCGGCGCTTGCTCCCAGATTTGTTGCAGGGAATCAACACGGGTGTCTCCCGCTGTTGTTTCAATATAAGGACAGGCGGTAACCCTTCCGTCCGAGGCGATGCGGCAGTAGTGCAATCCGGCAAGACACCCATCGCTCTCCTGACCGCTGATGCGATTAATTTCAGCCTCCGGGTTTAATTGCAGGGCTACCCGTTTGAAATGTGGTGCACAGCGAGGACGAACGATCATGTCCGGATAGTTCTCCTGTGCCTGAATGATGTCTTTCAATGCCGACTCATATTGGGCTGGTGTCAAATCCGATTCGGTTTCTCCGCGCCCGGTACAGATTAGAAAGAAGATATTAATGACCCTTGCGCCAAGTGACTCTGATAAAGCGATGATGTCATCGATTTCGTGACGATTGCGCTGGGTAACCGTGAAGTGAATCTGGAAGGACAGATCAAGTTGCTGACAATGACGAATTCCCTTCATTGTCTTATCCCAGGCACCATTCAAGCCTCGAAACTCATCATGAGTTTCCGCCTCGGTGGAATCCAGGCTGATACCCGCGCCCATAAGGCCAGCATTTTTTAGCGCAGCGACTCTCTTTTCTGTCAGCTGTAGTCCGTTCGTGCCAAGGACGATGAATAGACCGAGTTCACTGCCATGGCAGATGATTTCCTCGAGATCGGGTCTCAACAACGGCTCGCCGCCTGTCAGTACGACCATGGCGCTGGAATTTAGAGCATGTACTTCGTCAAGGAGTGCTTTGACTTCGCCACAGGACAATTCGTCCGAATCGCCTTCCTTCAAGGTGGTTGCATCGAGATAACAGTGTTCGCAGGCAAGATTGCAGCGCCGGGTCAGGTTTATCGCGATCAGATTCAGGTCGGGCATTGGCGCGTCTCTAATTAGTCATCACCCGGTGTAGAGTGAAACGTCATCGTTCCCTCCCAATTTTTACTGGCGGTTTCCATGATCTCGGTTGTCACCGTATCTGTACCGAGTCCGGCAGCATGGCTTTCCACTTCCTTCATTACCATTCCCTGCACGAAGGGGGGAATTCGGTTCAGTCGGTCCTGCGCCGCCGGTTCCCAGACCAGAGTTTGTTCCTGGACTTCTGATCCTTTCGACCAGTCGTCGTACTTGTTCCCCATCAGGTCCGGGGTGATGACGTCGCAATCGTGCTGGTGGGCATAATCCTCCATGCGTTTCCTGGTCATATCGCGCATGAATCCCTCGGGCACACGCTCTAGTCGTGCCAGGGCTTCATCGTTCCACTCGATAGCCCTATCGGTATCTGCTGTGTCCCCTGACGCATGATTGAATGGGCAGCCGGATTCGGTCTGGGAGCCCTTTATAAAACCGGAGACATGGTTTTCATCGACCATCGAAGCACCTTCCTGGCGCGCCTTTTTTTCAGCCTTCAGAAGAACCGCTTCCATTTGCGTTTTGTTCTCAAGTGTCGCCAACAGCGCTTTGGCCGAATCGCTCCATTCCATGTCGTCTGTGGTTGGTCCTGCCTCCCGCCTGGTGCGGATGCTAGCTGGGCACAGGTCTTTGGTGGCTTCTGCCACAATACTTTCGGTAATAACGGTGTGTCCCTGTTCCTGTGCATAGCGCAGGATCCCCAGTCGGGCCATGCTGCGGACAAATTGTGGAATGACCTCCATTCTCTCTTCTGCCTGGTGGGTCCAGGAGGTAGTCGTTTCTGCGATTGTTTCCGTATCGGGTGTAAATCCTCTGTGGCTCAATAGCACGGCGCAGTTGACATTACGCAGCAGGTTTTCCGCCTGGCCGCCGATGTCCAGGTCCTCATCTGCATGGATTCCGGTTTTACCCAGAACCAGCAGCCCGGCCTGAACCTCATCTACATACTGCTGAATGACCTCATAAGGTTTGCCATCGAGTAACTTGGTCACAATGGTGATATCGGCTTCATCGGCGAGGGTTTGGGCGACTTCGAGATGCCCCTGGTAAATCTTCGCGAGGCCTGCGTCAATGATGTCTTCGTGGAGCTGTTCCTGCTCCTGGAACCTGAATACTTTACCGGCCTCTTCGGAAAGTACACCGGCGATTCGATTGAAAGCGACGTAGTGGTAATAGGGGTCATAGGCCGAGATGACGTGCAGCGGTACATTCCACTCCTTTGCTAGTGTATAGCCTGTCAGCAGGCCGCCATATGACAGGTGAGAGCCATCGACGGCGACGACAATAGGGCCGCTCATGATTGGTCTTTCAGGATTCTTGATGACGAGTGTATCGACGGTCGAACGGCGAACGACGCGTTCACAAACCGTTCCTATTCGGCTGGACTGAACCGCACCCAGCCCGAGCGATCCCATGATCAGAAGATCATATGCGCCGGAATTAGCCTCTGCGGTCAGTTGTACGTAATTCTTGCCTTCCAGTGATCTTGAGTCGTAAGCAATGTTTCTTTGCTTGCAGCCCAGTTCAACCTGATCAAGATAGGAGTCCGTGATGACGGAAAGTCCTTTGGTGATCAGATCGTCATGGATATCACGCTGTTTCTCTAGTTCCTGCTCTTCCTGGTATTTTTCGGGCAATCCGCCTTCCATCTGTCGGAATCGCTGGTCATGCATCTGTGCGGCATAGACATGGGCACCGGTGACTTTGGACTGCCAGAGATCAGCCAGGTCAAGAGCGTCCTTGATTCCCTGGTCAGAGTGGTCAGAGGCATCCACACCGATGAGAATAGACTCGTAGCGTTGCTGGCGGAGTGTTTGGTCGGTTGTTTCAGCCGTTGAAGGGGCATCAGCAAGCACAGACATGGAGCAGTTTCCTTTATTGTTTTAGCTTATTGGTGTGCGACAGCACGCTTCTCTCTCGAAGCGCGTGGGTACCAAAATACTACCTTGGTGGAGTGTGACCTTGATTCAGGTCAATGTTGTACGGGATTTGCCGGTGGTTGGGGTAGGATCAGAGATATTGAGGGGGCTTCGACTGGCGCTGGTTTCTTGCGGCCGAGTTAGATCAGGTAAATCAGTAAAAGGTAGGCGAAGAACAGCAGGCCTGTGATGTTCACATAATCCTTACTTTTCATTCCCTGTTCACCCATTCTATTTTCACTCAATCTAGGCTCGTCCATTTGGTGTTCCTCGCTGCTTTTGGGGATCAGAATAGTCGCCGAAGTAAGCTTCAGATGTGACGGGTATCACATCTGGCGGGAGAAATTCGTGAAATGTGGCAGCCGTCACAAATATAATGGGATGGAGTTCGCATAGGGGATTCGAAGTCATGCAAAAACTGATAGTCGGGGTGACAGGTCTATTTCTTGCACTGTTGATTGTGCTCTCGGTGCTGCTGTGGCCAGCTCACAAACAGGTCAGGGCGGCAGCCGTTGAGGTCCCCGGGGTCAGTGTGTTTGATTCGCTGAAAACACCTGAAGGTCCGGTCAGGATCTACTACGTCAATACCTCAGACCAAAAACTTCCCGACTCTGTGCTTACGCATTCGGTGTTTATTTTTGAATGGGCAGATGGTCGGCAGTTCATGCTCGATGCCGGGATGACAGAAGCGCGGGCCATCGAATTCGGAGAAAATATAGAGTTGGCGCTTGGCGGTGATAGGGCACAACCTCACGGCAACATCGCATCTGTTCTCGGTAGAGATATCGAACGCGTATCAGGCGTAGGATTTACACACCTGCATATCGATCACACGGAAGGGGTTGGTATTTTCTGCGAAAACACTTCGTCTGAACCGATGCTTCTTCAGACCAGTAGGCAGGCAACGGCGCACAACTTCAACACCACCGAGGGTGCCAGCATCGTCAACTCTTCCTGCCTCAAAGGACAGGTGGTCGATCGGCCGGGAATTGTGACCAGCGATGTCTTTCCGGGTCTGGGGTTTATGGGAATAGGTGGTCACACACCTGGTTCTACACTCTTTGCTGCCTGGCTTGGTGACCAGCTCTATGTCTTCTCGGGAGATATTACCAACAGCAAGGCTGAAATCATCGAGGATAAACCCAAGCAGTTGGTCTATAGCTACCTTCTGGTGCCCGAGGACACGGAACAGGCTGCAAGATTGAGGCAGTGGCTGAGGGAGTTGGATGCTATGGATCAGGTCACGGTCGTGGTATCCCATGATCTGGGGGATATCGAAAACAGCGGGCTGGCAGAATGGACTGGAAGACCGTAGATCAGATATTCACGCAGGGT
>JABHYO010000203.1 GCA_018656865.1 Gammaproteobacteria bacterium | reverse complement strand
GTAAGGTATCCGATGATGATGATCAATAGGACAGTAAATCCGCCGACTACCATCTTCTGTTGAACGAGAAACTTTGATTGCTTTTTTACCATGCGGCCACTCTCTTTGATTCCAGCTCTGCCTATTATATGTGAGAGCTGGATTTAAAGCAGGGTCCAGTCAGGCGGACACCTTCGACAGTTGAATTCTCAGTCTATCAGTCCGTTTTGTTCCATCTTCGCAGCGGAGTGGAATACTAACCAGGCGCCGTTAGCTACGTCTTCGCCTGGCCATCACGGGTGCGACGAATTCTTTACCAAAATCTGTCTGCCATTCGGTGAACTCGCCTTTTTCTACCAGTTTGACCCCAACCAGATGTCCTTCTTCCAGGTCCGTTGACCATCTTAGTTCTGCAATGAGGCTGTACCGTTTGTCCCCATGACCTTCTTTGGCGACGACAAGTTTTAGGATAGTTCCTGCGGGGACATTATCAGTGATTGTAAGGCGCATGCCGTGCAGGCCGATATCCAGGGTGCGGCCGTTGATAGAAGTGCCGATCATCTCGATTTCGTCACATTCCATTACCGTCAACTCAACACTGATATCGTTCACGATACGAGGTTCGAGTCGCAGGTTCGCCCACTTTTCTTCCTCTTTCTTCGTCGGCCAGAGGACGTGTTTGTTTTTCTCAAGGAACTCATCTACATCCTGTTCATCCCCAAGTTCCATGACTTCTGGTCGACTATGGTGATTGAGAAAAAGCCACTTGAAGAATTCCATCGCCTGGTCGTCCTTACCGTCGTACTGTTTTCGGTCAGGCCACTGAAGGTGCAATTTCAAGAGTTTGGTCGTTGTTTCGATGGATAACATGTAATACGAGAATGGTGCAGGCGAAATGAACGGCAATACTAAGAAAGTTGAGTCTAACTGTCACGCGGCGGGGGCAAATTTCCTGAATTTCACCCAGTATTAGTAATAATCAGTGCCACGGATATCTCAGGGAAGAACTTAGCCAATCCCGCAGCACTGCGATTGGTGAGTGCTATGATACTGGACGACCTGGGTCTGAATGTCGAAAGTGAACGGCTAAGGACCGCATATTGCCATGTCGTCGGTGATGAGAAGATCTTGACGCCGGACCCTGGCGGGCTGCAACAACCATGGATTATACAAAGGCGCTGATTGACAACTTGCAATAGAACGGGGAACTCGCGCAGATGGCGCTGAAGCGTAAGACGCTTTTCTACTATGGGCTGACAGACCTGCCCGTCACCATGTCCTTGTTTCCTGCTCTGGTATTCCTGCCCAAGTTCTACACCAGTGATATGGCGATTCCCATCGCGCTGGTCGGTGCCATCATGTTGGCCATCAGGATCAGTGATGTGGTGACAGACCCGCTGTTTGGCTATATCACCGATCGCTTCCCGACTCCGTGGGGCAGGCGCCGATTCTGGGTTGCGCTTTCTACCCCGATCATGATGCTGTCAGTTTATAGGCTTTTCATGCCACCGGAGGGCGCAGGTGCCTGGCACATGGGGATCTGGATGTTCACGATGTCGATATCCACGACCATGATGCTCATTCCTTATTATGCGTGGGCGGCCGAATTGTCACCGGACTACAACGAGCGCTCCACCATTACGGGAGTCAGGTCGATGATGGGTGTTGTCGGCAGTCTTTCGGCCCAATTGGCACCGGCTGGTGCCTTGCTCATCTTCGGCATTGGCGGCAGCGCAGCGGTGCTGGAAATCGTTGGCGTTACTATGCTGGTTCTGATGCCGATCTGTGTTTACCTCACAGTTACGCGGGTGCCGGAACCGACGGAGTATGTTAATTCCGGTACGCCGATACTGGAAGGCTTGAAGCTGATGGTCAGCAACAAACCGTTCCTGCGACTGATTTTGGCCTTTATGGTCAGTTCCACCGCATTCTCAATTACTATGCCGCTTTATCTGTTTTTCATCACCTACGTCCTGCATGAGGAACAGAAGGCGATCTACATGCTCACTTTTTTCTACCTGGCGAATCTGTCAGCGGTTCCGTTCTGGGTGTGGTTGTCGACCAGGATAGGCAAGCATCGGGCCTATGTCGGCAGCTTTGTGCTGATCGCTCTTGCCCACCCCTTCTACATTTTCCTGGGGGAGGGCGACTTCTGGTATATGCTGCCGATTTCGATTGTAGCCGGGTTCGCGGCAGGCGGATTCGCCGCGTTGCCGAACTCGATGAAAGCGGATGTTATCGATCTCGATACCCTGCGCACCGGGGAGAACCGGGCGGCTCTTTTTTTCTCGACTTATTCCTTTACGGCGAAGCTCTCCGGCTCGCTTGGTGGCAGCATCGGCCTTTTTGGTCTTGCCTTTATTGGCTTCAACTCGGTCACACCGGAGTTAAATACGCCGGTACAACTGTTCGGTCTGAAGTTCCTGTTTGCCGTGGTGCCATCGATCTTTTTCCTAGGCGCCTGTGCCATCATCTGGCGCTACCCCATCACGGAGGAACGGCACGTCGAAATGCGAAGAGAGTTGGAAGCCCAGAACAGAAGTGTTGCGTTAGGATCTGATATTGACAGTTAACCGGCGTGCGCGCTGGGCAGCTTACGCTTCTTTTTCTGTTCGTACATGAGGAGATCGGCTTCCTCCACCAGGCGGGACAGGGTCTCGTGACGATTATCGTATTCAACAACACCGACACTGTAGCCGATGGAATAGGGCGTATGGTTGTTTTGCAGTTCGATGGACTCCGAAAGGTTGGCGAGAGGTCTATCCACATGTGCTGTGTCGGTACCCGTCAACAGTACACAGAATTCATCGCCGCCCATTCGCGCGACAACATCTGAGTTACGGAATACTGACTCGAGCAGGCCACCAATATTCTTGAGCACCTTGTCGCCTTCGGCATGGCCGTAGGTGTCATTGACGGACTTAAAGCCATCCAGGTCGAAAAACATCATGGTTGCAGGCCGACGCATCCGCTTGCAGATAGCGATGGCATGCTCACCAATACCCAGAAACCCTCGCCGGTTAAAGAGGTTGGTCAGGTCGTCGACGTTGGCAAGGGTCTGGATGGTCACCTCTTCTTCAATCAGATCTGCGAGGTCCATCAGGCAGAGTCGGTCTTCTTCACTAAACGCCCTTGGGGTTGTGTCCGCAATAGTTAGGGAACCTATGGGATAACCGCGATGTGAATGAATCGGATACCCAGCGTAAAACTTGATGCCGGTGTCACGAGCAACCTGTTCAAATCGAGGGTCAAGGCTCGCGTCGTGAACCACACTGACATCTGGCTGCCAGATCACCTCCGCAGAAAAAGAACCTTCCCGCGGCAGCTCCGATACCTCGAAGCCCTGACGGGATTTGAACCATTCGCGATCTTCATCAATCAATGACAGGGCAGCAAACGGTACGTTGAAGGTGCGACGTGTCAGTCGTATAAGGCGATCAAATCTTTCTTCACCAGGGGAGTCGAGAATTCCCAGAGATTGTAAATCGGCTAGTCGTGATTCTTCGTCACGCTTTCGATCGATTGTCATCAGCAATACCACCAGATGAAAAAGGTTAACGCTCCCCTGCGCGGTTTATGACATCCTATCAATAGTCTGTCGGCTTGGCAGACAGCTACAAGTGAATGGTATATCTTCGACACCTGCTCCAACACCCCAATTGGCGCTAGCAGCCCATCAAAATTGTAAGGAGTTTGTAATGAACAGCAGAATGCCAGCACTCAGTCTTGTTGCCGTACCGGGTCGCAGGAAAGCGACAATTGAACTCGCAACGGAGATTGAAAGGCGCGGTTTTTCAGGTATCTATGGGCCAAGCATGGGTGACTCCATGGCCCTGTGCGAAGCCCTGGCATTGGCTACCAATGAGATTCCGTTTGGTACGACTATCGTACCCTTGTACTTTCGTCAGGTGGTTGATTTCGCCAACATGGCATCGTTTATACATGAAATCTCTGACGGTCGATTCCGGTTTGGCGTTGGCGTCAGTCACGGCCCAGCACTTCAGGCGCGGGGGATTGAAGGCGGCAAACCACTCAGCGATACAAGAAGATTCGTCGAAGAATTGCACGCGGTACCAAGGGCAGGCGAACTGCCGCCAATTATTCTGGCAACGCTGCGTAAGAAAATGATCTCCCTGTCAGAGGAGATCAGCCAAGGAATGGTCTTTGCCAATGGATCCCGCTCGCATATGCAACAATCCCTTTCAGTGTTATCCGATGAAGCGCGAAACAGCGAAGATTTCTTTGTCGGCGACATGATTCCTACCTGTATTTCAGATGATATCGAGGCGGCCAAGGCGGTGAACCGAAAAACACTGACGTCCTATGCCATGCTGCCGAACTATCGGAATTACTGGAAGGAGGCTGGTTATGTTGAGGAGATGGAGGGCATAGAAAAAGCTGTCGAAGAAGGCGATCTCGATAAGGTGCCGCATTTCCTCACAGACACCTGGCTGGCCGACAACACCTTGTTCGGAACGGCGACGCAGGTCAGGGATGGTGTCGAAGCCTGGTTCGATGCCGGCATCAAGACGCCTATTTTGGTGCCCTCATCGGCTAAGGGTGGTCAGATGGTGGCCTTTGAGGAAATGCTGGCGATATTCTGACCGTCTGAGACCGTCACGTTTGCAGCGTGGTTATTCGATGTTGTTTATATGAGTAGTTCGATCATTTTCCGTCCTGGCTCTCTCAACATCAGATTTGTGATTGACTATCACAAATCCTCGATGTTGCTGCCGCCTGCAAGCCTTCGGTCGCTTCGCGACCTGCAGGTCGCTCTCTCTCGCAACAACGATTTTGTGTTTAGTAACACAAAACCGCAATTGCTGCCGCAGCAGATTTTCGGCAAAGCCGAAAACTGTTAGAAAGCGACGCTGCGCTGGATGATTTGATCGTAGAAGTCGCTGTCCAGACGACTGTAGGTTTCTTCTCCGGGTCGCAGGACAAACAGGTGATCGTTGACGTGATCGAGATGGAAGGCTTGGTCTCGCAGATCGTTCTTTTGCAGTTTGTGTGTCGAAGTCGTTGGTAAATCCTCTAGCAGTCTAATGAAAACCGGTCGTGCGTAGCCGGGCAGATTGCGGACAATATGGGATGAGATCCCCGCCAGGTCAATTTCATTCGGTGTCATGCCGTCACGCAAGACGATCGCAGCCATTCCTGCTCTGCCGTCAGTTCCCGGAATCTCAACTCCATAGATGTTGGTGAAGACGATATCGTCATGCTGGTTGAGAATTTCGCCAACTTCGTTGGTCGATACATTTTCGCTTTTCCAGCGAAAGGTATCTCCGATCCTGTCCACGAATTGGTAGTGTTTTTGGCCGTAGGAAAAGCCGACATCCACTACTTTCATTAGATCGCCGGAATTGAAGTAGGCATCGCCTTTGACAAGGGCGTTGCGTAGTACTTTCTTTTCAGTCGCTTCTGAATTGGTGTAGCCTTCGAATTCAGATTTACCGGTTATCTCAATCAACAGCAGCCCGGGTTCGCCATCGGGTACCTCAATGCAGTATCCGTTTTCGTCTCGGATAATCTCATCGTTAGCTATATCGTAAGCGACGACCTTCGCTGGTGCGGTGCTGAGGCCTACCGTACAGTCTTTGTTGAAGACGTTAGCGAAACCGGCATTGCCTTCGCTGGCTCCGTAAAATTCACCCATTCTCTGGATATCAAACCGGTTCTTAAAGTCATGCCAGATATCCGGTCTGAGCCCGTTGCCGACAATTGCTCTGATTTGATTCTGTGGATCTTTCGGTGATTCTGGGTGAGCCAGGAGATACCTCAGGATCTCACCAATGTAAATAAAACTTGTGCAGTTGTGTTGTCGAATATCGTCCCAGAACGCACTAACGGATAGTTTACGTCGCATGACTGTGGATGCACTGACAGTAAAGGCCGCTGTAAGTCCGATCATCAGTCCAGTACCGTGGTAGAGCGGCAGGCAATTATACATGCGATCTTTTTCATTGATCCTTAGCAGCATCCTTGCGGACATGTCCGCGGCAGTAAGAAGTCGTCGGTGGGAAATCCTTGCGGCTTTTGGCATCCCGGTTGTGCCGGAAGTGAAAATGTAGAATGCAATACAGCCGATCTCGACGGTCTGGGTGTCCTCGAGATTGTGGTGAAGATGATCGCTATCTTTACTGTCAACCTCAATGGCCCAGTTGGGTGCCGGTTCTGTGCCCTGATCTCTGACGTAGAGAAAGTCGACGCCGTCCTTCAGTTTGAGCTCCGCCCTGACTGCATTCAGCGGCATTGTCAGTTCCTCGCCGAATATGCATTTTTTTGATTCGGTCAGGGTAATACAGTGCGTAAGTTGTTGTTTTGTCAGGTTTGTATTGATCAGGCCGGCTATAGCGCCAAGTTTGCAAATTGCGACAGCCTGCACCACAAACTCAATTCGGTTCTGCATAAACAAAGATACACAGTCGCCCTTCTCGACACCCTGGGATTTGAGCAGATTTGCGACTCTGTTGGCTCGTTCGTTGAGCCCCCTCCAGGTTTCTCTATCGTCTTCGCAGATCAGGACGAGTTCATCGGGGAACTTTTCCGCGTTCTGTTCCACCAGAAGCGCGAATGATGCTATTTCCTCTAGCTCAGGTTGTTTGGCAGTCGCTGCTGCTAACAGAACCTTCAGGTCGCCAATGAATTCAGTTAGTGCACCCATACTTTCTCGTTATATTCTGAAGTTGCGAAGACAGAAGAATAGCGTTTGAAGCAGCCTGATGACAGTCCGACAACTTTTCCACTGAGGGGTGTAGGATATTTGCTGATGTCATCGTGAGCATTCAACCGCCATTTGTAAACAAATGTAACTTCTGTAATCGAATGTAATGACTTGAGAGGGTCAGTTTTCGATTTTTAAACACTATCGACGTTGTTTGCACCGAAATTTGCAGTAAAAGTCGCCATTTTATCGGTGAGTTATTCACATAACGAGGGGTCAGATCAAAACAAGGCCTGTTGCTGCCGATAAGCGGCTTTTATAGTACGTTTATAACGTAACCTATTGTTTTTTTAAAGGCTTTGAAAACCGTTGGTCAAAAAGTGACCAGTTACCGCAAAACAGAGATTTTCGGGACATTCACGATGTGGGCCGACTTATCACCAGAGTTATCCACAGAAATTGTGGAAAACTAAACGAAAGTGCCGTCTTTTGTGGCTTCTGGCTGAGAGCGCACCAAAGTGGGGCGCTGCAGGGTGTGTCTACCGGGTAACAGACAGGCTAGTTGGGGCAACCTGTGTTAAATTTTGCGCCCATTCTGGGGATTGAGATAGTAGATGAGCGTTGAGGTTGGTGGGATAATTGTGAGCGAGCATTTCGATAGCCGGTTCGAGCAGACCATCGAGAAATCTGCCGGCCATTTCATTGACGGTGATGATGTCAGGGCTTCTTTTGCCATGTCATATGTCATGAACCGGATGTTTCCCGGAACGATGGGAGACATGCGCTCTTACAAAATCGGTCACCAGGCGTATCAGGATCTTGGCTGAGTTTATCGTTCGTGCCAGGGCTGCGCCGGTCGAACCGGAAGCATTTCGAGCTGCGATTGGAGGCGGGCAGGGTGTTGAATACCTTGCAGAAATTATTCGAAGCGCCCTTTTTGTCAGCCAGGGCCATCGGTCAGATGCTAGTGTCCATTTGGTGCTGGAAAAGAGCCGCGACTTTTCCAGAATTGTCAGTTTTGGCGGCGAGAATCTTGGTAGCCTGGTGGATCTGCATGAGGACTCGATGTTGCAGGCCATCGCGAATGCCCTGGAGACCTCATCAGGTCTCGGTAAAGATGAACAGATCACTGACAGTCGAGGTGTCACTGTGCGCACAACCAGCTTTGAGCACCTCGTCAAAGCCCGTGCTGCTGAACAGGAAATCTACCTGTTGGACTCCAGCGGTGAAGACATCAGGGACGTGGAGCTCAATAGCAGCGGGATCTTTGTCATGACCGATCATACGCCCATGCCTAAAAAGAGCTTCAAGTCCATGGCCCGACAGGGCGTAAAGAAGGTGTCTCTGGGTCCTGTGATCCTGCATGCCAGTCAGTGTATTACGCTTATTCACAATGAAATGGATAGGCAGGCTGATCACAGAGGATGATCTAAGTTCATATTTACATGGTGTCAGTTCGGTCCGAGATTGTCTGGTTCCCCTGATTAGGGAATAATCTGGCCCTTTCCTAATCGACAGGCGTATGAAATGACAGAAGCGGTTGAATCTATTGCGATTCTTGGTGGTACCGGAGATCTGGGGGGCGGCCTCGCTCGTCAGTGGTCTCGGGCTGGATACAAAATTCTGATTGGTTCCCGAACCCTTGAAAAGGGTAAGGCTGCGGCGCAGGCGCTGCTTGACGAATTCCCGGATCTCAATGTCACGGGCTACGAAAACCTGGATGCTGCCACTCAGGCCGATATTGTTGTACTAACTGTGCCTTTCGAGCACCAGTTGAGTACCCTCGAAACAGTCAAGCCCGGGCTTATTGGCAAGATCCTGATCGATGTGACAGTACCTCTCATGCCACCGAAAGTAGGTACCGTACAACTGCCGCAAGACGGTTCTGCTGGTCAGCAGGCACAGAACTTTCTCGGAGAAGATGTCCAGGTTGTCTCAGCTTTTCAGAATGTGGGTGCCATGCATCTGCAGGAAGATCATGCCATTGCCTGCGATGTGCTGGTGTGTGGCAACAAGAAGGCCGCACGGGAAACCGTGATCGACCTGGTCGCCGCAGTGGGGCTAAAGGGCTGGCATGCAGGGCCGATTGCAAACGCAGCAGCAGCAGAAGCGCTGACCTCCATTCTGATCTCTATCAACCGACATCACAAAGTTGATGGCGCAGGTATTGTCATTACCGGCGAGTCAGCTGAGTAATGAAACTGACCTATATCGGCGTTGAAAACATCCCCATGGTAGTGCCAGGGGATGACGTTCTTGCGTTGATCGAAAAAGGGCTCGCTTCGATGGGTGAGTCACTGCAGGATGATGATGTCATTGTGATAGCACAAAAAATCATCTCCAAAGCAGAGGATCGTTACGTCGACCTCGTTAATGTCACGCCGGGGGAGGAAGCACTTCGTCTTGGTGAGGAGATTGACAAGGACCCCCGTAAGGTTCAGCTCATTCTGGATGAGTCGAAAGAGATCGTCCGAAAGCGTATAGGTGCCCTCATCGTCGAACATCGGCTTGGTTTCGTGCATGCGAGTGCCGGTATCGATCAGTCGAATATCACCAATGAAAATGGAGACGACGAAGATCTGTGTCTGCTCCTTCCTGTGGACCCCGACGCCAGCGCCAGGCAAATCGTTGAAGGTGTGAAGCAAAAACATGGTCTGCAGGTGGGTGTGGTGATCAATGATTCCCTTGGCAGAGCATGGCGAATGGGGCAGGTCGGTCATGCTATTGGCGTTGCCGGGTTTACGGCCCTCGAAGATTATATCGGCAGTTACGATATCTATGGCCATGAGATGCAGGTCAGTCAGGTGGCAGCTGCTGATGAGATTGCGGCAGGCGCCTCTCTGCTCATGGGGCCGACAGATCAGATGACACCGGTTGTGCTCATTCGAGGCTATCGACCGCGGGATCCCGACGACATCGAACTTAAGGGAGTGCAGCCTTTGATTCGTCCCAAAGATATGGATATGTTCCGGTAATCGGGATGAGTCAGTCAGAACATATTCTTGCACTCTCCGGCGGTGTCGGCGGCGCGAAGCTTTCTCTAGGGCTTGCCGATGAATTGTCGCCTGGGGAGTTGACTATCGTTTGCAATACCGGGGATGACTTCGTGCATCTCGGACTCAATATTTGCCCTGATCTGGATACGGTGCTCTATACACTGGCGGACTGGAATAACAAGGAACTAGGCTGGGGCCAGGTTGGCGAAAGCTGGAACTTTCTCGACTCACTGAAACGGTTAGGTGGTGAGGATTGGTTTAATCTGGGCGACCGAGATCTGGCCACACATATCGTCAGATCGGAATTACTTCGCCGAGGCATGAGTCTTTCACAAGTTGTGGGGGAACTCTGTCAGCGCATGAGAGTGGAACACACTGTTGTGCCGATGAGTGATCAGACAATCAGTACGCGTGTGCATACGGCGGACGGCAAGACGCTGATGTTTCAGCATTATTTTGTCAGAGACAGATGTGAGCCGGAAGTGTCTGCTTTTGAATTCAGCGGCATTGATACTGCAGAACCTGCTGCAGGTTTCAGTAAGGCAATTGACAATTGTTCTGCGGTCGTAGTCTGTCCATCCAATCCGTTTGTTTCCGTCGACCCTATCTTTGCCATACCCGGTGTCGTCGATCGGTTGAGACAGAGGCAGGTGCCGGTTGTGGTAGTTTCAAATATCGTTGGCGGCGAGGCACTAAAAGGCCCTGCGGCAAAAATGATGAAAGAACTCGGTATGCCCATGACAGCCCTCGGGGTAGCTCAGCATTATTCGAAGAAATATGGTGACCTGTTTACGGGCTTTGTACTCGACAGTCAGGATGCAGCGCTTGAAGACGATGTGCGGGCGCTGGGCTTCGCGACTATCGTCACCAATACAGTCATGTTAACGTTGCATGATAAAACTGAGCTGGCCAGAGAAGTGCTTGCCTTTGCCAGCACACTAAGAAAGGCTTAATGACGACTACAGCAGTGATACCGATCAAGCAGCTTGAGAACGCCAAGCAACGACTGGCGGCTCTACTTTCTGCTGAAGAG
>JABHYO010000040.1 GCA_018656865.1 Gammaproteobacteria bacterium | reverse complement strand
CTACGTGCTGACTTGACCCATGGTGAACACCTGGGTTAAAAACCAGCTTCGTGATGCGTGGGTAGACTCAGGTGTTCACGATGGCCGGATTGAGTGTTCACGTTCGCCGGAATATGCAGTGCTGACAGTCTGAGTAACTGGTTCCTGGCCTCTATTCTCATTCTTGGCTGCCGTGGCGACACTATTTTTGCCTGCCAGTGAATCTGCAATCTTGTCATAGCAGCCGACTCTAAGTGTAGTGTTGCTTAGCCCTCTACAATCTAGTAGCTGAGTGGATAGATCTTTGGCTGGAGTTTGAATCGAAACCAGTACAAGGAGAATGCCCGGAATGGCCGGTGGTAGTTTCAAGGTGTGCTCTCAGTGGAGTGATTTATTGAATTATAGTCCCTCGGGAAGAAGGAAGTCCTGTAGAAAAGGGTACCCAAAAAAAAGCCCCGGCCTGGTGGCCGGGGCTCGTTTTAAAGTACTAGTAAACAGTTTTCAGTGATTACCAGGTATGTCGAGCTGACACGGTGAACAACCGGCCGTAAACGGAGTACAACTCAAGTGCCATCCTGGAGGTGGTTGAATCCCAACCGGAAGAGTCCTCAATCACAGGGTCTTCATCGTTGATATTCTGCACACCAAATGAAAATTGTGTTCCAAAAGGTGCTGTATAAACCACATTGATGTCCTGAGTATTCCAGTCATCAAAGGTGTATGACGCATCTCCATGCTCATCAATCCAGTTGTACATGTAGCTAACGGTTACATCACGAATACTATAGCGCAATGTAAAATTGGCTCGATTTTCAGGATATTCAGATGTGCCGGCATGATCAGTCTTGCCGATAACCGGCAGTTCTTCTTCATACTGATTTACATTTGAATATTGGAGTTTGACATCAAAGGATCCGATATCAGTATCCATGCTGTACTTGCCCCGGAAATCCCAGCCTTCGACGTCGCGGGAAGCCAGGTTAGCATTCACGTTGACAAGACCACAGTTGGGGAATACCTGACCGCTTCCTTCGCAGCGAGTGATTGCCCCGGGGACACCGTCAACGGTAGGTCCGCGGTTGATGTAAACACCTGAAGGTAGAGCGCCAAGTTGCTCCATTTCAAGGAGATCGTCCTCGCCTACACTGTCCACAACTTCATCAAGCTGTACATTCCATATGTCGAAGGAGAGTTCGAGCTGGTCAATCGGCGTAAGGATAATACCGAAGTTGAATGACTCTGTTTGCTCTGCCTGCAGCTCTGGATTGCCACCGGTAAAGGTTTCAATCTGCGTGCTGGGGCAAGCGCTATCTGCGATTCCCTGTGCGCGGCAGCGAGTAGTATCATTGATGCCTTCGAAGCTTTGCGCAGCCAGGGAATGCATGTCACCCAGGTTTGGTGCCTTGAAGCCTTCACCCCAGGATGCTCTCAGAGTTAACCACTCAAGGGGTTGATATCGTACAGAGATTTGAGGCGATGTTTCGCTGTCGAAATCACTGTAGTCGTCATAGCGAACAGCAATGTTTGCAGTGAGATTCTCCAGGATAGGGAAATCGGCTTCTGCAAAGAGTGCATCTCGGCTGCGACCGCCACCAGAGCTGTTACCGGCGGAACCGATGATATTGCCGGCCTCTCTATAGGAGTCGTAGTTATCTTCGTAGTTCTCCCTCGCGCTTTCCCAGCCAGCAGCCCAACCGATGCTACCGCCAGCAAGCTGAATATCCAATTGGCCGTCAAGGGTAATGCCGAAGCCTTCCCAGACGGTATTGATATCGCGCTCGGTAGATGCCTTACTCAGGCCAATAGCAGCGGCGTTTGCAGGGTCAAACGGATTAACGACATTGTATGAATCATCTGCAACCAGACGTTCGATTTCGCTTGCCAACACATAGTTCTTACCGAAGTCAGAAGCGTTCATACGATAGTCGCGATAGTAAATCTCATAGTTAATGTCATTGTCGAACAGGTTGAGATTACCTCGAAGACCGATGGTCGTGTCTGTCTCATGGCTCTCTCCAGAGTCATCACGAGGGCCGTGGCCGACGAAACGATGATAGAGAATGAGGTTTCTGCCGAAGGTATTCTGAGCTGAATCCTGAGAGAACAAAAAACCACCAATCGCTGGTGCGAAACGTCCGATTGATTTGTTAAAAACGAACCGGTTCTCTAGAAAAACACTCATATCATCAGTGATTTCGTATTCAGCGTTGATAAAGGTTGCGCGTCTTTCGACTCCAGCATTCTGCATGGAGTAATCCGCATAGCCGAAACCACAGCCAACGCCAGGAACGCCGAATGGGTTAGCAACCGGTAAAACACCGGCATAGTCACAACCCCCGGGATATCCTGGCGCACCAGAGAAGTCCATTTCAAACAGTGAGTTGCCGCCACCGTTGATACCCTGTACGTCGGTAGTGCCGTCTATCGGTAAACCGCCGGGACCACTAAAGCCGTTGACGGATACATTAGAGTAATCGCGATCGGCATCAAAAACGGGCATTTTCTTATAGAATTCTGCCGAGACAAGCACACTGGCGCGATCAGAATTGGACCCGATGGTCAAAGCGACTCTGTTAGTGTCAGCATCATCACGATCTGCGCGCATGCCACCGACATCTAGTTGAATACCTTCCCAGTCCTGCTTCATGATGATATTGATTACACCACCAATTGCATCAGCACCATATACAGCTGATGCACTGTCGGTAAGTATTTCGATGCGGTCAATAGCGCCCATTGGGATTGTATTGATATCTACCGCAGACGTGCCGGTCCAGGGGTTGCCTGGAATTCGGCGACCGTTTACAAGTACGGCAGTTCGGTCAACACCCAGCCCCTTGAGGTTCACCAGTGCGAGACCACCAAATGATGAACCCGACGATGCCTGATAAGAGCCCAGTGCGTTGTAAGAAGAATTACGCAGAACAGATTCGACAGTGTCGATTCCGCTAAGCTTCATATCTTCAATGCCGTATGTTGTGACCGGCCTTGGTGCGTCGGTTGGTGCTGATTTGATCCGTGATCCTGTAACCACGACCTCTTCAATCATACCTTCTTCAGCGATAGCAGGTAGGCCTGAACCCGCAGCGCCGATCCCGGTAGCAAGCGCGAGCGCCAGCGGCTAGGAGGAGGCTTTCTTGGTTAGTTTAAACATTAGCTAAGTCCCCAAATTTGTTAGATGTTGAAAGAGAAACGTAAAAACGCTTCCCGGGCTGTCTTGAATCCTGAATGTTCTATTCTGGACGGAGATTGAGCGAGAGCGATGACGGTGGTTAGACCGGCTGTCACTGATTCACTCATGATGATTCCCCCGAATCATAGAACCCCAAAATTTCTGGCAGCTACTTGCAATCAACAATAGTCAAGGCGCCTGGGCATCGGAACGCTGAAAAAGAGCGCGCACTGAATACGCAGCACCAGTAATAGATAAGACGGTTGAGAGAGCAAACCCCTGAATAAAAATGAATAAAAATATGAAAAATAGGAATAAAAAATGGATTTCTGTTCTTTTTATAATGCATGGGAATAAATAATTAGATTAATATAACTAATAGAGTGGTTGGATTGTCAGGTTGTCTCGTTTTTTTAGCTGACTGACGCAAAAAAACATAAGGCGCGTCGGTCTTATCTAGAATAGCCAAGGTCGCAGAGGTGAACCTTGGAGCAGAGTAATGGAACTAGATACAACCAAACGGCAGTATTTAGCGTCATAAGTCATTAGGAGATCGGAGAATCGGATATGGCTGCAAAGGATGTGACTGACGCCATGGCTGACAGAGCCATTGAATGGTTTGCCCGGCTACGCGCGGACGATGTGGGTGAAGCTGATCGATATAATTTTGTTGAATGGCTCAGGGAAGATCGAAGTCACCAGGTTGCATTCATCGAGATTCTCAATCTCTGGGAGGATCTTGCCGTAGTTAAGACGCTGGATTTTGAAGAAGTCCGGCCATTTGTCACTCTCTGGGACGAGAAAGAAAAGGCACGAGGCAGATTGGTCGACCTGGCGGGTTAGCAGTCAACAGAGAACCTGTTGACACACGGCAGCGGAGCGCCCGCCCGGTGCATTCTTTTTGTGCGACCTGCACAAAATGGAAAATCACGGGAGTGATACTTCGCTATAGGGGCTATGAAAACTATCGTTTCAGCTCTTCCCGAATCTGTTTCAACGCCTGAATGATGTACTTCTCCACCATGCTGGTTGAAACTTCCATTTCAGCAGCGATCTCGGAATAGCTCAGATCCTTGCCGCGGTGCAGCAGGAACGCACGCCTGACTTTGACAGGCATCTTGTCCACGATCTCGTAGATTCGATCCAGTTCCTGTTCAGCTGAAACGGTACGTTCAGCTGAAGGTGCGAACTTGTCTTCATCCTCGTCTGAATGTTCTGGCAGCATTTCCGAACTCAAGTATTTGTCGTGGACCCGGGCTCGACGCAACTGGTCGATTACCAGATTGTTGGCAGTACGGTAGAGAAATGCCCTGGCATTTTCCAGATCTTTCGACTGTTGAAATTTGTGCATTCGAAGGAATGCTTCCTGCGCCAGATCGTTGGCGTCTTCGTTGTTGGGGACTTTTTTGGCGAGGTAGCGAACCAGCGGCGTCGCCAGTTCATCCATCAAGACTGCAGTATTAACTTCTTTGTTCATACACTACTTCGTTAGGGTATAACGACGGCACGGTCGACCAGCGGGTAGCTGATATAGCCCATCACATTCCGGGGGGGTATTGGATGGATGGAGCACATGACCTGCCCTTTAAAGGACTTGACGATAGCACACTTTTTAAGAAGTGCGAATACTGTAAATAATGTAAGTGGTTTGCAAAGTATCTTTGCTAACCAGTTGATAAATAAGTGCAAACCGGGTGTAAAGTTGAGGTCGGAGTAAAGTGCCAGAGTAAGGTTACTCTGGCACTTTACTCCGACCCCGGTTGACCCTAGGTGGTGACTCGGAGCAGATTAGCGACAACTCTTTCCAGATGCATCAGCGAATTGCAGACTTCTGCCTGATGGCAGCAGGGCGCGTACTTTTTCATCTCGGCATCGCCAACAGACCAGGCAGACTTTGGCTCGGGATTCAGCCAAATGACTCTCTGAGCCTTGTCGTAGATATCACGGAGGATCTCTTGATGGGGGTCACCGTAGTTGTTTCTGGCATCGCCTAGAATGATGATGGTGGTTTTGCCATTAACATCTTTCAGAACATTGCTTTTGAAGTCCTGAAGCATCTGGCCGTAGTCAGTTGAGCCGTTGCCATAGTCGCGCATGGTTTTGGCCATGGCATCCTCAAGATTATTCTTCTCAAAAAGTTTCGTGACCTCTCCCAGATCCGAAGAAAAAGCGAACGCGCGGACCTTGGGCATCACCTCTGCGAGGCTGTAGAGGAACATTAAAAGGAAACGTGAGTAATTACTTACTGACCCGCTGACATCGCAAATGCACATGACCTTGGGTCGATCTACTTTCTGTGACTTCCATTTCACATCGAACAGCATGCCATCGTATTTCATATTCCGGCGCAGTGTTTTGCGGACGTCCAGTTGCCCCCGTTTGAATGTCTTGCGTCGCTTGGAGTGAATGGCGATCAGCTTCTTCGCCATCTTGTAGACGATTTCCTGAACATCCTTAAAATTTCTCTTTTCAAGGTTGGAGAGTTTTACTTTCTTCAGCAATTCTTCACGCAGCTGCTTGCCGGATTCGTCTGCATGAAGGAAGAACTGCTTTTCGACATGGTCGCGAACCTGCTCTCGCAATAGGTCACGACTATTTTTCAGACGTCTGGCGAGGTGCATCTCAGGCCTGCCACCGTCTTCCTGGAGGTCGGCAACTTCATCCTGCAGCCCTTTAAGGCCCATCTCCTCCATAATCTTGCGGGTATACAGTCCCTTCTGAGTGAAGACTACAATTTGATTGACGCCAACGGCACGGCCGGCTTCAGCTATCCTGATTAAGACTTCTATGTGGTTGTCTGACAGCAGAAGCTGACCCAGTTCCGAGGTGGGATCGCGTGGCTCGAAATCCAGTTCCTGTTCGGCAGATTCTGCGCCTCCTCCCTGGCCGCCTCCCTGACCACCACCCTGGCCATTGGATTGACCGGATGGGTCTCCTTCCGGATTGAACTCACCGTCGTCGGGTTGGTCCTGTTGGCTTTTTTCAGACTGCGCGCTGCTGGCAGGTTGAAATTTTTCGAAGGTAAAGAATCGTTCGAAGCAGTGTTCGAAAGTTTCCTTTTCTTCGGGATTTTTTGACAGCACCATCGACAGGGAGTTTTTTAAAAATTGCCGATCCTCGAAGCCGATCAGGTCGATAGTTTCCATCGCATCGAGGGTTTCAGCCGGCGATACCTTGACGTCTGCCGTACGCAGCACTTTGACAAAGTCGACCATCGTATCGTGCAGTTGGGTCATTTATGGACGCCCACGTTACTTCGGAGCCCTGATAACCGCGTTAAGGACCCAGTTGGATTGGACCGAGTAACGCTGAGCGCTCGCACTGCAAACATCCTCATTGTGAAGTCTTGAGTGCCCGGTTGGTCAGCCCTTGCAGCTCTGCCTGTACGGACTCTACGTCCTCCTGAAATTTGAGGATGACATTGAGTGTTTGCCGTACCAGGTCTGCATCCAGGGATTCCGTGTGCAACAGTATAAGTGTTCTGGCCCAGTCGATTGTTTCGCTGATAGCGGGAACCTTTTTCAGGTCCATTTCCCTTAGTTCCTGAATAAAGGAAACAAGCTGATGATTTAGTCTTGGAGGGATGTCGGGAACCCGGGCTTCAACGATTCGGCGCTCGAGATTTGCATCGGGGAAGGGTATGTACAGGTGCAGACAACGTCGCTTGAGAGCATCGCTGATCTCCCTTGTATTGTTACTGGTCAGGAAGACAAGGGGTTTCTTGCCGGGTATTGCCTTGACGGTACCGATCTCCGGAATGGAGAGCTGATAGTCTGACAACATCTCAAGCAGAAGGGACTCAAATTCATGATCTGATTTATCGACTTCGTCGATTAGCAGAACACAGCTTTCTTCTTCTTTCAGCGCTTTCAGAAGAGGCCGAGGTTCAAGAAACTCCTCCGAGAAAAAGATATCCCCGAAATCATGAAGTTTATCGACCGATTCGGCTAGCCCTTTTGCCCCATCAAGAATCTCTCCGAGGGTTTCCTTGAGTACCTGTGTGTAAAGTAGCTGTTTGCCGTATTTCCACTCGTAGATGGCTTTTGACTCGTCCAGACCTTCATAGCATTGCAGTCGGATACAGGGCAGATCGAGCAGCTCAGCGGTTGTTTTTGCCAGTTCAGTTTTGCCGACACCCGGCGGACCTTCTATCAGAACTGGTTTTTCCAGGTGGTAGGCCAGAAAAACCGCTGTCGCAATTTCAAGTGAGCAAATGTAATTTTGGGATTCGAAATTGTCCTGAATTACATCCACATCCTTGAGTCTGTCCTCATTCTGTATGGCCAAGGGGTATCCTCAAATTTGGTAGGCAGGCTACGTGAAGGCGGCCATTATCGGAAGCTACCTCGAATTTGTATATAGAGGCAGCAAATTATCGTTAGTGGGTATTAGCCGGGATAACAAAGGCTTATGTGTTGTCAATCATCGGAACAGCCCATTGTCTTTATCTTCAGCTTTTTTCTGGCGGTTCTCCTCGCCCATCTTCAAAAGCGCCGCTTTGTTTTCGTCATCGATACGAGCGTAGGCTGATTTCCAATTCCCGTCCCCGGGCCAGGTGAGATCTGAAATCTCAACGTGGGGCACATTCACCTCGGCTGCTAGTTTCAGTGCTCTTTCTACAGACAAGCGTTGACTATCGCGATCTCCGGGCGGCCCCAACGGATTGCCTAAGGGGAGATCGTTGTGCAGGTAACGCGGAACGCCGCAACGGGTGACAATATCCATGGCGCTGCCGATTATCACGGTAACGATACCGTTAGATTCCAGATCGCGGGCCGTCAGACTGACGGACTGATGGCAGATTGGTCATAAAGGAACCAAGAGCGCGATATCAACTTCGTCTTCAAGACATGCGGCGCTGATGGAAGGTGCGTCCTCGGTAATGGTCGCCCGGTGACTGTACTGGGTGGGGACGAAAAAATAGTGAGGTGCAAGACTGCTGATCTTCCTCTCGTTGACGAGTTGCCGGAGTACTTCGAGCGGAAAGTAGCTTTGCCGGTCGTCGGTGTGTGTGGTGACCTTGTCCCAGGCGAGCTCCGAAGTCTCGAATCGGTCCGGTGCATCTGTGAATAGAATGCTCTCGGCTTTCCGAATTGGTTTTGGAATCTCGCTATGAGTCACCGCGGTTGTAACAACGGTGACTCGACAGTCAGCGAGGGACTTCGTCAGGCGGTGAAAGGGTGTTTCATCGAAGTGAGCCCAGACGTAATCGTTATCGAACCCCTGCGCTCTGTAGTAGAGGCGGGTTCTCTGCATGTACTCGATGAAACCATTCATAAGCGCAGCTTCACTCACGCTTGTGGTGTATGCAACCGCATTAACCCTTCCTGAGTGGCGGAGGCGATTAGCTTGCCGTCACGGGTAAAGAAGCTGCCTCGATTGAATCCCCGTGCGCCGCCTGAATAAGGGCTGTCCTGGGAATAGAGCAGCCACTCGTCAGTTTTGAATGGTGCATGAAACCACATGGAGTGATCCAGGCTTGCCCCTTGAAAGTTTGTTTCGGTCCAGCCTATTCCGTGGGGTCTGAGAGCTGTATCCATCAGTGTCATGTCGGAAGCATAGGCAAGCAGGCACTGGTTTAGTCGAATGTCGTCCGGCATGGTGTCGATGGCCCTGATCCAGACATTTTGGTGGGGAGGCATCGGGTCCGGATTGAAATCGTTGATTGCGTCCTGAAACCGCATCTCGATCGGTCGTGGGCGAGTAAAGCTCGCCCGGTATTCCTCGGGGATCTGATCGATGTAGTCAGCACGTATTTCACTTTCTGTTCGGCAATCCTCGGGTGCATTGACCGCAGGCATGTCCATCTGATGATGGGGACCATCTTCGATTACTTGAAAAGAAACCGACATGCTGAATATGGCTTTGCCGCGTTGTATGGCCACAACCCTCCTGGTGTTAAAACTGTTGCCGTCCCGGATTCTGTCGACTGAATATACGATCGGAATCTTGGTATCTCCGGGGCGAAGGAAATAGCCGTGTAGAGAGTGCGCGATACGACTTTGATCTTCCACGGTGCGGGAAGCAGCTACCAGAGCCTGGCCGATGACCTGGCCACCATAGACCCGCTGCCAGCCTTCCGCCGGACTGACGCCCCTGAACATGTTGACCTCGATCTGCTCAAGATCGAGAAGGTCGAGCAGATCACTCAATTCTTGTTTCATTGGATTTTCCGTGTTCTCAGTTTCGCAACATCAGATTTGCGGTAGGATTATTGGGGTCGGGACCAGGTGCCAGAGTAAATTCTACCCTGGTACCTGGATCTGGTCCGAACCTCACTCTGGCACCTGGTCCCGACCCCGATTTACGTTGCAGCGTCCAGACCGCTAGTACTTGTAGGTTTCAGGTTTGAACGGACCATCCTGGGATACGTTGATGTAGGAAGCCTGATCTTCTGTCAGTTTTGTGATTACACCGCCAAAACCCTGAACCATGTAGCCGGCGACTTCCTCATCCAGCGCCTTGGGCAGCACTTCTACGGTTACGTCCTGGCGCTGTTTTAGATCGTGGTCCGCCCAGGCCCGTTCAAAGAGATACATTTGTGCCAGAACCTGGTTGGCAAAGGATCCGTCCATGATTCGACTGGGATGGCCTGTTGCGTTGCCGAGGTTTACCAGTCGGCCTTCTGACAGGAGAATGATGTAATCCTTGGAATCGTTACTTCGGTAAATCTTGTGAACCTGGGGTTTAACTTCTTCCCAGCGCCAGTTGTCCCGCATAAATTTGGTGTCAATTTCCGTATCGAAGTGACCTATATTACAGACGATGGCGTTGCTAGAGACGGTTCTCAGCATGTTCTGATCGCAAACATTGACGTTGCCGGTACAGGTTACGATCAGGTCTGTTTTGCCCATCAGATCCGTATCGATATCCTCAAACTTCTTGCTGTTGAACCCGCCCTTGTAAGGCGAAACTATTTCGTAGCCATCCATACAGGCCTGCATCGCACAGATCGGATCCACTTCAACCACCCGTACTATCATGCCCTCCTGGCGCAGGCTCTGGGCGGACCCTTTGCCGACATCACCGTAGCCAATGACCAGTGCTCGTTTACCCGCCATCAGCATATCGGTACCACGTTTGATGGCGTCATTGAGACTGTGTCGGCAGCCATATTTGTTGTCGTTCTTTGACTTCGTAACCGAGTCATTGACATTGATTGCAGGAACCAGCAATTCACCTTTCTCGACCATTTCATAGAGTCGGTGTACACCTGTGGTTGTTTCTTCGGTGATGCCGTGGATATTTTCGAGCAGGGCCGGATATTTGTCGTGGACCATTTCGGTCAGATCGCCACCGTCATCGAGAATCATATTGACGTCCCAGGGTTCACCATCTTTCAGGATGGTCTGCTCGATACACCAGAAGAATTCCTCTTCTGTTTCGCCCTTCCATGCGTACACGGGAATGTCTCGGGCTGCGATTGCGGCCGCCGCGTGGTCCTGGGTTGAAAAGATGTTGCAGGAAGACCATCTGACCTCAGCACCAAGTTCAATAAGCGTTTCAATCAGTACCGCGGTCTGGATCGTCATATGGATGCATCCCAGGATGCGTGCGCCGTCCAGAGGTTGTTCGTCGCGGTATTTTGCGCGAAGCGCCATCAGTGCGGGCATTTCCGCCTCGGCGAGCGCTATCTCGGCTCGACCGAAGTTGGCGAGTCCAATATCCGCGATTTTGTAGTCCGTCATTTGCTTGTTCCTATGGTGATGGTTGTTTGTGAAATAGCCTTACCTGAACCTGGAAGCCGTTTTTCAAACCCAGGTATGCACTTTGCCCCAGCAGGAAATCAGCGCTTTGAGCCCAGTTGTCGAGTTCTTCCGGCTCGAAGCCAAGCCAGAGGTCGCCACAGGCTTCCCGCGTCCAGTCCTGATCGTGCGCGCAGAGATCTGCAATCAGCAGACTACCGCTTGAAGAAAGGTATCGGCTTGTTTCGTGAAAAAATTGAGCCGGTGATGCCAGATGGTGTAGAACCATGTTGGCGACGACAAGATCCGACGAGGTGGTTTTATAGTCATTCAGCTCCCCCAGGAAAAGCTCACAATTGTCGATATTGTGTTGTGAGAGAGTCTGTCTGGTTTTCTCCAGCATGTCGGCAGTATTATCGATGCCCACTACAGCACCGAAACGCCTGGCCAGGTTGACGATCAGAGAGCTTTCGCCGGGACCGATTTCAATGACCGGCGCAGACACGCTGATAGCCGCATCGTTTAGCAGATCTTCGATACAGGCTGCATAGTGACTGTATTCGGCAATCAGATCCTGGTTTTCTTTGAAACGATGGGCGTTCTTCTCGAAGAACTCTTTAGCCTGACGTTTTCTACCCGCATGAATATCATCGATCGATGCCGTAACTTTCGTCGACAATTGGAGCTGATCCACTGAATCAAAAAGGCTCTGGCGCAGGTCTCCAATAGGATCGCTGGCGCAGATAACCGCACGGCGATAGAAGATAGAAGTTCCCTGGCGTCGTGTGTCGAGCAAACCGGCGGTGTGCAGCACCTTCAAATGATGGCTCAGGGCCGGTTGCGCGACATCCAGGATATGGCACAACTCCAGTACACCGAACGATTCCCGCGTCAGAACTCTCAGAATCGTCAGTCGCTGCTGATCGGCGGTCGCCTTGCAGTAGCTTGTCAGCTCCTCAATGTCACTTGGTAGACTTTTTGCGGGAAGCATTGTGCCGAGGTTATATATCAAAAAGGATCGATATAGTAATTGGTCCCAATTCATATATCAATTAATATTAATATATGATGGCCGGGCTCTTTGGTATACTGCCCCCATGACCGCAATCAGCCAGCTCCAGATGAGCTACAGCCCGGAAGAGGATCGGATTCTTTTACGGGTCAATACAGACAATGGAGAGGAGTTTCGGTTCTGGTTGACGAGGCGTTTCAGTCAACTGCTGGTTCAGGCTCTTGCCGCACACCGTGCTGTCGACCCGGATGTGTCAACCCAGGCTACCCCGGTGGCGAAACAGGCTGTACAAACTTTCAAGCAGGAGGCTGCTCAGGAGAAGGGAGATTTTGAGCAGGAATTCAGACAGAGCGAGTCTTTCCCTCTCGGTGATAAACCGGTACTGGCCTACAAGCTGTCTTACAGTATCGAGAAGAACAAGCTTAAGCTGTCCTTCGAACCTAAAAGCGGTCACGGAATAAATATCGTTTTGGATTCTGATCTGAATTTTAATGTCAGCAAACTGCTTCGAGGAGCCAGTGAGAAGGGGCAATGGTTTCTTGACTGGGGAAGTGCCCCTGAAAATGCCACTGAAAGCAGGGTTATCAATTAGTCCTCACAAAATCGCTCACCGCTTCTCAAGAAGATTCCATATTTTTTCCAATATCCGCTGGTAGCATTTAGATGCACACCTCCCCAAAGTGTGTGATCTAAAGTCCTGACACGATCCTCCCCCGACAGTGTTGGGACTTTTTTTATGGGCTTTTTGCAGTCGTCACATTGGCTAAACTCGCGCGACCTTGTTCAGAGGTGTCCGTTCCAGATCCGAGGCGAGCAGGGCTCGATGCCTTAGAATCTATCCAAACTGTAACCCGCTATACCAATAGATCGCTGCTAAAGTTTCTCAATTGCCAACAAGTTTGTTGAGCGGTGGTGTTTCTTTCATCGACGACGTCATGGGCCATGGCTAGCTGGTTCCTGTCCGAGAAATCGATACCGCGGTGCGCGTTTCCTGACAACATTGGTGGTTTATAAACCAACAATATTGGGCTGGCGCGCCCAATATCCCCGAAAACTGCCTTTTCGGGCGGAAACTAGCTGGCAGCGAAGACTTCCTTCGATGAGGTGTGTTCGTGGTAGATAGGTAGTGTCGCTTTGATACTAACCCCTTTGCCGTCAAACAGGTTGGATGCTTTGACGGAACCGCCGTGATGCTCGGCGATGATCCGCACGACATATAACCCCATGCCGAAGTGCAGACGGTTATCCTCCTTTGATTCCCTGATCGACACCATCGAGTCAAAAACGTTGTCTACCTTGTCGGGTGCAATTGTTGGTCCCTGGTTGGTGACAAAGAGTGTGAGGTTGTTGGCATCGGCGTTTATTCCGACGGTGATGGTCGAGCCAGGCTCTGAAAAATCGACGGCATTGTCGATCAGCTTGTCCAGTAACTGTTCAACGCGAAAATCAGATACTTCTGCCTTAATGGTCTTGTCGATTCCCTGATAGCGGAATTCTCGATCCGAATGGATAGTTTGACAGTTGTTCAGGTAACTCTGCACAAGCTCATATACGTCGATAACTTCCAGTTCTTCGGCTTCGAGTGCTTCCTCGAGACTGGCTGCATCGGCGAGGTTTTGAACGATCATACCGATTCTGTTTACACCTCTTCTAGCCGCTTCAAGATATTTTTGTCGTGCGATCGGTGACTCTTCAACCTCCAGATTCTGGAGGGAGGTCGAAAGGGTGTTAAGCGGGTTGTTGATTTCATGACGCAGCGTGCGAGGCATGTTTTCTAGAAACTGGTTGTGCTGGTGTAGCCTTGAGAGCATCCCGGAAATACTGCGAGCCAGGTCGCCGATTTCATCGCCAGAGTTTGTTTCTGCGGTGAGCTGATTAGTTTTTAGCCTTCCATAAGGGTCGATAGCACCGGTCGCTTCAGTTTCCAGTTTTCTGATACGACCGGTGAGCCTCACGGAAAACATCAGGATCAGAGCGACAAAGATGAAGAGTGATATCACGGAAAAATTGACGATACGTTTTAGGGCATCCCTTCTCAGTTCGAGAATTCGTTCGGTATTCTGCTTTAGCAATACGGTACCGATAATCTCATCCTGAGCGATGATGGGGTGGGCTGCGACGATTACCTCGCCATCTTCTTTAGAGTACCGACGTTGGTAGGTGGGGGTGCCGGCAAGTGAAGACTTGATGACCTCATCATCGACCAGCGGGGAAGCGCGAAGATTGAGTTCGATGATGGTATACAACGGATCCATAATGATTCCGGCCAGATCAAACCAGGTATCGGTCCATGATTTGTCGGTTTCCTTGATTTGCTGTGGTGCGCTTTGATAGCTGCCGACTTCTGCGCGTACACGTCGTTGAGCATCAATGACCTGTATGTTGGCGCCAGAGTAACCGAGGCCCTCGATAATGCGCAGCACCTCAGGTGACTTAAGAAGTACCAGGCCGTATGCCTCCCTGCCTGCCGATGGCAGAGTTCCGGTAATCGACTCAATGGCGCGAGTTTCCGGATTGTCGACGTCGACAACAGCGAGCCCGAACTGTCTGGCGGAGCCAAGCAGTTCTAGCGGAATTCGGAATTCGATAGCATAGCCGTCTTCGACCTCGCTCATGAAGCCTGGAATCCGATTCTCAGGTTCGCCTTGTATGGCGTAACGCCAGTCGTTGTCGATCAAGTACGCGGTAGTGACACCGGGTTCAGTCATTGTCAGTGCAATTTTCTTGATCGTTTCGTCCTGACCGGTAAACGTGATTCGCAGGTGATCTGAAAGATCGAGCCGCAGGATATTTCGATCTCGAAAGACCAGGGCATCGTCCTTGACTGTTACCAGGGCGTAGATCTGGTCATTGTGCTCGCCAAGAGCGAGATAGAACTGATTGAGGCCGGGGTCTGTGTCGTCTCCGATTGCGAGATTACCGAAACCTATGTTGTATTCGAGAACTTCCTCCCAATCGTTATCGCGTCCGTCGATGCGGATGGGTTTCTGTAACGGATGGGCGTACAGCTGTTCATAACCTTCTGGCGAGAGCGGTAGCTCGTAGAATAGATCGGAGCGACCGTTCAGTAGTGTGGAGATTCCTTCGGCAGTCAGGAGTTGGGCATTTGCCTGGCTATCGACGAGAAAGTCTTCCATTTCGGACAGGTAGAGATAGCTGAACCACGGGATCACAACGAGTGCAAAGCTCATCAGAATCAGCAGTTTCGTCCCCAGCCGGGGACCACGGATAGCGTCCATTTTCAGGGTCCGGATCTTCGCTTCCGTCGACTAAGACTTCGCCGACCAGCGATAGCCATAACCGTATTCACTCTTGATGCAGTCGAAATCCGGGTCGATGCTCTCGAACTTCTTTCTGATATTTCGCATATGGGTGTTGATCGTATTGTTGGTGACCAGCGACTGCATGGTGGCGTTCATTAGTGTGTCGTAGGAAACCGCATGACCGGGCACCCTGACCAGTTTGGCCAGCATACGAAACTCTGTGCCTGAAAGGTTAATAGGCTGGCCTTTCCACGACACAAGCAGAGCTTCCTGGTCTATGGACATATCACCGACCATTTTCGCTGTTGAAGCGCCGCCACTGGCTTCCACACGGGCTGTATTAATACGTAAAAGCGAGCTGATACGCTCAGCCAGGTAAGTAAGGGAAATAGGTTTTGGCAGATAATCCCAGGCACCGAGGCGGAGACCGCTTATTTTATCGATTTCAGTGATTCTCTCGGTCAAAAATATCACCGGCAATGATGGAGACTTGGCTAGAAGGTCACGGCAGATCTCAAACCCTGCGTCGACCTCATCGCCAAGTATGATGTCCAGAATAGCCAGATCAGGCAGTTCCCGCTCAAAGCCTGTCAGAGCTTCTTCCCGATTGCTGTAGGCGACAACGTCATAACCCTTCTTGGTAATCGCGTCGACATAGTTGTTTCTCTGGTCAGGGTCGTCTTCGACAATGGCAATACATTTCGCCATGGGTACTCCTGGTTGCCGGTCAAGGATACGTATCAGACAACGGAATCCGGAATTTATCCAGCCCAAGCCACTGATTTTCGTCATATCTTAGCTTGATAACCCGGTTGAGTTTAGCGATGGGATGGCTGTCTTTTGATAAGAGTCTGATTTTTAAGGTAATGACGTTGTTTTTTCATATTTTGTTGGCGGCGAGACTTCTTTCTCCAAGCAGACAAAGCTTATCCATCGTTTCTCCACAATAGTTCAGGGAACTTTCACTTTCCTTCAAGCAGCGGTTGCTGTTTCTGCGGTTGAATAGGATCTCTTGAAATTCCTGTTGTGGTGCAGTTTTGCTGGGACAGGCTGAAATGGTGAATAGAGAGCATTCATGAAAGTATTTATTCCGATGTCAGATGCTGCGCTGGAGTGTGATGGTGGGTTGTATCCGCGGCTTGTGCCGTTCGATCCGTCGTTTTTGACAGCAGATCAGGAGAGAAGTGAGGGCCGGAAACCCAGTAACTGGATTTCCGAAAGCGATTGTGAGCAGGCAAGAGAGCGGCTCTACACAGCCCACGCATAAATTCAGGCCCTGAATACGGCTGATCATCAGATCTGCCACGTCCGTTACCGTCTGTTGATAATCTATCCCGGTCCCACATAGTGAGGCTGGTGTTTCCGCCGTTGATTGACTGTGCTGATAGGTTGTTGGAGCGTTTAATTCACGTTGTCTCACAACAAATCTAGTTAACAGCCTGATTTTTATTGAAATATGTAGATTCATCTTCTAAAGTTATCGCCGTTAACAATGAAAAATCCTGACCCTCGCCGGGCTGTTCAAGGAGCTCTAATGTACGTCGAATCGATTTCGAGAATTCTTTTGACTGCTATTGTCATTCTCGCAGTGTCCGCCTGTGGTGGCGGTGGCGGTGGAGGAGGAGGAGGCTTCTTGGGCGGAGGTGGTGGTTCAAGTTCCGGTGGTGGCGAGACCAGTACCGGAGAGATCACGCTGACTATCTCAGGTATGGTCGATGAGAACGGTGCCGAAGACAACGTCCTCGCTGGTAATGAGGTCGCGACTCTAACGGCGCAAGTTACCGAAAATGGGCAATCGGCAGATCTGGTCGTGCTCTTCTCAACTACAGTTGGTCGACTGCTTCAGGAAAGCGATCAGGCTGAAGGCGGTTCGGCATCGGTGCAGATTGCCGGTGATGGTACGGCAGGTGCAGCAACTGTAACTGCATCAGCGACGTTGAGTGATGGCACGGAGATATCGACCTCAATCACTGTACAGACTTCCGCGGATAGTCCGAATCTGCAGCTCTATGCCTCCGATGATTCAGAGGCAACTACGGTTGAACTGCTGGCAGCAGCGACCGAAGTCATCACAGCAAGAATTCTCGACTGGGACGACACGCCGCTGGCAGATGTCGGTGTCACTTTCACTTCGTCAGCCCTGACGATTGACAAGACAACCGGTCAGACGGATAGCAATGGTGAATTGACGGTTACACTGACCGGAACTGAGACCCAGCAAGCGGGCACTCTGGATGCGTCGGCTAACTTCGGCTCTTTTAGTTTAAGTGATTCTTTCAACGCCAACAGCCTGGGTGTCGATACCGATGCCAACAGCATCACAATGGCGACGATTGATGTTGGCACAGATGGTGTGCTTGATGGCAATGAGAAGGTCACGATATCGGCGACGGTGCTGGAAGGTGGCGTCGGCAAGGATGGTGTTTCGGTCACTTTCGAAGTGACCAGTGGTTCAGGTACATTGTCGCCCGCCAGCGCAACGAGTGCTGGTGGTGGTCTTGTTTCGGTTCAACTGACCGGTGCCGGTGTTGCCGGGTACGGCAGATATCAAGGCATCAGCGACGCTGACAAACAGTATATCTGTTGAAGATACCCAGACTGTTCAGACAACGGCCGTCAAGCCGACAATCGATCTGGTTGTGCGCGATCAGTCCGGAGCCATTGTCACCAGCTTCGGCGCCAATCAGGACCTGACGGTGGAAGCGACGGTATCTGATCATGATGGGAGCGTGCTCGATACTGATGACGCTGGCGCTGTTGTCACTTTCGATGTTGGCACCCTTGGTACAACGACGAACACAACCGATGTGACCGAACTAAGTGTTTGTCCGGTTAACGGTATCAAAGCCAACGATGATTGTGCCTGGATTGTCCTGACATCCAATGCTACAGCCGCGGTGGCAGAAATCGTCGCTACAGCCACGATAAACAGCATTGATATAACCGATACGGTGACGGTAACTAATACTGGTGTGAACAGTGGTTCCCCGGACCAGAACAGTTTCACCATCACGAGAATTGTTGGCGGTAGCTCCTTTGCGATCGATGACACGGTCGCGATCGAAGGAGATCAGTTTAACAACCAGGAAGCTACGGTTCGGGTAGACCTTGCGGACTTTTCCAACAACCCTGTACCCGATGGCACCCTGGTAACTTTCGAGACAGAGCTCGGTGATATTCAGTCTGAGTGTTCCACGACTAATGGTACCTGTGATGTGATTTTCGTCAGTGCGGATCCGCGTGCACCGGACAATACCGAGGTCAACTTTCGTAATCTTGATGATGACAATTGCCCCAGTGAAATCATCGAAGATGAAGTTGTCACGATTGCTTCAGGGAAGGGCCTGACTGACTACCGCGTTAAGGATGTGATCCGAGTCAATCTCAATGCGACGACTACGGTTCTGACGGAAACGACCAACTACACAGTGACTTCAGAAGGGATTGACTGCGTTACCTGTCTCGCAGGTCAGGTGATGGAGATTACCTATCGTCGGCTTTGGCTGGACGAGGAGGACGACGGAACCTCAGCGCATGTCATGGTTGATCCGGGCGAGGCGACCGAGCCCTTCCTCGATGTAGCTGGTACCCCCTGTCTGGCTCCGGCAAGAGAGGAATTGGAAGAGATTACAGGCTCAATCAATCCATCGGGTTCGACTAGTGTTGGAGGCGTTGGCACAAGCTTTGAGTCACAACTGGCGGTTGGGGATCGACTCAAGGTTTCAGGGGAAATTAGAACCATTACCAGTATTGCCAGCGACGTGAGTCTTCAGGTTGATACTGCTTTCACTGACAATCTGAATGACGTATCACCAGAACGCGTGGCCGCACCAGCTTATCTTGGAGGCATGGGGCAGCCCTATGGTGGCAGATCGACAATTCTGGCCTATGCATTGGGTGAAGAGAGTTTTGTCGATGTGAATGGCAACGATGAATACGATTTTGGCGAGACATTCTTCGACCTGACGGAAGCAATCCTCGACAAGAACGAGGATGGTGTACTTGGTGATGTTAACGGCGAATCTGGCACCGCCGGGACGGTTGGTCCCTATCGGGATGCTGGGCTCGGTACAGCTGCACCAGGGGAAGCCAGGGAGAAAAACAACCCGTACTGCTACGGTCCACAGACAATCATCGGCAACACCGGAGATGGTGACGACTCAACCGAGGCGGGAACCTACTGTTACCAGGATGGGGGAGAGGAAGAGCTGTTTATTGATGTCGATGGGGACGGTGTCATGGATGTTGGGAATGGCATCTATAACGGCAGCCGATGCTTGAGTCCATTGCAGGATTCAGATGGCGACACCGAAGAGGACGACACAGTTTGTACCACCGACCTGGTGAACATCAGCCGCACTGTGCAGATTCTGATGGCGGGTAGTTTTGCGAGCACGGAATTCCGAGCGGGTTCCGGCGACGGAACATATGGCTTTGGTGAAATTATTGGCGGGATAGGAAACCGGGGTGGTTCTGGCATTACTGAAAGTATTCCCAGTCCTGAAGGCTGGTCGAGTGCCAACACAACGGTGGCCATTCTCGGGAACTCCTTTGGCGCTCGAATTAACACCCAGCCACTGGACACGAACCTTGGCATCAACGATACCGAGGAGGATGTCGCCATTTTCTCTGTTACCGATCCTTTCTCGACAACCCAGGCAACTTTCACGCTGAGTTTTCAAATCACTGCCTGGTCGGCAGGATTCCTCGAAGTCTTTGTCGGTGGGCAAGCGGTAACACTCGATGCAGCCTGCGGCGGAGGTGTCATGACATGTACGGCAACAGGGTTTTCGATCAACAGTACGAGCGATCTGATTTTTGCAGTGGATGACAATGGCTCAGGTAACTTCCGGTTTAGTGGTGAAGTAAACAACATCACACTGTCGGGCACGACGACAGGTATTGCCGGCGACTTTAGATCGTCAGAAAATCTTGTTTCAACAAACCTGACGACTACAGTGCTGACAGATTTCAATGTTGGTGAAACCATCAATGCTACAACGGCGCTGCCTGGTGTGAGCGAACGTCAGGCGCCGTCCGGCGTCGTACCGACGCTGACCACATCCCTGACATCGGGCACCTTTTGGTTTACTGATCGATATAACGGGCAGCTACCAGAGGGGACAACAGTCGTCATCGATTCCGACAACCGGTCTGGCTGCAGTCTGAGTTCCGTTGGCGGCGTAGCTGTTGCCTACCCTATTCCAGGCCCGTTGACGGGCGGTATTCATTCGGGGCAGGTGATTGTAGGTTCCACAGCAGCGACCGGGACTACCTACACAGTACAGACCGGTGGTGGTGGCAGTGGTACGTTAACGGCAACGGTGACCACACCCAGCGGTACTTCCACGGCTGACTCGATCAGTTGTAATCTGGTGAACTAAATAAACCGGTACTGCTATGGAGCAGTACCGGTTTCACTAGAATCGAGATTGAATATCTTCATCGGAAGATTCTCCTGTTCACATCGGAATAACAGCACCCTCGCCAAGCCACTCCTGAATAGTGCTGTGCCACTGCCTGCTGACGTCGATGGCCCAGATTTCGCTTGGATTCCAGTTGTCGGAAATCACCTCGATGCCCTGGGTGTTGGCGAGATATAGCTTCTCTCCGATGCGGCTGCGATAAGAAAGGCTGGTCGGTGCAACTTTCGAGGAGAAGACCACAAAGTTTGTCAGCTGTGTCTCCGGTTCATCGGGATAGACGTCAAATCCCCTGACGTGTGGGAAAACAGCTTTTTGTGTCGCCAGCGAGTAGAGCGCTAAATCGTTCCGTTCCGATGCGAGTGTAAGCAGCCTGTTGGTGATGATCACACCATCTTCAGAGAGAATGGCTGCCATCGATTCAAGGGCGTCTACGGTGAACAAATGAGCGGGCTGGCCACCTCCACTGAAGATATCAAAGATGATGAGCCCGTAAGTCTGACCTCGTTGTCGTGCAGCTTCCACAAAAGTTCTGCCATCCTGAATGTAAACAGGGATGGAGGGGGCGAGTCCAAAGTACTTTTTTGCCACTCTGTGAACAACCGGATCAATTTCTACTGAATCAACGGACCAGCCAAGTCGGGTCAGATGTCGGGTGAAAAAGCCGGCACCAAGTCCTAGCACTAGAGCTTTTTTATTCGTCGTCGGATACTGTTGTATCTGACTATCGATTACTGCAGTGTGCTCAAAGTTCGATACCTCAAAATTCTCGCCGGAAAGCCAGTTCTGGCTAGTTCCGTCCAGCAACAGAATGCGACTGCCATTCTTTCTGTGTTGCAGAACGGCGATTTCGCCATAACCGGATGAGGTTTGGTGAATGATCTGAAAGTCGCTGTTCACACCTGATGAACGATCCGGCTGATACACCAGTTGTGCCAGGGCGACAAGGATCACAAGGTTGCTGGCGGTACGAATGTGCATACCTTTCAGAACATAGGGTGCGGCTGCAACGAGAAGTACGATTGCCAGAGCGAACAGAGTGGTTCGGAGACCGAGCATTGGAATCAGAGCATAGGCTGTTGTGAGTGCGCCGAAAACCGAACCAATCGTACTGAGGGCAAAAAGGTTACCCATAACGGTGGCGGCGCCTTTACCGTTTCTGGCTCGATTATTATCGGCAAATACCAGAGGTGTTGCGGTAGCCAGTAGCAGGACAGGTAGTGCGAACAACAGGATCATGACCAGCAACGGACCGAAGGTTGGACCGATGTGGAGGCCGAGCAGCGCCACGGGACGTTGAAAAAATGGCAGTAGCCCGATCCATGCCGCTGTGATCAGTACAAATAGCAGGAGGCGTTGCACGGGTTTATCCAGATTTTCGCCGAGTCTTCCGCCCCAACTGTAACCCGCTGAAAGACACAGGAGTGTGATCGACAGGATAGCGCCCCAGATATACAGACTCGAGCCAAACATTGGCGACATATATCGGCTGGCAGTGAGCTCGAGTCCAAGGATGACCGCTCCTGTAATGAATATGAGCAGGCTGTGATTCGGTAGTTTCATGAATCCTTTGTCTGGGGCGGCATGATTCCCCTGAGTATTTCCATCGCTTCCGTAACATCCATGCCAGGTATGATCGCAGGTCGGTAGAGCATTTTCAGCATCGTTTCATCCATATCGGAAAGTCCTAGTTCAGGCAGGATATGATCATCATTGAAGATACTGTTGCTGTATCGATTCGAAGTATTCATCAACCCCAGTGCCTGGGTCAGCTCCTCTGTGATAAGCGCATTGCGCACCGCCTGGTTTGTATCCTCGGTATCGATAAGGATTGTACCGCGATAGATTTCTTCCTCGATCCATGCGACAAAAAAGAAACCCGGATTGCCCCGGCGGTATTTGGTGTGCAGTTGTTCGAACCTGGATTGAGGGGCGAATTGAATGACAAGAGAGGTGTCGAAGTAACCGATGGAAAGGTGAACCTGATCCTGCAGACTATTGATTTGCTCTGCGATACTTTTTACAGCCACCAGATCCTCTGCAGAAGGATCACCCTCGATTCGGATATTGACATCACTGGTCCACTTTCTAATCTTCTCCGTTATCGATTCATGTTCCGATCCAAAAGCGACTTCACGGAAATAGTTAAGTTCATCGGTGCTGTACAAACCACCGGGCGTCGCCAGATAGACTTTCGGCTCGATAATCGTTTCCGGTACAACCGGTGTGGGAGGGGGTGGGGGTGGAGATTCAGGATCACCCAGCATCTGCCAGACAAAGGTTGCGCCGAGCACGGACAGGGCCGCCACAAACAGCCATTGCTCACTCTGGGTCCGTTCGTCAGCCACTGGCTTGCCCGGAATAGCCGCTCGAGGTGCGAGCCGACCAGATAAAACCGTCCCACCAGAAGTGCATGAAGGCGCAGACCATAAGCAGCGCCTTCATTTCCAGTGAATCGTAAGCCACAAGAACAAGGCCGAAACAGAGTGGTATCGTTAGATAGAGCGCAAGCTTTGGTAAAAAGGAGAAGTTGAAAACTCTGGCAATCGACTTGTCTTCCAGAACCCACAACAGGGCGAAATATTGCACTGCATGGAACAGATTGGCGATGAGGTATCCCATGGCAAAGCTGTTGAAACCCCAGGCAGTGACGCAGCCGACAGCAGTAGTCAGGAACATGGCAACTTTTGCGATGGGTATTTTGTATCCCTTCGCTGATAGGCGGTGCAGCGTCCAGAAATAGTAAGCGACGACCGCCAGTGAGACGGCGATCATCGCCCATCGAACTTCAGACTGGTAGCTCCTTGCCGCATCGGGCACCCTGGCAAGCTGTTCGCCGGTAATCAGTATGCCAAACAAGTCCAGATGAGAGACGTCGTTAAAGCTGTCGAAAGCAGCGACGTGACTCAGAAAGAGTGCGCCTGCGAATACCGGGCCTACATACATCATGAAGCACAACAGAAAGTCAGCCAGCCGCCCCTCATTGGGATCATTACCCGCTTTTCGGTCATAGATACGGGCAAAGCCAAAAATCTGCATGGATGAGTGATATAAATCCCAGAAAACCATAACGACGAACATGGCCGTGAACATCCAACTGCTGCTGAGTGCTGCAAAGAAGAGAACGATCGGCACCAGTGTAAATCGCCAGAAGTATCGCTCCAGCAATTCGCTGTTGGCGTGGGTTCTGAACGCTGTGATCAAAAGGTGTGCCTGAGTGATCGACATGTAAATGAAAAAGGCCGTGGTCTCGGTCGTATGGAAGATGGTAACGGTTTTTTGGAACAGCCAGGCTGTCATGATCCAGCCGATCGCGACCGCCCAGAGAGGTGACAGGATGAACCAGAACCAGTCGTAGATAGGGCTTTTAAGGTAGAGGTCTTTACCCCAGAAGTCGGTGTTGGTACTCATATTGAGTTAGCTTAGCAAGTGAATGACAAGGATGCTTTAATCTGGATTGTATTTTGACAGACCGGTTGGTGAGGATGAGGTTATCGCAGCGGCTTACTATGCTGATATTCGTCGGCGTGATGTCATTTTGTCGCGCCGACATCTTGTCTGAACCTCCAATGGTGAGTGCGGCAAGCTGGGCAATTGCGATGGATGGCGAAATTCTCTTCTCAAAGGGAGCCGGTGAGGTGCGACAAATTGCATCTCTTACCAAGGTGATGACGGCAATCGTGGTGTTGGAAAATGTCGCCAAAGATCCGAAACAGCTTGAGCAGATTGTAAGAGTTTCACACAGGGCTTCGATCATATTCGGCACTTCTGCTTTGCTGGAGGAGGGAGACCGGTTGACGGTGGAAGATTTGCTTTATGCGCTGCTGCTGCCTTCTGGTAATGATGCCGCGATCGTACTGTCGGAATTCTACGGTCGGCGAATGCACGGTAAGACAGGTCAGGATGCCATGACCCGATTTCTTGCGGTAATGAATCGCAAAGCAGACAGCCTTGGGCTGGCGCAAACTACATTCGTTGATGTTCACGGGATGGGTGAGAATCTATCTACGGCAAGGGACCTCCTGGAATTGGCAGATGTCGCGATGGAAAACCCCATCTTTCAAAAAGTTGTAGCCGCTGAGTCCTATTCCTCTCCTGTCAGGACAAAGCGGGCAACGACCCGAGAGATGAGATGGAAGAACACCAACAATTTGCTGGGTGAGTTTAACGGTATTAAAACCGGCCATACCAATACAGCGGGTGGCTGTTTGCTTTTAAGTGGGGAATTCAACGGCGCTCTGCTGCGAGTCGTTGTACTCGATTCATCCAATAAACGTACAAGATTCAGGGACGCCTACAATTTGCTTCAGTGGGCGCTCTATCGGACGACTGAAGGTGGCTAACCCGGAATGCTTCAACATCCGAAGATGCGGTGAGAGACGACTCTCCTGGTTTGGTCTGCAATGAGGGTTTTGACGCATTTACTACCGAGGGCCTTGGAAAGCGGAATACCCATTACCGATGTGTTCGCAGTTGTGGTGCTTCTTGACTCCCGTTTCCAGACATATTCGATGGTGCCATCCCCCATATCTCTAACCTGTGAGGGGCGTCCCAGTTCAGAAATTGCCGACTCTATATTCCGGCCAACATAGTTAGCGAGTTGGGATTTCGTTTGCTGTTGAGATGCGCATGCGGTCAACAGCGTTATCAAAATTGTCAGACAGATCCGTGTCATATTGAAATCCTTTGCTGGGTGGGATGGCGAGATTGTCGGCACACGTTGTGCGGCAACCGCGTTGTCACGACCCCTCAGAGTGTATCAAGAATTTGGCTTTCGGCGCTTCACTCGATGCGTTGCATCGTGTTCCAGCACCTTTCGCCCGAGATCTTCAGCTGCCTGGCGTCAGCTTGCAGACTCGTTGGTCGGGATGGCGAGATTTGAACTCACGACCCCTGCCTCCCGAATGCGTTTACTACCCCTTTTTGCTATAATCCCTAAACCCTTGCCTTGTATGGCTAAACACCTTTATTCGCCCACAAACCCTTTTAAAAAACGCTTTTGGGTGATTCTACAGAAGTAGCTTGCAGTCATCCAAGGTACATGGAAGTATTTTCCTATTGGACTTACGGTGGACTTAACTTGCAAGCACATATCACAGCACCCCGAATAAAGGCTCTAAAGCCCTCTGAGAAGCCGTATGAGCTTGTG
>JABHYO010000202.1 GCA_018656865.1 Gammaproteobacteria bacterium | reverse complement strand
GCCGCTACTGATCCTCCAGAGCAGCATTCTTCTCTCCGGCATGTTTGTAGTTTCCCGATTGAATCCCGCACCACCCAAGATCGTCGAGGAAAGCCGTAATCGCTTCCGCCAGATAACCCGAGGGCTCGCCGTTGTCTGGCAATCTGACACGATGAGACCCGCCATCCTGATGCTGTTCTGCATGAGTTTTTTCTACGGCGGCACGTTTATGGTTTTGAATCCATTGATCGTCCGAGACATTTATGGAGGCTCTGCTGCCGAGATATCGCTGTCCTACAGCGTCTTTGTCGTCGGCACCGTGACATCGACAGTGCTGATGGTCACTTTCGGTGGCATTCGCAGACATGGTCGGGCGATGATACTGGCAGTCGTCACCGCTGGTCTCTCGCTCGGGATAAGCCTGTTTGAACCTCCTTTTTACGGGTACCTTGCCAGTATCTGTGGCTGGGGACTATGTGGTGGAGTGTCCATAAGCATGTCAAGAACCATCATGCAGTTGGAAGCTCCGGAAGAGATGCGAGCGCGTGTGATGTCTGTGTTTACGCTTGGCAATACCGGCGGCATGCCTCTCGGTGCCCTGACCCTCGGCTATCTAGCCCAATACTTCGGTGTTCTGAACGCACTGACGTTCGTTATCCTCGGCATCTGGACGATGTCACTGTTAATCTGGCGTTTTACCATTCTTAAGAAAGTTGGTGACTGACTTACCAACTACTATCGCTGTTCTGGAACGGTGAGTGTGTGTTCAGCTTTTTGACCCCAGGGCATGAGCAACTGCAGTTCACAAAATAGGCCGAACCTCATGAACCCCTCCCATGTTCAATGTTTCAATGAACAATGTCTAAATGTTTCAATGAACAATGTTTCAATGAAGAAAGCCGCATATTCGCAGTGTGCTTACAGAGGGAAGCTAAAACGGGACAAGAGTCTGCCCGCTGTCATCAGTTGGTATCACCGTAAGACAGCAATCCGCTGCAAAAGAAACAGCACTTCGACGATTGATCGGCACGCTTTCACCAGCGACCGTTCGATTGTTGACCCGGGTACCGTTTGTACTCAAATCTTTCAGCCAGATTGTGCGCCCTGTTTTCAGAAAAAGCTCACAGTGAAAACGTGAAATAAAAGGTTCGCTAATCCGAATATCGCAGCTCTTGCTGCGACCTATGGTCAACGGCAGCTGATCGTCCCTGACGGCAATACTAAATCCGTTGTCCAACTCTATCTTGGCAATCTTCATGTCGAACCCTACGCTTCCTGCAAGAACAATCACGATCAATATTCTTACCTGCGCCATCCCAACAGACAACCATCAGCTGACGAGCTGACTAGACCCATTGGTACAGAACCAGTATTGATTGAGCGCGAAGTTGCCGACAGCGCTTGTTCCAGCTAACGAACTGGCTCTGTCGACTCAGCGAGTCGCGGCTCCAACTGCATCAGACAATTCAGACATTCGGTAGGGTTTTCTCAGCAGGGCACATGCCTAGGCTAGCCTCATTCCGTATTTACATAAACAATACGGGCCTGGAGGCCAGCGGCTACAAAGCGTCTAATTCTCCCTGTCTACGTCTGGTAGCCAAGCAGGTAAAAAGGTTTGTTACTTGTTCTTACCTTTTGAAAAACTCTCCATAAAGGTCGGATCAATGAACGAACCTTCATATTTCAATCGACTGTGAGTGTGGGCGAGATGGTGTGCGTTGAATGCTGCGCGTTGTACATTCTCAAAACCCTGCGCATGATAAGTAGCATTAATGGCATCCTTACCAAGCTTCAAAGCAAATGAGGGCTTATCGGTCAGAAGGCGTGCGAATGCGAGTGTAGCCTCCTCCAGGTTATCGCTTTCGACAACTTTGTTAACCATGCCAGCGGCAAGCGCTTCCTCTGCAGTGATTGCCTGACCCGTCAGCAGAAACTCCTTTGCCTTTCGAATACCAAGCTCCCAGGCATGGGCAAAATACTCAACCCCCGGGATGCCCATGAACATGGTGTTGTCCTGGAATGTCGCATCGTCGCCAGCAATCACAAAGTCGCAGGGCCAGACCAGCATCAATCCACCGGCAATAACCTTACCCTGCACTGAGGCGATGGTTGGCTTGGCCAGGTCCCGCCAGCGACGACAGAAGCCTTCATAGATCTCCTTTTCACGGCAGTAGAAGGCCTCGGACCCTTCCCAATCATCCCCATTCCAGGTGCCCACCCTATCTTCTGTGGCGCCAATGGGTATCTCACGGAGATCGTGCCCCGATGAAAAATGCGGTCCTTTCGCGGCCAGAATAACGACCTTAACGTCATGGTCGTTCATGGCTTCGTCATAGGCGCTATTCAATTCATATAGCAATTGCGTGTTTTGAGCATTTCTGGCCTCTGGGCGGTTTAACCAGATGCGGGCAATTTCTGTTTCAGGTTTCTCGTATATAAGGTTGTCAAAATCAGGCATGTGAGTTTCACTCTTTCTCTTTTCTCAGTGGGTTAATTGGTGCTGCTCAAACCCTAGCTGTCCATGAAACGCATAGTTTCTGAGCCTGCATTATCGTAGCACCGGCTCCATCGGTCGGCTATCTACTCAACAGATCGTAGCGAACCAAGCGCAGTAGCTATTGCCAAAGCCAGCATGCCCAACGCCAGAACCCAGAGAGTTTCCCTTGCTCCGATGGCTGCAATCATAAAACCTCCGATAGCGAGTGTCAGTGGTCGAATACCAAACCCAATGAAACGAAAAACACTATTTACTCGCCCTTGCATCGCATCAGGTATGAGTGCAAGGCGGTAGCTTGTAGCCACCACATCGTAGATTCCACCCACCGCCGTCACAATTGCCCACCCGATGGCGAGAACATAGAAACTCCCAGACGCAGGCATTACCAACATGCCAATCGCCCAGATGCTCACTGAAGAAACCAAAATGTGGCCTACTTTGAATTTCCTATGGAACCAGGGAGCAACGATGGCTGAACCCAGGCCAACTACACCAGCCATAGAAAACAACAATCCAATTGCTTCTGGCGTTGCCGCGTAGTCATTTTTTGCCAGCACAATGATGGCAATGGTTACCGGACCAAATAGGAAATTTAAGGCCATCGCCATCAATGCCAGACTTCTTACGGCCGAGTTGCTTACTAACCAGCTTACTCCGCCGCGGATATCTGCGAGCAAACTCGATTGACTGCCAGTCTGCGGATCCTCTAGTTTTTGTCGAATAGCTGTAAGACTGAGAACCGACATAAATTGCATAAGACCTTGCACCAGGTAGGCCAACATGGCGCCAATCAATGTGGTCTTCGCTAGCCCTACTAAAAACCCACCAATGGCGGGTCCCGTCAGTTCACCGGACCACTCGACGACATTCGTTGCTGACATTGCCTTGGGTAGCTGGTCTTTAGAGACGATCTGAGGAATCGCAGCAATCTCGGCAACGTTGTAGAACACAAACGCAACCCCCGTGAAAAATGCAACGAGGTAAAGATGAAGTAGCTGCAGTTCGTAGACCAACCAAGCTGTTGGTACAGTCAGCAATGCAATAACACGGATGTACTCGCAGATAAGCATGACACGCTTACGATCCCAACGGTCAACCAGCGCACCTGCTGGCAGACTCAAGAGGAGGTACGGAAGAGCCTGCATTGATGCAATCATCCCTACATGGAAGGCAGAACCAGTCATTGCCAAAACCAACAGTGGCAGAACGATCGTGCCTATCTCCCGTCCTGTTATGGAGAGCCCTTGAGCAAAAAGGAGTAATGAAAAATCGACGTTTCGATGTAGAGGGATTGACGTTTTTTGAGTATCAGGATTCATAGCATAACTCCGCTCTGACCTCATTGAGCCTAGGGGTCAGTCAACTTAGGAAGGTGATCCCGTGCGTATTGCACGGCTGCGGAGTTATTGAATCATCGGCTTGCAGCCAGTCCTGAATTTCGAGAGTACGCTGAGGTTAGTTGAACAAAGTGGATTGAGCAAGGGCGGTCTGGGGTCGCCAACCGCCCGATTTAGCCCTCAGAATATTACATCAAGAACCGCTCGACTCTGCCAAAACCAGATGTCTAGCTTTACTGATCAGCAATATTCTCTTCTACGAACTCAACAAAGCCAGAGCCCGGTTTATGGAACTCTGTTAACCCACCCAGGTGAACAGCGATAGACACGTAGCGTGTTTCTGAGTTGCTGCGTGTTGTCTCAACACTTACGTAACCGTTCCCACGAGGACCAACAACGTCGGCGTAGAATGCGAAAACTTCCTCGTAAGATAGCGTGGTGAGCACATCGACTACGAATCCTGGACCATCTTCAAAAGACGCGCGTTTTGCCCTGTAGATTTCTCCGCTAATGATAGGGACATCGGCCGGGAAGTCCGCAGGTATTTCAGTGCCAGCGTTAGTGCAGCTAATCAACAACGTCATTATCGTGCAAAGTACGATTCGTGATTTCATATTGGTTTTTTGTAAGCCCTATTGTGATTTCGTCGTTTATTACCCGCATTAGACCGAAATGTCGGGCATCATCTTTCGCCGCAAGTGCAAATAGTTCTTTGTATATTGATCCGGCCAGGGAAATCTTATTCATCATGCACGGGTCTTTATCTTGATGATGATGCGAGTTATTACATTCTGCCTGCTTTTGAGCGCCGGCGGATGCCACCCATGGTTTAAGTCAGATTTTTCTCTCAAGGAAAAAACGGTAAAACCCCCGGCTCTAATTTCGCCGGATGGTTATCCATATAAGGCTGGCACCCCAAGTTGGGTACCGCTCATTGATGCCTGCATGACCAATGGAGAGCGTCGTGATGTGTGTATTGAAAAATTGCCGGAACAGGAGCTTGAGAAATTCCTGAAGTGGGAGCAGAGACATCGACGTCGTGATCTCATGGGAAATCGTCATCGCCTCAGCGTTTCCGCATGGCTTCATGTCAGAATTCAGCCGGTCTGATTAGTCATGAAGGCATTGACCCGAGACTGTCTGAGGGAGATCACAGTTTACAGCAGGCTTCCCCGAAGAGACTCTTGAGTGCGCCAAACACAGGCGTCACGACGCCACAATTAGCTCCTCCCAATCAGACTGCAATACACTGACAAAGGAAAGAAGATCGTACAAATGATGTCCGCTTCGGGTCCAGACTGTGTGAAAAGTCCCGCCAGAGAGTAAACTAGAACCTTCCTGAGAAGGAGGTTCTATGACTGACTTTATCAAAGGTGAGAACCGCTTCCAGTCCACGCTTTTCCCAGAGAAACTAGACGATTACATC
>JABHYO010000171.1 GCA_018656865.1 Gammaproteobacteria bacterium | reverse complement strand
CGATATGGGCGTGCCTCTAGTAGGGTCAGCGCACGGAACGCTAGGTTAGCCGGATGGATTTCAATTGACTCACCCGAGACCTCATCGGTAGCGTGCCAACCAGGATAGAAATAATCGTTGAGCACAACAATGCCAGGCCCCTGAATTTCTTCCAACATAATCTGTTTGCCATAGTCAGAATCAATTCGAACTCGCCGGAATGTTTCTTGTTGCTGCTGGCAGATATTCTGGGTCGTCACTGAAGGATTTTCGATCACCACGTCACGGATATTAAAACGGTGATCCAGTATCTGTCGCAATGAATCGTCCATGTCAGAGGCGCTACCACAACGTTCCGGCATATAGGCGCGAGGCAGGGCCTCTCGATCCAGGTACAGCTCGCGCGGAATAAATTCATGCAGGTCATGTGAACCAACACGCTTTAGAAAGCGCATCGAATGATGAAAAGCCTCCTGAGTAGTCTCACTCGAGCCTACTGCGGCCAAAAGTTCCGGAGTGTGCTGGTCAATCAGGCCGGGTTTACCACCTGATTCAGCGGCTAAATCCGTCACAGCCTCGATATAGGCGGAAGAGTCCCTCGATTCCAGCAGATGCAAAGGCAGTCCGATCATGCCCAGCTTCTGAAAGCGAGCCTCACGAGCCTCAGGCGCCATGTGTTGCAAGACAACCCGGATTTGGTATCGACTGTCGGTACGGCCGTTCCCGTCGGCGCACACAAAAAGGAAAAGTTTGATACCTGATGGCCCCAGGGGAATATCCACAGTGCCATTGGCATCATTGCTCAACGAAGCATCAGGATTTTCACTGACCCCAAGGATATGGTGTTTGCTGGACGTGTGATTGATACCGACAGGAAGTTTACGGATGAGTTCTAATTGAGAGATTGTCCACAGCTCTTCGCCCGGCGGCGCCTTGAGGTTGATAATAAATACTTGATCACTGACCCCATCGGGCTTCAATCCGAGTCTGCTGCAGCTGACACGATCCTGTCTAACTGCTTCGGGGCTTACCGACATCCGGAACTCTTGGCTACTAAAATAGTCTAGTGAACCGGCAAAACTCAATCTGTCGTTGTAAACAGAGGCTTGCGGAATGGCGCCGTTAATGTAGTGCATGGTGTGTCGCAATGCCGCATCACTTGAATTGCTTGTTTCAAGCGCATTGCGTAAATCTTTGCGATACTCCTCTAATAACGAAGGAAGCGCCCCATGCTTTCTCGCAATCTGAATTATTTCGCTAATAAATTCTTCAAGAAGGTCTGCTTCATATAATTTTATTGGGATCTGGTCAATGGACACCGATTGGCCAAAGTTGGTGCTGGCTAGAAACAATCCTGCGGCACTGCGCTGCCAGCCCCGGTTTTGTGGCATCCCAGTCCCGATAAAGTAGCCCTCCCAGTCGGCACCCAGAACGTGCTGTCTGAATAACTGCTGTCGGTGCGTATAGATAGCAGCAGCCCCGTTCTTGAAACTGGCAAACCCTGCTAGGGTCAGGAAGCCGAATCTATGGCCAAGAGCTCCAAAATCGGTAAACCGGTAGTCATGGCGGTTGAGCCCGTGATTAGCCAGGATCGCCTCAATTTGTGAGCCCCGTCCGGCAAGATGTGTTAGCGCTTGAACCTCCTCAATCTCGACCCGATTGTGATCAATATAAATCCGCTGCTCCAGGATAATCGCGAAAAGGAGCAGCGCGGCAAACATAATCTGTTTCGTGCCTGTGCGGAAGAAGTGGGGTCCAATCACTACCAGTAAAGCAAAGATCAAAAACAGGACAATAGTCTGTTGAATCCCGGGAGAGTGTGCGATTGCTGCCAGGGGTGATGTCTTCATGACGTGCGTGGCAAAAAAGCCAGCTGCAACCAGTACGGCGATGACGGACGCAAAGGGAAGCATCATTCGCTGTCTCTTGTTGTGTCCTCTATGGGTTATGCCACACCCCAGAATTTGATCGAACCCACGGCCGGCAAAGTAGGCGAAAAATATCAGGACCAGTGGATAAGCGTAGCCAGTCCACCACATCTGTTCAGCGACAGGTAATGTCCCGATGAACCGATGCAGACTGCCGGCGGCGGGAATCAGTTCAGAGATCGAAGCGAAATTCTTTGCAACGAACAGGGCGGCGCACAACAAGACGGCGATGCCCACCCAACTGGTTCTGATAAGTGAACCCCTGACAAGGCCGACGAAGAAGAGCGTGGTAGAAGTAAGCCCCAAGATATGGGTCATATGAGGATGAGTGGTTCTTGTTCCATCCCACATCAATTGTCTGAGAAAAAATATTACAAGGTTTTCCTCGCTCTGATAAAGGCCAAGGCCGATTCGACGGCCTGGGGAAGTCAGGCCGACGAATTCAATCAGGGCAAAGACTTGCGGCGCAGCCAATGCCAGTGCCAAGCCGTGGGCTGTGAGTATCACTAGAATATCGGCAAGCAAATGTTGCCGTTTGAAGACAGCGCGCCGAAACAGAAAGACTGCGGTCAGGATCACAGTGATGGCGGCAACGGTGACCGAGGCTTCAGGAAAGCCACAGGTAATGACCGAGTAGGCAGAAACCGTCAGGCCAATCAGCGCAGGGATCGCTCGCAGGGCTGAAAATCGGGCATCTCCACCCCCGATCAGTAATAACAGGAAATACCAGTACCAGACTCCTGCGGCCATCCCGTTGAGATAGGGATGATTCATCCACCGCAGGTGCCAAAAAGCAAAAGAGAAGGTGAGGACGAAAGCCAGTGCTCCGGCACGCTCCAGTCCGAACACGCGGTAAGCAAGCAGAAATCCACCCGAGCCCAGGAGCAGCCAGCGTAGACTGACAAAAGAATTCCAGAAGTACGGCTCCGGAACCCACAACAAGGCCAGCGTCAGCGGATAAAGTGGCGCTTCCTGCACCTCGTTGCCCAGTACCGGCATGCCGAGCCCCTTTAAAGATGACCAGAGGAAATTGCCGTGCTCAAAAATCTCGTACAGCAGGACTTTAAGGCCAGGCATAAAGGTCCAGCCACTGACAGATGGGTCCTGCAACGACCACGTCGATCCAATCATCGGTGATGCCCGGAACGACAGGTGTTGAGGGAAAAGAAAAGCTACTACTGCCAGAGAGAAAAGTACGGAAAAAAACCAAAGTCTCCATACGGATTGAGGGAAGCCAACAGCGCTTATCGATTTGCTATAGCGGTTCATGATAGGCCAGAATAGACAACTGATAGTGGTAGCCGCATTCTACGGCTTAGGTCGATATGAGTGGCGGCCACATTATTATTTTAGCCTTGAAGGTGGCGTTACGATTTCCAACTCAAGTTCCCCAATACAAAAAATCGTTAAAATTCACTAGATGAATGTTATTCAACGCGACTGCCCATTATGCGCAAGCCTAAATACCGAGTACGAGTTTCAGGTCAATAATCGACGTCTTTTCAGGTGTTTTGACTGCGAGTTGCTATTTGCCACGCCGTTTCCGGAATCAAGTGACGATGCCTTGGAGTATACGCTTGCTGAGAGATTCTCAGATGCACCAACGTTAATCGGGGCCTTGTCGCCTGCGCAGTTGCTGGAGTGGCTGCAAGGACACAGCAAAGGCAGCCTCCGCCGGATAGTGGTTGCTGGATCTGAAGCAAGCGGGTTAACGCAGATGGCCTGTACTCAAGGTATCGAAGTTCTTGAGCTAAAAACGGACGATCCTAAGCCGCGAGAAGAGACAGGAGAAATTGACGCCTGCATTCTGATGGGGGTGCTGGGCGAGAAGTCACACCCGGCAGCACAATTAGCACATGTGCATTCTTTTCTAAAACCTGGAGGGGTTCTGCTGTTGACCCTGCCAACGGTAGATGGCCTTCGGGCGCGTCGGCAGAAAGCATATCGGTCGGCGTTTAGGGCTCCTCGAGCAGCATATTTTGATACCCACAGTCTCTCAGCACTTCTCGTTCGCTGCGGATTTTGTGACATCCGAAGTTGGCCTCGGGGCAATGGTGCCGTCGTGGTTTGTCGCAAGGCGAAACAGCGAAGCGAAGAGAAGCTACCCCGACTCTCGATTGTGTTGCCGGTCTATAATGAGCAGGCAACCTGCAAAGAACTGATCGATACAGTACTGGCAAAAAATATCGAAGGTGCAGAACGCGAGATTGTG
>JABHYO010000041.1 GCA_018656865.1 Gammaproteobacteria bacterium | reverse complement strand
CCGGAGAAACCGAAACCTAAATCTAAACCCAAACCGTCGCCAAAATCGGAAGATGCCGTATCTCCTCCTTCTCCGGGGACGACTGAAATCAGGCGGGACGAGATACCGCTGGCAGCGTCGGGGCAAATTCCTTCGGAGCATCAGCTGTTGATCAACAGTCACCAGCAAATGCGCGATGCACATGAGTCGTTCCTCGCGGCGCAATTGCAGGGCCAGCAGGCATTCACCCAGACAATGAGCCGGATGCAGGCTGTTCTGTTTGGCGCTGACCCTAATTCAGCTGATATCGCTACAGTACTACCCGATGCAAGCATTTCAACGGCGCCGCTTTCTGGAACTGATGCGCCTATGACGAGAACCGCAGAGCTACTGACAATACCTGCTGTGCCGCTGGCTGAGGCGGCCATTCTGCCTGGTCCAAAGTTCTCCAGGGAGCAATTGGAAGTGTTGGCTGGTGGCAGGATCTCAGAGGTCTTCGGGTCACTTTTTGAGCAGCAGGATGAGTACGCCGTTCAGGTTCGCATGCCGGAACCACCGCTATTGTTGTGTGATCGTGTCGTTGGCATAGAGGGCGAAGCCGGGTCTATGGGTCTCGGCACCATCTGGACAGAAACAGATGTGCATGAAGACAGTTGGTATCTGCATCATGGCCGGATGCCACCTGGTATTTTTATCGAATCGGGCCAGGCAGACTTGCTTCTTATTTCATGGCTCGGTATCGACTTCCACAATAAGGGAAATCGCGCCTACAGATTGCTGGGTTGTGAACTCGTTTTTCATGGTGATCTACCGAAGCCAGGTGAAACCCTGGAGTACGAAATAAAAGTGGATGGGCATGCTCAACAGGGTGATGTGCGTCTCTTCTTCTTCCACTACGACTGTCACATCAATGGCGAGAAAAGAATCTCAGTGCGTAATGGTCAGGCCGGGTTTTTCAATATCGGTGAACTCGAAGACTCGGCTGGTGTTCTCTGGGATGCTGAAACAGCGGACTTTACACCTGAAGTCGAACCGGGTGTTGCCTTCGCTGTTTGTGACAAAACAAGCTTCAGTCGAAATGACATTGCGTCATATTTAGGAGGCGATCTGCAAGCCTGCTTCGGTGATGAATTCGCCTGGGCTCACACGCACACCAGAACACCCCGCTCGCCGGAGGGAAGTGGCAATTTTCTTGGTGAAGTGACGAACTTTGAACCGAACGGCGGCCCAGCGGGTCGCGGCTATATGCGCATCATCGAGGATGTACATCCGGACGATTGGTTTTTCGATGGCCACTTCAAGAATGACCCGTGTATGCCAGGAACCTTGATGGCAGATGCCTGTCTCCAAGCCATGGCCTTTTATATGGGCGCAAGGGGCCATACCCTGCATAAAGATGGATGGCGTTATCAACCGGTCCGCGACACTGGATACAAGTTTGTCTGCAGGGGGCAGGTGATACCGGAATCGAAACAGTTGGTTTATGAAGTCTTTGTCGATGAAGAAGTCGTTGGTAACGAACCCAGACTTTACGCGCACGTCCTGTGTACGGTTGATGGCAGAAAAGCATTCCTGTGCGAGCGTCTTGGACTTGAACTGGTGCCTGACTGGCCGCTGACAAGTATGCCGGAGTTGCAGGATCTTTCTCCCGACACCAGGCCGCTGGCCCATATCGGCGACTTTCCTCTCGACTATCAGTCACTGATCAGTTGCGCTCTTGGACAACCATCTCTTGCCTTTGGTGAGGGGTTCGCTCACTACGATGGGCCGCTCAGAAGCCCCAGACTGCCTGGACCACCCTATCATTTCATGACGCGGATCGTTGCATTGGAAGGAGAGATGGCCAGCATGAAATCCGGCGGTTATGTAGAAGCACTCTACGATATCCCGGTCGATGCCTGGTACTTCTCTGACAACGGCGCGAGAACCATGCCATTTTGTGTCCTGATGGAAATCGCGCTACAGCCATGCGGCTGGCTCGCCTCATACACCTTGAGTCGAAACTACGCCGAAAGCGATCTGCTTTTCAGAAATCTTGATGGTACTGGCACACAGCACAGAGATATTGTTCCGGGAGACGGCACACTCAAGACCAGCGTTAAGCTGACGTCGATTTCTGTTCTGGGTGAGCTGATCGTCGAGAATTTTGAAGTGAGCTGCACGATTGATGGCGAAGCTGTTTACACCATGAAAACCGTGTTCGGCTTCTTCCCACCCGATGCCATGGAAAATCAGAAAGGCCTAGCCATTTCTGACCATGAGCGGCATCTGCTTGAACAGGCTTCTAACGTTACAATAGATCTGGAATCCAGACCTCCGGAATACTTTTCTCATCCCACATTGCATCTACCCAATTCAACCTTGTTGATGGTAGATCGAATCACCTGCCTTGATCCTAAAGGTGGCGAAAAGGGGGCAGGCTGTATTCGCGGCGAAAAGGATGTGGATATCACAGAGTGGTTTTTCAAGTCTCATTTCTACCAGGATCCCGTGCAGCCAGGGTCTCTTGGCATCGAAGCCATGTTGCAAGTGATGCAGGCGTATATGATCAGTCAGGGAATGCACGAAACTTTCACGTGCCCCAGGTTTGAACCCATCCTGATTGAAGATGAAACAGAATGGCACTATCGCGGGCAGGTAACACCCAGGAAAAAGCTGATCACGGTAGACTTTGAATGTCTGGATTTGGCTGTTGAACAAGATCAATGCTGGATCAAGGGCAGTGCCAGGCTTTGGGCAGATGGACTCAAAATCTATCACGCACCACGAATCGGTATGCGAATTGTTGAAGACCCTGAAGGAAAATATAAGCAGATCGAATCTGAAGTAGAGAACTCGTCTACGGCACAATCGGTTTTTGATGCCGATGGCAAAGCCAGCATCAGCCTTGAATCATCGCCCTGGTTAGGGGACCACTGTCCCACCTACACCATTGCCTCGGTTCCAATGATGAATGAGCTGGAATTGATGGCGCAGTTCGTTCTCCAACAGCATCCAGAAAAGAGAATTTTGGCAGTCAGCCGAGCTGATGCGAAGTCATGGCTGGCTCTTGGGCAACCTGAGGTGAAGATTCGAGCCGAAACAGTATCTACCACCGATGACACTGTCGATGATACTGTCGATCACACCGTGAAAGTACAACTGTTTACCGAGAACAGTGATGAAACCCAGACACTTGTTGCAAGCGCGCAGTTTCATCTTGGCGATACTTATCCTGAGCCTGCCAACCCTGGTATTGAACCACTTCAAGATGGCGAAGCATTGTTTGACCTCTATGAGTCCAGCTCCCTGTTCCACGGACCTGCATTCCAGTTGCTAAGCGATCTCACCTTAGGAACAAACGGTGCCAGTGGCATATTGGACCTCGATAGAAATGGTGTTCCTGCCGGAGAACTGAATCCTGGCGTACTCGATGCTGCACTGCACTGCATTCCTCATGACAATATGCAGCACTGGTGTCAAAATACACTCGAAGACCATGCCGCTTACCCGCTCCGAATTGAAGCACTGAACCTTTATCGTCAGATGCCGACATCAGGCACACTCAGGGTCGAAGCAAGATTCGTTGATATTCGCGCCAGACGGTTCCCATGCACTCATGTTTACCTGCTGGATGGAGAGTCACTTGTCGCTGATTTCAGGCTTACAGAAGTACTCATGCCCAAGGGACCTCTCGGTAGCTTGCCTCCCATAGAGAGGAAGACCTTTTTCGCAGGTCAGGCTTTCGTCGATGCGGCAGCTATTGGTCAGCGGGATGGACAAAGAACCCGCGTTAATGAATCCGACGTCGCCGCCAGTAATTGGTTGCCCGGAACCCTTGAGCAGGTTTATGGCGCAGATTCTGAGAGTCTGGTTGAGACGATTGCAACAAGCGAGCATGTTGGCCACGAACTAAAACTGCACCCGGCTCTGGTCAAAATGGATGCTGCTGGGCTTTGTCGGAACTCACCCTTGAACAGATTTGAATTGAGTCGTCGTACCGATGACCAGGGATGTACTGTGGAAGGCAGTCCTGAATCGATCGACTGGCAGTTTGTGAGAGACTATTGGGTTGAAAGATCTGCTGGTGAGCGTCATATGATCAATGATCTGATCATTTCGCTGATTCAGAAATTTGTGAGACGACTCATCCTTGCTGACCCGGATAACTTCGAGGCCAACATCGGTCGGCCAGTGCTTTATCTTGGTAACCATCAGATGTATGTCGAAACTTTTCAGTTTCTTAGCATCGTCACAGTACTGAGTCACACACCTACGGAAGCCATTGCAAAAAAAGAGCACCTGGGAACCTGGGTTGCCAACATCTTCCACCTGGCAGAGGCAGAAATGCCAAACACCAATCCATTGCAGATGCTCTTTTTTGATCGCGAAGATCCATCGGATATGTTTCGTATTCTTAATGATTTCAGTGAAACGCTCGATGACAATCCGCGATCATTGCTTGTGCATGTGGACGGAACCAGAGCCTGGCAGGCGGGCCAGCCTACGTTAAAAGTCAGTTCTGTGTTGATTGATTTCGCGGTCAATCACAACCTTCCCATCGTGCCCCTGTGTTTTGCAGGTGGGCTACCATTGGAGCCACGCAAGGAGCGATTGGAGTTCCCAGTCGACTACGGAAGACAGGATTTTTATGTGGGTGCAGGCATTGAGCCGGCGGAATTGAAAGCACTACCCTACGCCGAAAGGGCAAAGCGGGTTCTGGCCGCCATCAATTCACTTGGCCCTGGAATCTATGACCAACCCATAGAAGCAGATGAAAGCTTTGCAGAACTTCTTGGCAGCACTTCAGGGGAAAAGTCGGAGACTCAGCAGGTTTTATCTTCAACATTGCAGATGTTGCCTGACATGGGGAAGGCCATGCAGACACTGCTGGATAAGACTGCGTCCGCAGACTACAGCAAAGACGAGCTTACCCCCGCCGAGCGTATCGCTACAGATCTGCTGGGCCGTTAGTCACTACCGCAATGTTAATCGATATCTGGCGAGTTGATTTGTCGTCACCAATTCCCGGAGATGGTGCTGCCTGCCTTTCTATTGATGAGCAGGATCGTGTTTCCAAATTTGTCTTTGAAAGAGACCAGCAAAGATTCCTGCGCTCAAGAGTTGCGCTCAGATACCTGCTCGCCTCCTGCTTGAATTGTGAGCCGAACCAATTGGGTTTCAGCTACAACGAACAGGGCAAGCCTGCGTTGTCAGGATATAAATTCGAATTCAACCTGTCCCATGCCAATGGTCTGGTGCTTATCGCTGTTTCCGGCGGTGGTAGTGTTGGCATCGACCTTGAAAATATCGGCCATATCAGCGACTGGCAGGCAGTGGCAAAAAGAAGTTTTTCACCGGCTGAGCGAACTGCGTTGTCGAATCAACCGGCTGAGCTTCAGGAGATGGCTTTTTATCGGATCTGGACTCAGAAAGAGGCCTACGGCAAAGCCCTGGGTGAAGGCTACTCGTATGGGTTTCCTCAATTTACCGTGATGTCGCGCGGCGAAGCTGATGCTGGATTAGAAGAGGATGTGAAGAATCCTCATCATCCAGATCGCTGGTCTATCAAATCGATTGAGACTAAGGCCGGCTATGTTGCCGCGCTGGCGCACGATCAGGGCAGGGATGTCACCATCCGGCAGCAGAATTTTTTATACCCCTAAAGCCAAATAAAATTTGCGACACTTCGCTTGAGTTGACGCCGGTGTCGAAAAGGGTTTCTATGATTTAGTCTTGGAAGGTCTGCGATCGTGTTTACCAAATTGATTGAGTATTTCATCCCGGATGAAGTGCGGCACATTTCTATCAACGAGTACTTTCGTGGACGTACGCTCGTTATTTCCAGCATGATTGCTTCTGTGTTTGTTGCGGGTTTTACTCTATCCCGAGGGGTGCTGGAAGGATTTTTGCTTATGCCCGCAATGGTTCTTGGCAGTTGTACCCTGTTTACACTGGCGACACCTTTTATTTTTCGTGCAACCCGATCTGTGAACCTGGCCGGTAAGTTTCTCACGTTCAGCGCCACAGCTGTGCTTATTTTCTTTTCGTTTCTTGATGGTGGTTACGGCTCTACGTCACTGCTCTGGTTCCCGGTCCTGCCCGTATTTGCCATGTTTTTTGGCGGGCTTCGCTACGGCATCCTTATTACTGTATTTCTCATTAGCGATCTGTTGTTTTTGGTATATGCGCACACCATTGATTTGGTTCCACCCAATTTATTTGCCGGTGAGACCGTTATTTACTACCTGTATCTCGCGAGCCTGTCAGGCGTGATCGTTGTTTTGGTCGCTCTAGCAACTCTTTATCTGTCCTGGCAGCGAGCGGTGCAGGAAAACCTGTTAAAAGCCTCCAGGGCGAAGGATGAATTTCTGTCCGGCATGTCCCATGAGTTGAGAACACCCCTTAACGCGATCCTGGGATTTTCAGAGGTGCTCGAACGAGAATACTCAGGTGAACTTAATGACAAACAACATGAGCAGGTCGAAAAGATTCGACGTGGTAGTGCCCATATGCTGGAGCTGGTTAACGGTCTGCTCGATAGCGCCCGCATAGAAGCGGGTGAAATGGATTTTTCCCCTTCTGCGGTCAACCTCGAAGAAGCGCTGGCTGCTTGTCTGCAGATGGTGGAACCGGATGTGCGAAAAAAACGCATCAATATGCAGATCGAGCCGGTCGATGTGTCTCGTACGACAGAAGTAATGCTGGATGAGATTAAATTCAGGCAGATTATTTTGAACCTGCTCTCAAATGCTTTGAAGTTCAGCCCGGAAGAGAGCACGGTTAAACTTGAATACACAGTTGATAATGAGACATTGCGGGTTAGTGTCAGCGATCAGGGGCCCGGCATACCGGAAGAATACAGGGAAAGAGTATTTGACCGATTTTTTAAGATAGAAAATCAAGACAACATCACACCAGGCACAGGGCTTGGGTTGGCGATCTGCCAGTTTTTTGCTGAGTTGCATGGTGGACAGATTTTTACCAAGGCTGCTGGCCAGTATAATCAGTTTGTTCTCGAACTACCTTTGAGGGAAGTCTCATGAGAAGTTTTTCTTGAGCGTAATACTTATTGTTGAGGATAACGTCGATAATCGGGAGTTGCTTGAAGTCATCCTGGAAGTGAATAATTTTTCAGTGCTTTCAGAGGCCGATGGCGAGAATGGTGTCCGTGCAACTGTAAAGCATCGGCCGGATCTGATCCTGATGGATATCAACATGCCAGGCATTAACGGCTTTGAGACGCTGGCTCTGTTGCGCGCTGAAGAGACGACCAAAACCATTCCCGTTGTCGCGGTCACAGGAAACGCGACGCTCGTTGATCGTGAGGAAATGGTTGCTGCCGGATTTGACCGTATAGTGACAAAGCCATTTGGTATCGATGAGATTCTATCCGCCATTGCAGAAACCCTTGAGGTTTCAGGCAGTTAGTACTTCTGCAGCCTCACTCTCAACTGCAGTTCCCTTGAAGAAATCGTGATTGTTGTCCGCGTACAGGTGCACGGAATTCTCGAAGCCAAATTTGCGGAAGTCCTCCAGGCTGAATAAACCATCCTCGACCTGTTCATAAGCCTCTGCTGCGGCGTGGGTCATATCGGTGACATCCCAATGGCCAAGGTCGAAACTCATGATGGCGCGGACTTGTTCACCCATGGGATTGATTCTCCGATCAAAGGCGATACTCGACATGGGGTCGTCAGCCTCGCAACCATAGTAGAAGTTCGGAATGAAGCGATCGCGCAGGTCTTCTTCAGAGTGCACATCCATGGCGGCAAAATCGTCCCGGTGTTGAGGTTCCACCACCTGTGGATTGACCGACAATGTTTCATTCAGTTGATCCAGTTTGCCTGCTACTGCAGAACTCGCATATTCTTGGAACAGCCGGTGCGCTTCTTCCAGATCAAGATTTGCCGGGTTCAGATTTTCGAGGCCAGCAGGGTTACGTTTCTGCCAGCGGCCGAAGAGGTCAGCATAGAGTCGGACGCCGTTCTGGACACCGCCTTCCATCAACGCGATGCGTAAATCCGGGAAGCGAGCCGTGACGCCACCCATCAAAAGGCTCTTGGCAAGAACTTCGCCTGCTGCGGCGAAATGTCCCATGTGGTTGTACATATAGCTTGAGATCGATTTGCGGTCATCAAAACCCATGCCGCCAGAATGAGAGGCAACGGAGAAACCGAGTTCAATACATTTCTGCCAGACCGGATCGTAGTCATAGGCGCTGTCGATGCCGAAGCTGTCGAGCCAGGTATCGACTCTGGCCGCATCAGGATACTTTTCAGCCGTACGAGGCACTGGTCTCTGCACGAAGGAAGGAATCATCGCCACCTTCAATCCAAGTGCGTGTGCATGATCCAGTTCGGTCAGTGCCTCTTCGGGTGTGCTCATCGGAATCGATGCGACCGGTGTCATTTTGTCAGCAAACTCTCGGTAGCTGTCGGCGACATATTCGTTGTAGGCATGGCAGGCAATCGCGCGGTGTTGTCCCTGGCCGAGGAACAATCCCAGGGTTGGATACAACACCATGAAGTCCAGGCCAAAGTCAGCCATGCGTTCGTAGTAGAGTCGGGGCAACATCGCGGTACAGCGATCAAGAGTGTTGCGCGTCGGGAATGCCCACCAGGGGCCGCGCATGGCACGATTGTAACGCTTTTCTTCATCGCTCAATCCATACCAGCCGGTCGACTTTGCGCCCCGTTCCGTGCGAACGGCAAGCTCATTCCCGCCTGCGTCGCGGATGTAATCGAGCAAAAGAGGCGTGTATTCAATGATATGGCTGTCGCCGTCAATCAGAGGGTGATCGAGTTTCGAACGAGCGATTGCTGCTTTCGATACCATGAATCTTATCTCCAGATCGTTCTGATAGAGTTCTGCCACTCTAGCAGTTGTTCCGTCTATTTGCCTTGTGACGGTCGTTAACAGGTAATCCGTTAGGGTATTGACTCGAGATACAGATATATCCAACATGCGTAAAACCTCTATAACTACAACGATTCCAGAAAGGTGAGCGGATGCACTCTCTAAGACGACTGGCGAAGATTCTGTTTGCTGTGTTCTTGACCACAACGAGCATGACCGGACATGCGTCGGGACCTTTTTCGGAGGAAGAACTGGCGGTAGAGCCGGGGCAACTCATTTATCAAACCTATTGCATCAGCTGTCACGCTACACCCGACGCGAGGGCTCCAAGACCTTCCGTTCTCCGCATGATGTCAGCAGACCATGTTCTTGATGCTCTGAACAAAGGCGTCATGAAAAACCAGGGCCAGTTGCTCTCAGTGGAGGAAAAACAGGCCGTTGCTGAGTATCTGACCAACAAGCAACTTGGCAGCAAGCTGCGGGAGGTAAATCTGCCTCTTTGCGGAGATCCGGCTTTCGATGCCGCCAGACAGGTAACACCAAGGGACTGGGGGTTCGATTTCAACAACACACGCAGCCAGACTCTCAAGCAGGCCGGCCTGAATCCAGGAGAGCTTGAGCACCTGAAGCTTGCCTGGGCCATCGTCCTGCCAGATGCCCTTCAGTTGCGCTCACAGCCTACGTTTGCAGGTGGTTGGCTATACATGGGTAGTCAGGACGGCACTGTTTACGCGCTCGACGCTAAATCAGGATGTATTCATTGGACGTTTCATGCCAGCGCGGAGGTTCGCACGACAATCAGCCTGACTGAGTGGAAGGAGGGTGATGTTGATCCACAACCTGTCGCCATCTTTGGGGATCACCTCGGTAACGTCTATGGCGTCCGCGCACGCACCGGCGAACTGTTGTGGAAACGTCGTCCACACAAACACGTTAATGCGACGGTCACGGGTTCGCCGAGGGTAATTGGCGATGTCGCCTATGTGCCTTTCGCCTCCCATGAAGACATCAGTGCATCACGCCCGGACTATGAGTGCTGTACCTTTCGTGGAGCAGTGGCCAAGTTGAATGCCCATACTGGAGAAGTCATCTGGATGGGATATTCCGTAGAGCAACCGGCGACGCGTCAGAAGAAAAATAGCGTTGGTACACAGTTGTATGGAACTTCAGGTGCGTCAATCTGGAATTCACCGGCGCTCGACTTCGAGCGGGGTCAGTTGTATGTCGGTACCGGCGATAATTATTCTGGTCCGGCCGGCCCTACCAGTGATGCAGTGATAGCCTTTGATCTTGATACCGGGCGACAGAATTGGGTTTACCAGGCAACTCCCGGCGGAGATGTCTGGAACAACGCATGCCTCGCCAACGTGCGCGGGCCGAACTGTCCGGAAGACGAAGGACCCGACTATGACATTGGCACCGGTATGATCCTGACTCACAGCAAGGCGGGAAAACCCCTTATTCTTGCGGGTCAGAAATCCGGCGATGCATTTGCCCTTGACCCTGAAACCGGCGAGGAGATTTGGCGAATCCAGCTGGGACGCGGCGGAATTCAGGGCGGTATCCATTTCGGAATGGCAGCGTCAGGCGGTGTGGGTTACATACCTGTTTCCGATATGGTCTATGAGAATGATGCAGCAACCTATGACCGCGAACCGAATCCAGGATTGTTCGCAGTAGACCTCTCAAATGGTCAGGTCATGTGGCGCTGGTTGCCCGAAGAATCGACATGCCGCGGGCGCGAGTTCTGTGATCCGGGCATAAGTGCACCCCCAACCGTGATCGGTGATCACCTCCTGGTCGGGGGTTTGGATGGTGTG
>JABHYO010000052.1 GCA_018656865.1 Gammaproteobacteria bacterium | reverse complement strand
TGCAACCCCTGAACTTCTGGCACTGTACGAGCAAGCGCCGGTGCCATAGGAATGAGACGACCTTCTGCTGGACCAGCCTGATGTGCCGGTGGCCTGTAAATCTCCGGTGTACTTTGAAAAGAGCTTCGTTGAGCCATGATCGGTGCCAGACGCAGATCAAAAGCGATACTTGCTGATGGCGCTGCTTCCTCTTCATTGACAAGGTTGCATCTTAGCTTTGAGAGATCGACACCAATGCCGTGGCTCCATAGCGTTGCTGCAGTTCTGTAAAGCTGGGTCATTGACGGGACAGAACTATGATCCATGGAGACGGCCAGATGAGGTCTGTCACCGAGGATGCTGTCGATGGCACTTGATAAACTGTTTCTGGGTCCCTGTTCCACAAATACCCTTACTCCGTCCTCCCAGGCAGATTCCACAATTGTTCTGAAATCGATGGTCTCCAACGCCTGCCCAGTCAGCGCGTCAGCAACTGACTTCCTCGTTGGCTTGTAGGCTCCCTTGTGAAAGGAGGAATAGAAACGGACGCCATCAGTTGTTGATGTTCTCCTCGTGTGAAGTTTGCGCCAGACGGGTTCAAAAGGCTCAACAACAGGAGAATGCACCGCCAGATCATGATTTAACGGTACGGTTTCAGGATTGCCCAGTTTCGCCAGCACTGCTTCGCAGGCACCAGGGTCACCGCCGATAACGGCATCATTGTCTGACTGAATGATAGTCAGATAGGCGTGCGGCTCTTCATCAATGGCTCGCGCAATATCTTCTACCGAAGCCAGGACTCTGAGGCTGACCCACTGAACAGCTTCTCCCTCGTCCATTCCCCAGGCTTCTTGCACAGAGGTATATCGGTCAGACAGGGCTGACCGGTAAAGTTCTGTTTCATCTATGTCTTCGAGCAGAGAGTCCATCTCTTTCCAGACACCAAAGGCAAACATTGAATTTGTTTCACCGGATGAAAGGCCAAGCGCCACAGTAGGTTCCAGACCAAGCAGGTCCTGACCAATTCGTGCATGAAGCTGGCATAGGTATGAGGATCCGGCTAATTGATAAAAAGGTAAGCCATGATCGCCGTTATCATTATCAAAAGCCGTCTGCATAGCCCTCGCCGCTGCGGGCATACGTTCAGCGAGCTGTCGGTTGAGATGAGGCAGGCTCAGGAATAGTTCATTCCCCATTCCGGGGTAGGCAGAAGCAGCGCCGGTGAACGCAAATGCCAGCTCTCCCTTGATGGCAGCTTCTGAAAAGCTGATGCCCTGGAGTGACCAGGACTTCAATCCTGTTTCGGATGAAATACCCTGAATAGCCTTTTCTCTGAGTTGCGGTAGTTCATCTGGGTTCCCAACCAGAGCAAGTCTACATTTGCCACGGCCACCGGTCGTGCCAGCTTTTATTTTCTCAACAAGCGCGGCTCGATCCTTGGCTGAATAGGTTTCCAACTGCGGTAGATCAAGGGTGCCAAAGACATCTTTGTTTACATTTTCACCGCTCGAAGGATGTACTCGCCAGCTTGAAGTTTCACCAAACTGCGATGTGTTCTTAATAGTGCAGTGTGCCGACTGGATTCTGGTTTTCGTCGGAGAAGACACACTGACACCTGCGCGAACCCTCTGCACCGCAGTTGCGATGTTGAGCAACCCTTCGGCTGCATGAGCACCTTTCAGTCCAGTATCAATCTGCGTAGCAACTTCGTCATCGGCATTTTCTTCCCGTGCCTGCGGATCACTACGCTCAATGAGCGCAAGAATCTCATCGCCGTCTGCGATGGCCTGTGCCTCTGATTTGATAAGCAGCAAAACTGCGGCATCGGCGGTGTCTCTATTTTCAGAAGAGTTGTTACCTTTGACATTCTGAAGACGCGAGACCGCTTCGGCTTGAACCTGCTCATTCGCAAGATCTACTGCGCCGACAATCGCGGCGTCCAGCTCCCCCCTCTGAATGGCAGTCATTGCCAGTTCAAGCGCGGCATCACCGGATAGTTCTTCCCTTGATACCGTGAACCCTGGCCCGGTGATATCCAGCTGATTGCTGATCCTGTTTGCAGGCAGATTCGGCATCTTGCCCAGAACACCAGCAGCGACAAGGGGCGGGATGACTTCTTCGTCCAGGTTTAATCGATCAATCGCTGGATAGTCCTGGGAGAGTTCAGGTAAACGCCATCGCAAGCCATAACGGCACACCTCATTGTCTGTCTGCATGCCGATAAAAATACCGGTGCGAGCTGAATCTGTGGAAGCAAGTCCGGATTCCAATTCAGGTAACAGGTGCAGAAGGACGAGTTGCTGCCCCAGAGTTTCTTTGAGATCGGCCGGAGGAAAGGCGAGAGACTTTGCCGTCAGATGAATCTTGTCTTCTGCCGGGGACGAACCACCATCCGCGCCGCAAACTCTTAGGCTGAACGCACTTGTATCGGCGTCGAGGCCGGTTCGAACTCCAAGGTTAACGATCGCGAAGCTGGGGTCAGGTTTGTTGCCCGCATCTGTTTCTGCGTTGACCTTATCATCATGTTCCTGCACCAACAGGTGTGCGTTGTTGCCGCCGAAACCAAAACTGTTCACTGCCGCCAGCCGCGGAACATCGGGCTGCCAGGGTTCGCTGTCTGCAGGTACACGAAAGCCGCTGTCCGAGACTGCCTTGATAGATGGCGTTGAATTCGGTGTTCCTGGTATGACGCCTTTCTCGATAGAGAGAAGCACTTTCAGCAGCCCGGCAACACCTGACGCCGTGACCAGATGTCCAAGGTTGGCTTTCAGGGAACCAAGGGCCAGGTCATCATTTTTCGAAAAGATTTTGTTGAGACTGGTGAGCTCGGCGCCGTCGCCTGCGACGGTACCCGTCGCATGACACTCAACAAACTGAACGTCGTCAGGTGCGAGGTCACACATCTCATAAGCACTGCTCATACATTGAATCTGACCGTCAGATGAAGGTGACAGAAACCCACCGCTTCTGCCGTCATTGGACAGGCCAATTCCCCTGATTACGCCGTAGATATGATCGTTGTCGGCGCGGGCATCCGACAATCGTTTCAGCGCGACAAAGGCGGCACCCTCGGAAGGAATCAGGCCGTCAGCATCCTGATGGAATGGCCGGCTGTTGCCGGTCTTGCTCAAGGCGTTCAGAGCGCAAAAACCCATATGTATAAATAGTGGATCTGCGGCATTTACACCACCAGCCAGCATCAGGTCTCTGGAACCATCCTGAAGCTGATCGCAGGCAGTCTTGACGGCATACAGGCCGGATGCACAGGCTGCATCCAGCGCCATGGTGCTACCTTCGAATCCCAGGCCCCTGGCAACTATCATCGCTGGCAGACCTGACATGAACCTGTTCTCAGAACTGGTTTCGATGCTGCCGCTACCAAACATTTCTTTCAGCCAGACCTCTTCGGCGAACTGACTCTGCGCCCTTGTCGGGTAAGACAAATTACCCAGCACCACACCAGACCTGGCTGCGCTAAATTTCGTAGTAACTTCGGCCTTCGCCTGTCGAGCGGCTTCCAATGACCAGAGAAAAACCGGGTCCAGGTTTTGTAGCAAATCGGCACTCAGTTCAAATTGATTCGAATCGAAACTGTCGTCAAAGCCCCTGACATATCCGCCTTGCGTGGACCACATTTTGTCTGGTGTGAATTCACCATCGTTGTATGAGGTCAGCCGATCCTGATCGACTCGCCAGTTGTCCTCGGAACCAGAGCTGATTTCCACTTGCTGATCGCTCAGAACCTTCCACAGTTCCTCAACATTGCTGGCACCCGGCAGTACACAACCCCGGCCAACAACCGCAATCGGCTGAAACCTAAGACTTTTTTTCTTCGGCATATGGGTTAGTTCCTGTCCAGGAATTCAACACCTTAGTGCTCGTTTCCTGAAAACCTCCTGATTCATTAATCAACGACTTTGAGACGTCGCACTATTTTTCCCTGAAAGCAGCTCTTCTCAGGACGGAAACGAGTTAGGCAGCTCCCGAAGATCCACCGGGCAAGACATGAATAATGACATCATCCATAGTGGCGATGATTTCCTGCTTTGCGTTGGCAAACACCATTGACCAGGTTGCCGCCAGCTTTGTCGCCGACTGCAGGACCAGTTCACAGGTAATAGGTTCATCAGTCTTATCCGATGTATGCCAGTGCAGATTGCCGAAGCCAGTTGGCAAAGAAGGCAGACCTGACCTGTGTCTTTCCCAGAGCAGAGCAAGCTGTAAACCACCGTCTACCATCGCGACCCGCCATGAACTCAGATCGAATTCATCAGGCATCTGTAGAAGCCCCATGCAATCAGTGTCTGAGCTGCCCAGCAATTTTTTTACGACTTGCAGGTCTTTGCCATGGAACAACAGATCCTTGTAGATACGATCAGTGGCGAGCTTCCAGGGCGGCAGGGATTTTTCTTCCTGAACATAGGGCTCAGATGCCGCCTCCGTTTTGGTCAGACTGATACTCATCTGATAGTAAGGCGTCCCATCCGGGTTCTTCACCATCATGTTCAGATGATCGGCGCCTATTTCTTCACAGACAACATCCAGCCAGTCACCGATTCCAGCAAAGGTCTTGAGCTGTATTCCCTTGAGAACCTTAAGACCAGAGACTTCAGCGATATAGGCTTTCGGATAGAACGCGGTTGCTATGCGAAGGCACCATTCCGAAACCATTGCCAGCGGTACCACTGGCTGGTCCTGAATTTCATGGCTGGTGATCAACTGATGCTGAGACTTATGTACCCGAATGGCGATAGGTGCAATTTTTTTTGATTCGCCCCAGTTATCAAGGTTGCCACCATAGACAATCTGGCGACCATCACCGTTTAATCCCGTAATCTCATCCGCAAAAAGTGCCGCACCATCGGCTGGTGGTATCAGGGCAACGCCCATTGATTCGAAATGCCTTGCCAGCGACGGATCAACCATGCCGCCTGCCCAGGGTCCCCAGCCAATGGATTTGGCGAGGAAACCCTCACCTCGTTGTGCAGTTTCCGCATGGCAGACCAGATTAAGAATCTCGTTAGCCATCGCATAATCAACCTGCCCGCGATTGCCTGTTCTCGCTGCTACCGAAGAAAAACAAACAAGATGCGTCAAGGGATCTGCTCGTGTCGCGGAAAGCAGGTTATAAAGGCCATGGACTTTAGTCTTGAACACCGACTGGAACTGCTCATCGGTTTTCAGGTGAATTTCCTTGTCAGCAAGCACACCCGCAGCGTGAACAACGCCTGTAATGGGCCCGAATGTTTCGCGCACCTGGGCTACTGCTTTTTCTACGGAATCACGGTCGGATATATCCGTTGGTATATAGGTAACCATCGAGCCGCTTTCTTCCAGCTGCTGCAGATTCTGACGCACTTCTCTCAGGTTCAAAATGCCACTGACTTCACGGTTAAGTTCAATCGGCGTTATGCTCACTCCGTCTGCCTGATATTGATTCAGCAAGGCCTTTTTTAATTCGGCATCAGTCTTCATATCAGCCAGACCTTTTGCTTCTTCACGGAGCGGCGTGC
>JABHYO010000141.1 GCA_018656865.1 Gammaproteobacteria bacterium | reverse complement strand
GAAACAGAAGAATAGGCGTGCAGATAAGATGACAGCACCGCTTTTGATGGCCCTGTTGTGCCCGAGGTATAGATGACATAGGCCGTCTCCCAGGGCTGCAAACTGGCACGTTCAATATTGGCTGAACTCTCAATCAAGTCTGCAAAACTATGGCTATGGAGATCACCAACCTGGACCGTAGTACCAGTCAGAATGATATCAGTGAGAATCGGCCCGCAATCGATGTCCTCCAGTATTGGTGCCAGTGCACTATGAACGATCATGTGAGAGGCATTGGAAAGTTGCACGACATGTTGCAACAGTCTGCCTTTGTAGGCCGTATTGACTGGCACATAAACGGCCCCGAGGTAATTCAGTCCAAACCAGGTCAGCAGTGCCTCGCGACCGTTGGGTTGCCAGGACAACACATGATCCCCCCGCTTGATGCCTAAATTGTTTAAACCACCGGCAACCCGACGCGTAAGACCCAGCAACTCAGCCCAATTGCAATTGGATCCGTCTTCAAAGATTACTGCGGTACTGTCGGGTTTCTCTGTCGCCCATCGTTCGAGCAGCGCGCCCAATACACACGCTTCAGCTGCAGGCATGAGTGAATACTGGTTCATCTGATTTCTCCTAGTCCTTCATGATGTCGCAGGCCCTTTCCATGGCTTCAATAAAGTCTTCCATGAAATCGTAGACCACCTGTCGAGCACTGGTTGCGCTGTTCATCAATCCGACACCCTGCCCCACCAGATAAGTGGCGAGATCCTTTGCTCCGGCATGGCCGCTTTCCGAGAGCTTGTCGATCTTCGCAAGGGCACGTTCTGTAACGAGCCCTTGTAGAGGCATCGGCAACGGTTCCGGCGCGTCCTCACTAACCCATGCATCAGTCCAGCCCGAACGTAACTGGCGGGTGTATTTTCCTGATCGGCTTCTGGAGCGTACCGTTTGACTGGAACCGGCCTGGATCATCTTCTCTCGTATCGAGGCAGTAACCTCTGATTCAACAGTCGTCAGCCATACCGATCCGGTCCATGCACCCGCGGCTCCCATTGTCATGCAGGCAGCCATCTGACGTCCTGTGACGATACCACCCGCTGCCAAAACCGGCAGGTCAAATCCAGCAGTCTTTAATGTTTCAAGCACTTCAGGAACCAGCACCAACGTGGAAATTTCTCCGCAATGCCCTCCAGCCTCGGTACCGGAGACGATCAGCACATCGACACCTGCATCCGCATGTTTTAGCGCATGTTCTTTCGAGCCGGTGAGAGCGCCTACTGGTATACCATGCGCGGCTGCCTGTTCCAGCATGTAGGGTGGTGGTACACCCAGTGCGTTTATGATCATTTTTATTGGATGTTGAAAGGCGGTTTCCATGACGCGGCTGGCGGCTTCCTCACGCAGGGAGTCACCGTAGTAATCAGCTAAATCGATATCCCAGAGATCCTCAGTATCGATACCATGACTCGCGAGGAGTTGTTCCACATGCCGCTTGTGTTCCGGTGGGATTCGCGCCTGAATCTCCTCCACGGTCAAGATGTCCTGCTGACCGGCCAGACTGGTTGGCACCAGCAGATCTACACCATAGGGCCTGCCATCGATGTGTGCATCGATCCAGTCAAGCTCGACTTCCAGGGATTCGGGTGTGTGACCGACAGCACCCAGTACACCGAAGCCACCCGCCTTGCTGACTTCCACAACCACATCCCGGCAGTGGCTGAAGGCAAACAGCGGAAACTCGATGCCGAACAAGTCACAAATCTTTGATTTCATCAATTTCTTCCAATATGACAGGGTGCCGCGTCCTGCCGAGGCAGTTTTCACGACATGAGCAGGACCAGCCGAGATACCCGTGAAATGGATACTCATGGTTGCCGATGACATCCGGAGTGCTGTCATCTTTGAGGGAGTCAGCAAAACACTGAAAGGAGACAGCTACAATAGCCGCTGTCTGCAGGTACATCAGTTCAACAACTGATTGACTCATCGAAGAAGTCTGGGAATTTTTCTATTCAAAACTCGCTGATAGGCTGCTGTTCAATGAAGGTGAACAGCAGCCCATGTCGAACGAAAGTTTTCGTTTCTAACTTTCGCTTCTAGGAAGCCGCCATGTCTGGCAGTAGCGTGTGCACCTTGGTCGGCGCGCCGCAAAGCGTCATGTAGATATATCCACTTACATCAAGCGCCATTCGGCCGTCATCCAATGTCGGAATCGCGCCGGACGGGGCCACCGCCAGAACCTGACCTAGATCTGCCTGAACCTGCTCGACATCGTCTCTATCCAGTTCATAGATGGCACACCACTGAGGTGCACTACCAGCATTGATCGAAGCCAGTTCATAACGGGTCGATGAACGGAAGCCTTTTGTGGTCAAAATGTCATCGACATGCCAGTCATACCACTTACTGAGTTCTTCAGCATCCGCGCCTTCGGCTGGTGCCGCGTAAACGACCAGCAGCGCTTTGGCAGCACCCTCTGGTGACACGTCCGTATTCCCTTTTTCAATCGTCTTGGAGTAAAACGCCCAGGTGTCCACAGATATAAGCCCGCCTGGTCTGGTTCCGCCACCCTCGGCATGTATTTCCCAATCGTCACCCCTACCGGTTGCTTCCGGCATTACCATCCGTTTTGGATCTGGGGCATTGAGGTATTCCATCAGCTCCACATTCGCTTTCACGACGTCGTCCTCGCTAACGTAATAGAGAGCCAGATAGGGTGGTGCTTCGCCCATATAGGTGGCTGCTTCTTTGTATCGCAGTGCAGCTTCAAAATTTGGCGCATTGAGCACATCTGGCACGTGATTACCGTTGTACCAGTCGTTAAATTCGTCTTCCCTGGCAGGATCCTGAGGATGGGTCCTAACGAGCATAAGAGTATTGGTCAGCACTTTACATTGTTTCCTTTTTGTGATCGCCACAGCATTTCAGCACGATGGATTAAACTTATCAACACTTCCGTTTTCTAAACCTTCCTGGAATTCAACGAGCACTGCATCGTGATGGTGTCAGGGCTACCCCCGCCGGGATCAGGTGAACATTTCAACGGGTTGACATAACCATGCGAGAACAGGTGAACTGGTAGATTAATTTTCTTTCTAATCCCACCCGAGAAAAACAATGACTAAAGTAGGTGCCATCAAAGAAATCTGGCGTTTTCCGGTAAAGTCCATGCAGGGAGATCGGCTGGATCGCTGCACCGTATCGGAAACCGGTGTTCTCGGAGACAGAAGCTGGGCGATACGTGACGAAGTACGTCAGGAGATCCAAGGGGCAAAGCACTACCCTGAACTGATGTTGTGTGAATGCAGATACCGTCATGAGCCCGACGACGGTGAAGTCAAAGCAGTCGACATTACATTCCCGGATGGCGAAATGATCGGCAGTGATGACGATCGCATACACGGTAAGATTTCCGAATTGATAGGCGTTGAGGCAACGCTATGGCCGTTGCAACCAGCTGAAAATCTCGCATTTTATAAACGCTACATTCCGAATGCCGATGAATTTCAGGAGGAGATGGTAAGTGTTTTTGGACGGGAGCCAGGAGAACCAATGCCCGACTTTACCGGCTTCCCTGAAATACTGATGGAACATGTCTCTGTTCCCGGAACCTTTGTTGACAACGAAGAACTGAACCTGATCACAACCTCGTCAATTGCCTTTATGCAGGCTAAGAACCCCGAAGCCAGATGGGACATCAGACGCTTTCGTCCGAATTTCTATGTCGAAACGGTCGATGGCTTAGAAGGTCTCGTTGAGAATGACTGGGTAGGCAAGACTCTGCGTATTGGCGAAGTTACCATCGAAGTCTCCTCCAAGACGCCGCGGTGCGGCATGGTAGTTCGCCCCCAAGCCGATCTCGATTTTGACAAATCGATCCTGCGCAGCGTCGTCAAGGAGGCGGATCAGAACCTGGGCGTTGGCGCACACTGCCGTACGCCAGGAGAGATTCGTGTTGGCGATGTGGTGGAGCTGATTTAGCGCTCGTGTAGCGCTAACTTCCCTTGAACACAGGATCGCGCTTTTCGATAAAGGCAAGCATCGCTTCACGGGAGTCTTCCGTCTTGCCGAGTTCTCCTGTCAGGTTCTGCTCATAGCGATAACCGTCACGCAGACTCATCTCTTCAATTGCATTGAGCGAACCCTTGGCCATCTTCATGGCGACGGGACTCTTCGCTGCGAGTGTCTTCGCCATTGCCATTGCTGCATCCATTAACGCATCCGGCGCCACACAGGCTTCAACAACCCCAGTTCGATAGAGTTCTGCTCCATCAATGCGCTGTCCGGTTAGCGCCATGGTTCGAAGACGGGAGTGAGAAAACAAACGTTGTGCGTGACGCTGACCGCCGAGCAATCCCACATCGATTTCGGGCAACCCGAGTTTTGCTTTTTCTGAAGCGATCAGAATATCGCAGGAGGCCGCAATGGCCATACCACCTCCCAGAGCTGCACCATTGATAGCGCCAACGACGGGTTTCGTGCACTCTCGAATGGAGTGGTAACATTCCCGTGCATTTCGACTGTTCTGCCAGTGAGCCCCCGGCCCACCCTGGCCGCGACCTTTGAGGTCCGCGCCGGCACAAAATACTTTACCCTCCCCGGTCAATATCACCGCGCGAACTTCGTCGATGTCACTCATCCGGTCCAGCATCAACGGAATATCGCTGAGCATTTGTGCAGAATGTGCGTTAACAGGTGGGTTATCAAGTTTCACAATCGCTATATGATCGTTAACGATTTCACATTTGACGGTTTCCAGGTCCCATTCACTCATTCGATGATCATCCCATTCTCTTAGAAAAACACACTATACACGACACGACAAACCGCCAGCATAAGCACAACCTTATCTTGAACCATGCAATATCAGCACAATATCATCCTTATTCGGTGCGGCTTTTACCCCAGACAAAAGAATAGATACTCATCTGCGATCATAGGCGTATGATTAGGACTTGGGTGTGAATTCGTTTTCGGATTCCGGCGACGATCAAACCTAAAGTTTCGGGGCACAGGATAGTGGCCCAAAAGATATTTCTGGAACTACAAGGAGGTCGTTCAATGAATATCGTTTCGAAGTTCGCTGGACCGGTTAGTCGTTCTAATACCGTTAACAACAGCCGCTGGCAAGATACAACACCTTTTCTTCTTCAGGTTTTCTCGTTACTGCTCATATTGAGCGTGAATTCGGTTGCGTATGGCCAACCTCTGAGTATTCAGTTTTCCCAAAAGAACCAACTAAAGACTGGAATGACGTGGATAAAATTCAAACCAAAGCTTGTTCTCGCTCCTAGTCACCGTGCGCCGCGCAAGAGTAAGTTTGATCCAGTAGATCCTGTGGAAAGTGGGGACCAGAATGGCCGAATGCCGTACTCAGCAGTCGGCAAACTACTATTCACCAAAGACGACGGTAAGATCTCAAGTTGCTCTGCCGCATTTGCCGGTAGCAATGATGTTATTGTGACAGCAGCTCACTGCGTGATGACCAGTAGTGGAGACTGGAACGAAAACTTCCTGTTTATCAGAGCCTACGGTTCGGAAAATCAGGACGTCTATGCCATTCAGTGTGTCTCTGTGCCCGGTCGATGGGGTGAGCTGACAGACGCCAACCTGCTACCCTTCGACTACGCATTCCTACGCTCGACACGTAAGAGTACCGTTGGATCACTCGGCATTACCAACGGTCAGCCTCCGGGAAAACTGACGATTGTCGGCTACTCCGACTCCCACTATGAAGGTCGACATCTGGTACGGCTTCCAACGGACGTTGTTCTTGCGGAGTCCGGAAAGATCGGATTTACCGGCAATACTTTCGGACAAGGCAATAGCGGAGCACCCTGGCTGAGCCTGTCGACGATTTACAGTATCTCATCCCACTTCAACACTTCCGAGGAAGACATCATGTGGGGACCAAGGCTAACCGACGATGCTATGAGCCTCATTAATTTCACCAGAAAGGGTTGCCAGAATTGAGAGTATGCAATGAATAAACAAGTGCAAAATCTGGATCAACCCGTCGTTCACAAACGCCGAAACTATCTGGTCAATCCATCTTTTCAGCTACCCTTCTTGTTCTACCTGTCATTCGCCATCATGTTTGGATTGTTCGTGATCTACCTGAGCAATCTCTGGTACTTTGAAACTATCATCAGCCAGGGACGCGAAATCGGCTTAGATCCCGACCATCCCTATTACCTGTTCATCGAGGATCAACGCATACTCTTGAAGAAAACGTACCTCATTGTCTGCACCGTCACCTTCGTTGCGCTGATGGTATTGGGATTGCTCCTTTCTCACCATATCGCCGGTCCTCTGCACTGCATTAAGAATCACATGATCAGAATCTCGCAGGGTGAATTCGATATTCAGCCTGTCAGGTTGCGCAACAGGGATTTTTTCGTCGATGTAGCTGACTGTCTAAATGAAATGGTGCTGGCTTTGAGAAGCAATGAGACCAGCCAGATTGCTTCTACAAGCGAGGAAACCCGTCAAAAATAATGGCCATCACGACATTCCCTGCTCATCGGTATTAAGGTTCAGAGCTTCCGTCGCCTCCAGGTCGGACCTTAGTGTCCGTGCGCCCGCAAAGTAGTGACCAGCCGCCCAGATATTGGCCAGTACGGCAAGACAGAGAGCATATCGAAGCGAATCGATTCCAGAGGCTGGTGCCAGAAGATCACTGGCAATACCGACAAAGTACGGACCTAGCCCCATCCCGATAATATTGAGCATGAACAGCAGGATAGCTGACGCCGTTGCCCGCATTCGGAGTGTCACCAAACCCTGAGTCATCGCGAAAGAGGGGCCAAGATACATACCACCAAGAATTGAAATAACGAACAGTGACGGAAGAACCGCCCACAAGCCGTCATAGAGGTAAGCAACAAACTGAAATGGCACCATCAACACTGTTGCAACACCGGTTAACCAAAGGTACCACCGTCTGTCCCCCGTCGCCGCTGATATCCGATCACCTAGAAACCCTCCTGCAAAGGTGCCGATAGCACCGATACCGGAGATCAGCGCCAGCCAGAATCCGACTTCCGTGATCGGCAAATCGTGAGTTCGAATCAGGAAGGGGGCATTCCAGGTTCCGACACCATAACCAACGAAAGCATGCAGGCCTGCTGCAAATCCAATATGCCGAAACGACCTTTTTGCCCAGAGGAAACCGAACACCTCCTTCATTGAGGGTGCAGATTCTGCCGCTTCATCTTCCAGGACCGGTGCTGTCTTTTCTGACAGGCCGCGTGGTGGCTCTCGCAGAGTTAAAAAGATAAGCAGGGCAACCAAAATACCGGGCAAACCCACCAGGAAAAATGTCACCCGCCAGCCCAGTTCTTCCGCACCCCAGCCACCGACATAGTTGCCCACCATAGCGCCAATCGGAATACCGAGCGCGTAAATAGACAATGCCGTCGCCCGTTTTTCGACGGGGAAATAGTCGGAGATAAGAGAATGCGATGGCGGGCTTGCACCCGCCTCGCCGACCCCGACACCTATCCGTGCCAGCAGCAGGGTCGCAAAACTAACGGCCATACCGCACAGCGCAGTCATCGCGGACCAGATGACCATGGAAATGACCAGGACCTTGACCCGACTCCATCGATCCGCGAGTGCCGCAATCGGAATGCCGAGAGTTGCATAAAAAAGTGCAAAGGCAAGCCCGCCAAGAAGCCCCAGTTCCGTATCCGAGAGCATCAGATCATGTTTGATCGGCTCCAGCAGGATCGACAAAATGGATCGGTCGATAAAGTTAACGACATATCCCAGGAACAGGACACCCAGGGCGTAATTGCGATACCTTGACGAATACAATTAGAACCCCAGTTCTTCCACGACGGCAACAAGATCCACCATTGACGCTTCCTCCAGCTTCACGGCCAACAATTCTTTGTCAAACCCTTCAGCCTCGTAGCGCGATAACCGAACATCAATCGGCATCTCCCGAATCTCGTAGGGTGCCATAAATCCGAAATCACAGACCTCCCTGATACAGTTGAGCTCGTTGTCATCGAGCTCCAGACCCGCTTCCCCCATGATTGCCATATAGCGCTCGGCTGTTCTATTTAGCTTGCCACTAATTTCCATCGTGTTTTTCTGATCCTCGGTCAAATGCACGAGGGGTGGTCCGAAATAAATTGGTGTTTTTCGATTCATATGCTCTGGATACCTCTCTCTGTCGTGTTTATTCAAAGTTGCATGATAAAACAGAAAAAACCTAATCGAGATCAAAGAACTAAAATCTGCTTCTGGTAATTTGAGACCTGTGGGGGAGAGCCCCGCCTATTTTCTCAATCAGGCAATGGAGGATAAGCGTGCCAGACAACAATATTCCCGTGACGGACGTCACTGCGTCCCCGGGACCGGCGTCACCGACGCGGCGTAATTTCATCAAAAATACAGGCATCACAACAGCCTCACTGGTTGGTACCGCAGCCCTGGTTACTGGGTCCGATGAGGCGAAAGCCACTGCGAGCTGGGCGGAACACTTCCAGGGTAACTACCGGTTGATGACAGATGAGGAAAAACAGGAAGCGATCGACCGACTGGAGAAACGCTATTCCCTGGAATACGACAAGAAGGTAACCGTCGACGGCACGGAAGCGCAGGAAGGTGTCCTCTTTGGCTACGCTCTTAATATACAGAAGTGCATCGGCTGCAGGCGCTGTGCCAAAGCTTGCGTCGAAGAGAACAACCAGTCGCGAGGACCGGACCAGGAAATTGAATGGATTCGTGTACTGAAGATGGAGAAAGGCGAATTCACACGGGATAAGCTCAACGATGGCTACCCCGGTGACTACGGAATTCAGGTCGGCGGCAACGCTTACAGTGCCGCCGGTGTCGTTCTCGAGGGTGAACATTACTACGAACCCGAGAAAGTGCCGGAGTCTGACTCCCATTACATGCCGATCGCCTGTATGCAGTGTGAAAAACCACCCTGCGTCAAGGTTTGCCCGGTCAGAACCACCTACAGAGAGCCTGATGGTCCTGTGGTCGTCGACTACAACTGGTGTATCGGTTGCCGCATGTGCATTGGCGCCTGCCCTTACTGGGCCCGGCGATTCAACTGGGGAGAACCGAATCTGCCGAAGGAGGAAATGAACCCGAATACTCATTATCTCGGCAACCGGCCTCGCATGAAGGGCGTCGTTGAAAAATGCACCTTCTGCATTCAGCGAACCCGTCATGGTCGCTACCCTGCCTGCGTTGAGGTCTGCCCCGTGGGTGCACGCAAGTTCGGCAACCTGCTGGACCCCGAGAGTGAGATCAGAAAGGTCCTCGACCGAAAACGTGTCTTCAGACTCAAAGCTGAAGCGAATACCTACCCCAAATTTTTCTACTACGCGGATTAGGGAGACAAGACGTGGCTACTTTTTTTCGATTTTGTTTCGATTACATTGCCTATGTGCTGAAAGGTGATAAAACCTACTGGCTCTGGCTTGGTTTCCTTTTTCTGCTGCTAATTCCCTGGGGATACGGCAACTACATGCAGTTTACGCATGGAATGATTGTCACCGGTCTGACCGACCAGGTGAGCTGGGGGCTTTACCTTGCCAACTTCGTGTTCCTTGTGGGTGTCGCTGCCGGGGCAGTGACGGTTGTCTTCCCGGCCTACGTCTACAAGTTCGAACCGCTGCACAAGGTTACTGTGCTGGGCGAGATGCTTGCGATAGCGGCAGTCGTCATGTGCATTCTGTTCGTTCTGTCACATATGGGCAGACCTGACCGCCTCTGGCACATGGTTCCCGTTATCGGTATTTTCAATTTCCCACACTCTATGCTGACATGGGACACCCTGGTACTGGTTGTTTACGGAATACTTAACTTTATCGGCGGCTTTTACTACCTGTACCAGAAGTACAACGGCCGACCACTAAATAATCTCTGGTACCTGCCACTAATTTTCGTCTCGATCGTCTGGGCGTTCAGCATTCACACGGTGACAGCTTTCCTGATTAACACCATGCCGGCAAGGCCCATGTGGCACCACGGTATGATGCCAATCCGGTTTATCTCGACCGCATTTGCTGCAGGCCCGTGTCTCATCATCATCGTCTTCCTGGTGATCCGGGAGAAAACCAAACTCTGGATTGAAGATGCTGCCATCAACATGCTCTCGACCATCGTCACTGCCTGCCTTGGTGTTGCACTCTTCCTGACCTTTTCGGAAATCGTCACTGAGCTGTATCACCCGACAGAGCATTCGGGAGGTGTGCAGTATTTGATGTTTGGTAAACATGGCTTAAATAACCTTGTGCCCTGGTTCTGGACCTCGCTGGCTGCATTGGTGATCGGCTTCTGCCTGTTGCTTGTTCCGTCCATCCGCAAGAATCATGACAACCTGCCTTACATCTGCACCATGGTATTTTTCGGCATCTGGGTCGAGAAAGGCATGGGATTGTTGATTCCCGGTTCTATTCCAACCCCAATCGGCGAGTTTACGCAGTACTCTCCCACCTTGATCGAAATCTTCAACTGTCTGGGCAACTGGGCGGTCGGCTTTATCATCCTGACCATCCTGCTGAAGGGCGCCATTGGCGTTCTGGTTGGAGACATCAAAAATACCGAAGCGATCACAGAAGAGAACACAGAAAAGAGTACCGAAGCGACAGGTGAGCTGGCTACAGGAGGTGCCTCATGAACAGACTTCTAGCCATCCTTGTATTGATGCTGCTTACCCCTCTTGCACTGGGCGAGACCTGTTTCGAGAGTCGCAAGGGATCCTCGGAAGTAACTAAAACGGATACAGATCCTGATTTGCCAAACGTGAAGTGTTCGGATGAAACCGGTGCAGTACTCTGGTGGGGCGACCCCTACGAAGGCACTGTGCCCATGGGGGATTCCGATGTATTAACTCCACTCGGTGAAGCCGTCGTCAAACCCCGGATTCCGAAACTGAGTCTGCATCCAATATGTGGCACTGCCTGCCACAACGGATCATTCCCGCCGAAAAACGATGACAAGAATCCGAGGGCATTAACGATGCACCAGGATATCGTGCCTGACTCCATGAACCTTCAACATGGACGGGGCGCAATCTGGTGCCTGGATTGCCATCACTCGGATCAGCGTAATATGCTGACCGACAACTTCAGCAATCCGGTCAGCTTTAATGAACCGCAGAAACTGTGTGGCAAATGTCATGGCCCTGTCTATCGCGACTGGCGGGACGGCCTGCACGGTAAACGAATCGGCGAACTGGCTTCTGACGGCAAGAAACGCTGGTGGGTCTGCACCGAGTGCCACAACCCCCATGATGTTCAGCAGGGTACACGAGACAGTGGATTTGCTGAGTTGGACCCTGAACGGGCACCGCTTCTTCCGAAAGGACTCGAAAACGCGGACCACGAACACCACTCGGGTCACTAGGCACTCTCACAAACCGGCAGCAGCACCATGATGGATATGGGATTCATGGAGCTGCTGCTGATCCTTGTGGTCGGGCTACTGGTATTTGGACCAGACACATTACCCGATGCGATCCGAGCGGGTTATCGCTGGTATCTTCAATTCTCTCGCTGGTTTACAGAGCTAAAAGGCGAGCTCCAAAGCGAATTGCGATCCGATGAGATCATAGAGTCGTTCAACAAAGACAAAGAGCAGTTGGCTGCTTTGGACAAAACCGTTCGATCGACTCACCTGGATCTGCTCGATTCCTTCGATAAGAACAAACCAGGTGAGAGTCAGCCTTAAATCGTCGGCGCTTTAAACGGTCTGGATTGAGCGGAATCTATTTTCTAACCTAAGACGCTGCACGCACAAAGCGCCAGTCATTGAACGACTACTGACGCCAGAGTCTAACTTCTGGCGGTAATGGTTCCTCATGGGTCCGGTGCGCATTGATATCGATACCCCCTCTTCTGGTATATCGAGCACTGACTGCTAATCTTTCGGGGGCGCAACGATTCATAATGTCGACAAATATTCGTTCTGCGACCTGCTCCGCGAATTCTGCGTGTTCACGATAGGAAACCAGATAACGCAGCAGACCTTCATGTGAAATGCTGTTGCCGTTGTACTGAATCAAAACGCTGGCAAAGTCCGGGTGTCCCGACACAGGACACAGGGATTTGAACAGGTGGGTATAGAGATTCTCCCGAACGATAGTAGAACTCTCCAACTCCAAAAAATCCGGGTTCCAGTAGTACTCAGAGATATCGATATCAAGGTTGTCGAGGCTGGTGCCTGTAAACTGACCAATGCCTTCATGCTGCATGTTCTCTGGATTCAGCAGACTAACACTCACTGGTGCCTGGGCTGCGAGGGTCAGATCAGCCTCGAGGGTTTGGATAACCTCATTTCGATGTCCGAAAGACGTATTACTATAAGAACCGAGATACAGCTTCAGCGATTTGGATTCGATCAGATGTGACGATTTTCCGGGTACCTGAAACTGGGCTACCGCAACTTCTGGTTTACCCCGGCTGTTAAGCCAGGTGAACTCATAAGCGTTCCAGATATCCAACCCTTTGAACGGCAGTGCGTCCTCAGTGATACCTAAAGTCTGCCTTTGATTCCTCCTGGGTATGGATTCAAGCAGCGACGGGGTGTATGTCGTTACATACTCAGTCATTTGTAAAGCCTGGCATTGTCTCAGTTCACTTGAATCCCGACGGATTGTCAATAATTGATGATGGCTGGCGTCAATTAGGGGATGACCGGTACTATTTCCCGATCTTTTTCTATAGAGTCCACAGCGCAATCTTATCACTGGAGTACACATGCCAGCAGTTGTACGCGTCCTTCTGGCGACGCTCTTATTCTATTGCGGATGCTGTCATGCCAGCGAGAACTTTCTCGACGAGATGGTCGTAACCGCTGTAAAAGATCGGCGGGCGATACGAGATGTTTCTGCAAGTATCACCTCAGTGAGCGAGAAAGAGCTTGAGCGCATTAGTCATACCCATATCAATGAAACACTGCATCGTGTGCCGGGTGTCTGGATCAGTCGTGGCAATGGCCAGGAACATCTGACAGCCATTCGCTCACCGGTGCTTACCGGTGCCGGTAGCTGCGGCGCCTTCCTTATGATGCAGGACGGAATTTCGCTCAGAGCTCCAGGATTCTGTAACGTCAATGAACTGTTTGAATCCACCGGGGAACTGGCCGAGAGAGTCGAGGTACTGAAAGGTCCGGGATCTGATGTATATGGGTCTAATGCCCTGCACGGCGCCGTCAATGTCCTGACCGGGGGCGTCAGACCCGGCGTCAATCGGCTTAAACTTGAAGTTGGCCCCTATGATTACTATCGGACCAATCTGTCGTACTCGGACACACATCTTCGCCTCGATTTCTCAGGCACCTCCGACGGTGGATACAAGGACGAATCCGGCTTCGATCAGCAGAAGTTTTTACTCAAACATCAGGCTGTAACCGACGCGCTCAAAATGACAACGACCTTTTCCTACACAAATCTCAACCAGGAAACCGCCGGGTTCATCCGCGGTCATGAGGTATACAAGGATGCAGGCAGAAAAAGGGATAACCCGAACCCCGAGGCTTATCGGGACGGCCGCTCATTTCGACTGATTTCGGAGATAAACAAACCCTTCAAGGGTGGCGAACTTACCTTCAAACCATATCTTCGCAGTGTCGATATGGAATTCCTGCAACATTTCCTGCCGGGACAGGCAGTGGAGGAAAACGGTCACGACAGCCTCGGACTGCAGACACTGTGGACCAATGGATCAGCGAATTGGCGAGCCGGATTCGAACTGGAATATACGGATGGCTACCTAAAAGAAACGCAGCCCAGCGAGACTGTTGGCAGCGCTTTTCTGGTCGCCACAATCCCCTCGGGCAAGCACTATGACTATGACGTCGGCGCCAGTCTTATCGGTGCTTTTCTACAACGAGAGTTCGATGTCTCCGAGGCGCTTTCGCTGACCGCCAGTGTGCGATTCCAGTACACCCGGTACGACTATGACAATCGGATGATCAGCGGACGAACCCAGGACGACGGTACGCTCTGCGGGTTCGGCGGCTGCCGATTCAATCGGCCAGAAGATCGAGAGGATTCCTATCGCAACTGGTCGCCGAAACTTGGCGCAATCTATTCTATCAACGACACACACCAGCTCTACGGTGTACTCGCCAGAGGTTTTCGCGCTCCG
>JABHYO010000211.1 GCA_018656865.1 Gammaproteobacteria bacterium | reverse complement strand
CCTGCCATGTCGGGTCCCGTGCCGATTACTGTGGAAACCCGAATCCGATTGTTGGCTTCTACCTCGGACCTGCCTATACGATTTGGTGTGACTGCGACCACGTTAGGAAGGCGGCTCAGCGCCTCGGCATCTTCAATCGTCAACGGGCGCAATGTATTTAGAATACCGGGACCGAGACCCGCTGTATGCGGTTTGCCAGGGGCGACCCTTATATTATTGGTACCGAACTGGCTGAACTCCTGGGCCATGTAATAATTCAGCCCCTCTCCCATGGACGTCAGTATCACCACCGCCGCGACGCCGATGGCAATGCCCAGCGAGGTCAAACCCGAGCGCATCCGCTTTGATAGTACAGCTCGTTGCGTAAAGCGGATGACATCGGTTGAGATCATCAGCTACCGGCCAGCGCCTGCACCGGATCCAGATCTGCAGCGTGGCGGGCTGGCATGATGCCAAATAACAGGCCGCTGGCCAGTGCCGTCAATACCGCTGCAAGCACCGCCCAGTCAGGTGCCTGGAAATCTACCAGGGGATACATCTGTCTTAAGAGTTCAATACTGGCGTAGCCGACCAGCAGGCCCACGACTGCACCCAGCAAGCTCAGCATGGTTGCCTCAGTGAGGAACAAGCCGATAATCTGACCACGCCTCGCGCCCAGCGCCTTGAGCAGACCAACTTCAGCGGTTCGCTGGCTTACTGCGACCAGCATCACGTTCATGATCAGGGTTCCTGCCACCACCAGACTGATCGCAGCAATACCGCCCAGAGTCGAAGTCAGCACCAGGAATATTTTGTTGAAGGTGTCCAGGATAGAACCCTGGTCCATAACAGTGATGTCTTCATGGCCAAAATGCCTGGCTTTGACAATGTCTCTAATGTCCTTTTTGGCCTTTGCCATAGACTCTGCGCCGGTCGTCTCTACCATCATGCGCTGAACCGATTCCATGTTATAGATCTGCATGGCAAAGGCGATCGGGACGAAGACGGCCTCATCGAGATCATGCCCGCCTGTCTGCCCCCCCTGACTCAACGCCCCAATCACACGTACCCGGCGATCACCCATGCGAACCCATTTGCCTACGGGTTCGGCATTACCGAACAGCTCCCTGGCAATGGTATCGCCAACGACACAAATAGGTGTGGCATTGTCGAGATCCAACTCGGGCAGAAAACGCCCACTATTGAGTTCATAGTCAAACAGCCGTTGCATCGTATAAGTCGTACCCAGTACACCGATGTCCCGTTCCAGTCCCTGATAATTGATGTTAGCTGTGCCCATGACCATGGGCGTGGTTGTTGCGATATAAGGGCTGCGTCTGAGAGCCCTGACATCGCCAAGGGTAAAAGGTCTGGGTGAACCACCGAGGGACCCTGCCATGCCACCAAGACCTCCAACCTCGTTCTTACCTGGCGCTACGAACAGCAGGTGGGTTCCCAGCGAATTGAACTGGCTGGTGACATACAGACGTGCACCTTCTCCAAGGGAGGTCAATACCAACACGGCTGCCACACCAATGGCGATGGCTACCAGCAGCATGCTGCTTCGCAGTGGATACCGAACCACGGCAGTGAGTGCCATCTGGTTTCGATCAAACAGGCGCACGACGGTTGTCCTCTAGCCCTCGCTGCTGGCTCCGTCGCTCGGCGTGAATTACCCCATCGGTCATTCGCAAGTGCAGATTGGAACGTTGGCCAATAACCGGATCGTGAGTAACCAGTATCAGGGTCAAACCTTCAGCATGCAGGCCCTCCAGGATATCCAGCACTTCCTTGCCAGATTGCGAATCGAGGTTGCCGGTGGGTTCATCGGCCAACAGTACTTTGGGTTCCATCACGATGGACCGGGCGATGGCGACTCGCTGCCGTTGCCCTCCAGAAAGCTGATCTGGTCTGTGTGTCATGCGATCTTCCAGCCCTGTTTTAAACAACATCTGACTGGCCCGATCGCGCCTTTCCTCTGGCGCCATACCGGCAAGCACCATTGGCAGTTCAACATTTTCCAGCGCGGTCATTCGCTGGATGAGGTGAAAGGACTGGAACACAAATCCGATGACTTCCTGCCGGGTCTCAGCCAGATCATCATCGTTCAACTGGGAGACATCGCGACCATTCAACCAGTAGTGGCCCGAGCTCGGAGTGTCCAGTAGCCCCAGCACGTTCAGCAGTGTCGACTTGCCGGAACCAGAGGGCCCCATTATCGATGCGTACTCGCCGGTCTCAATGTGCTGGTTGACATTTTTCAGTGCATGAACGGTTTCATCACCCACCTTGAAGTCACGGCAGATGTTCTCGAAACGAATCATAGCCGCCTACTCAATTCGGGCCTGTACGCCATCGGCAACGCCCTCGCGATCAATGGACCGAACAATGAAGTCTCCCTCTTTTAGTCCACTGACGACTTCAGTCTGTTCCCAGTTGGACAAGCCGGTTTCTATACTGCGTTTTTCCAGCACACCACCCTCTTCGGCAATTACGTAGACGCTCGAATCCTCCATCACCACAACAGTCGGCACAAAGAGTACATCGTGACGCTCATCAATGATGACCTCGACATCGGCGCTGTATCCCGGCAACAGAACATCCATGTCAGGATCATCAATGACGGCTTCGACGTCCACGGTCCTCGACTGTTTCTCCAGGTCGAGTACATAGGGTGCTACCCGTCGTACCTGCCCTGAGAACCGGCGTTCCTTGAATGCATCAAGAGTGACCCAGGCCTTGAGCCCGGCACGAACCTCCGGCGCATCCACTTCATCAATTGGGGCCATAATATACAGACAGCTGTTGTCAATCAGATCCACAGTCGGAGGTGTGGGGACACCCACCGGTGACGGGGTTACGAACTCTCCCAGCTCTCCATTGATTTCTGCGATGACCCCCGCGAAAGGTGCTCGTAGCTGTGTTCGCTGCAGGGTTGCCTCAGCGATTTCCACGGCAGCTTGTTTGACCTTAATGGAATCCTTTGACGCTTCACAGGCAGCGGCTGCAGATTCAGCATCACCGACTGCAGCTTCAACCGCATCCTCGGAGGCGACGTTTTTTTCCTTCAGGCGAACCAGACGGTTAGCCTTTCGGTCAGCAACACTCGCGGTAACACAGGCCTGGCGACTTCGCGACAGGGATGCGGCCACATCCTGTTCAGCTAGTTTCAACTGGGCTTTGAAATCCGCGTTCCACAGTTCCAGCAGTAGTTGATCTACTTCTACGTGATCACCATCTTCCACGTAAAGCCCACTGATGATGCCACCGGTCGAGGCTGCTATTCCCGCTCTCCTGCAGGCATCCACGGTACCTGCCCGGGTATTGGTTACGGAAGAAACGACATCACCCCGTTTCACTTGAACTGCGCTGACCGCGAGCTCACTACTTTCCCTTGTATTGATATAGATCCCGGCCATTACCACCGTGACCAATATCCCCGACAACAGTTTCTTCATTACCTTCCCTTGTTCAGGTTTGAGTGCTCAGGTTCGAGTGCTCAGGTTCGAGTGCTCAGGTTCGAGTGCTCAGGTTCGAGTGTTCCGATTCATAGATAGTACCGACTTTCTTGCCGAAATTGGCTAGTGTTAACTTATCAGTATCTCATGCCGGGCTGGTTGATCTGTGTCAGCAGCCTATGTGCATTTCGGTGTATATCAAAGCTTGTTGCATACAATCTAACGGGCAACACAGGCAAAGAGAAGGAATCCTGCTACCGTGGCAATGCCTAAGCTGGAAAACCCGGAAATCACAGCGATAGCTGTCCCACCGGCTGCACCCAGAATCCCGCCTATGCCATCAAAACCAATCACCAGTGACTCACCGTTCAGCGTGTCGGTCGAAGCGCGATTGATGGTAGCAAGAAACGGCAGCCCCAGCGGCAGTGACAGAAACAGGAAGAAAAGAAACGCCATCTGAGAGGCATGATCAAACAGCATGACCTGATTCATCATCGGCGAACCCGCAAACACTGCAACCAGGCATGCCACTGCTGCCAGAACACCGGTCGTGCGCCACCCGATCTGCTGGAGATGCCTTCCGAAAAGAAGAACACCCAGTCCGGCACCTCCCAGGACCGCCGACAGCGCCACCGCCAAACTGGTTGTCGGATTACCTATGGCGAATTGGCAGAGGTAGACCACCTGGACCTGGTAGGTAAAAGTGCAGCCGCCAACAAGGACCGCACAAATCACGAAGCGAACCTGACGAGTGTCGTTTCTCTTCAACCAACACCAGAGCGCCACAAACAAAACTACGAGTGTCGTTAGCAGAAAACCCTGAAGACCGAATTCCGTTCCCGACTCGAACAGATAAGGCCTGTCATCCGATGCGGGACTGCCTTTCATTTTCGTCTTTGATGGGGATACTCGCGTTGCTCCGAGATCCTCGGCTAGTACATCCAGCGCAGCAATGTCCTCTGCCTTGAATGGCTCGTTGCGCACCAGCAGAAGATGCGAGAATGGGTTTTCTCCTGCTATCCGGTAGTGCAGCAGGCCCGATCTATCCACACCTGCCCCGAGCACCGTAACCACTGTAGACCGGGCCAGTCTATCTGTGTTCTGAATGATAGAAAGCACACCAAGAGGCCTGAGCCGATCAAGATAGGTTGCCAGCGCTTCCGTTGTTATTACACGCGCATCGATATGCTGTCTGCCGCGCAATGACGCCGGTGATGTCTGAAGCAAGGTCAGGTTTACGTGATCGTATCGTTGCTCACTGAGGTGCATAAACCGGCGCGCATCTTTGATATGAAGATTAACGCCAGGATGGTGCATGACGCCGCCCGCCCATTCGTCCAGCTTTCGCGCTTGCTCAATCGTGACAGCATTTAATTCCACACCGTCAATCTGTGATGCACCCTCCTGCAGTGCCACAGCGATATCGAATCCTGCGCCGACACCGAGCAAGGCAATTGACTCAAGCGACGACGAACGAAATGCCAGTCTTTTCAGACTTGCCAGTTCCTCAACATGGGGATCTGAAAATGAACGTGATCTGCCATCCCAGGCGACACTCCGGGTAACAAACATTCCATCTGTAAAAAAATAACGCACCGAACTACGCCTCGTCTGAACAATATCGGTCCGCGCGTATGAGTTGGTTTGCTGGTAATGACGGACGAGGCCTTCCCTGCTCACAGTCTCCTTCAGGTGGGTCTCGACACCAATTTCACCCAATACGTCAATCGGAGACAGTGAAATGACGAGGGGTCCCAACAAAAGTAAACCGGCGACGGCTCCAACAAGCTCGAAGGCGTATAGAAAGGGTCTTTTAGCCTGATCCCTGACCTCTCGCCAGACCGCAACCGAGGCTGCGCCGAAAACGACGAATGGCAATGCAAACAGACCTGAAACCCACGCCAATTCAGAAAGGTAGAGCAACCACCATGAACCCAGGATCGACACCGGCAGAAACCCTACAAATAGTATGGGTTTCCAGTGCCTGCCGACAGAACCCGCTGCGATAGCACCGACCCCGATACCGAAAAGGCAAACCGCTAGTACGACATAGGCAATGTCATAAAAGAACAGAATTGATGACGTTCTGGTAACGACGAGCTCCCACGCACCTATCAAACAGGCACTAAAGGTCAGTGCTGCAATCAACCAGGATTCATATCGCATGGGATGTCACGAGAGACCTTTTTACTTCTTGCTGAGCCACGTTATCATTAACAACTTAGCACTTCGACGTTCCAACGGTTCCAAAACTGGTTGCCAGTTATTATCATTGGATAGGTGTGGTTCCAGTTGTCAGCATCGCCGTATCGAATCCTGCTTCCTGAAGTCCCAAACTCCTGATTTTCTACATGAGTAATAAATGAAAAATCTTTTCTGTATCTCTGTCTTTTTGCTGTCCTTTTCCCCCGGTATCTGTCCGGCGAGTGAACGGCAAGGCAACGTTGAAATGACAGTCAACATCACGGCACCCGAAGAAAGCCGGGATGTCAGAGTGTGGATTCCATATCCTGCTTCTAACGACACCCAGGACATCACTGACATCAAAGTTGATGGTAACTATTCCCGAAGTGGCATTTACAGGGAAAAGGAAACGGGAAACCTGGCACTTTATGCGAACTGGGAAGAACCAGAAAAACACAGAGTCATTACGCTGACATTCAATGCGCGGGCAGAGGAGTTGGTGAGGAGGGATTTTCCCGACGAAGAGCAGTTGATACCCCCTGAAATACAACAATACCTGAGGAGCACCGACTACATTCCAACCGACGGTGTCGTCAGGGAAATCGCGACAAGTATCACCGGCGATGGGCAGAGAATCAGTGAGAAAGCACGAGCGGTCTATCGGTGGGTGGTTGCAAATACGACCAGACATCCGGATGTCATAGGTTGCGGTACCGGCGAAGTTGAAAAGGTGCTCGCCAAGCGAGGCGGTAAGTGTGCGGATATCAGCTCGGTATTCGTCTCCATTGCAAGAGCTGCAGGTGTTCCGGCGCGAGAGGTCTTCGGCTTACGGTTGGGGAAAAAAGATATACAAGACATGACGAGTGGACACCACTGCTGGGCTGAATTTTATGTGCCGGGATACGGTTGGGTGCCGGCCGACCCTGCTGATGTCAGAAAGGCGATGCTCACTGATGCGTTGGAACTCGATCAGGCTCGAGACCATCTAGAGTATTTCTTCGGAGCCGTTGAGCAGTATCGGATCTCACTCGCCAGGGGTGGTAGGGGGTATTTTCTGAATCCCCCTCAGAACGAAGGGCCGCTGAATTACTTCATGTATCCCTATGCAGAAGTGGACGGCAAGGCGCTGGAGTGGCTGGCTGCACAGAAAAACCTTAAGTACAGCATCAAGTTTAAGGCGCTCTGATAGTTGGGATTGATAGTTGGGATCGAAACGTTGGGTTCACAACTCAAGGATTGCCTTGGCGACGATGTTTCGCTGAATCTCTCCCGAACCACCGGCTATCGTCCGCGCCCGGCTATTCATGTAGCTCGGCATCAGCGGTAGCGCAATCTCAGGTCCCACTGGATCAGGACCACCGACGTCGAGAGACAGCAACTGAAGCGGTAGTCCGTAGTAGGCAGCCACTTCAATACCGAGTTCATCTGCCCGCTGTAATGTCTCCGCGCTGATCGCATTCAATACTGATGAAACAGCGCCCGGTGAATTACCGGCATTGAGTTCAGCCAGCACACGCTGTTCCGAGGTTTCCATGGCAAGGCAGTCTATTTCGAGCTGGGCCAGCTTCTTTCTGAAAGCCGAGTCTTCCGCCAGGGTGACGCCTCCGCTGCTTGTTTGTTCGGCCAGTCTGCTGGCCCTCGACAGCAAACTGCGAAGTCCCACCGACGACATGGAAAAGCGCTCGAATTGCAGCAGATACTTGGCAACAGACCAGCCATCGTTTTCTTTACCCACGCGGTTGACCTTCGGCACCCGGACATCATCAAAAAACACCTGATTCAACTCGTGGCTGCCTTCGAGGTTAATTATCGGCTCAACCCTGATGCCAGGTGTCGACATATCGATCAGCAGAAAGGATATTCCCTGCTGTACCCTGCCTTCGGTGGAGGTTCTTACCAGGACAAATATCATGTTGGCGTGCTGGGCAAAGCTGGTCCAGATTTTCGTGCCGTTAACAATATAGTCATCACCATCAGATACGGCGCGGGTACTGAGTGACGCTAAATCAGAGCCTGCGCCTGGTTCTGAATAACCCTGGCACCAGATGTGCTCCCCTGACAGGATTTTGGGAAGGTAGTGGCTTTTCTGTTCCTCGGAACCATAACCGATAAGCATCGGACCACACATCCTCAGGCCCATCGGTGAGATTCCGGGTGTCTCCGCGCGCGCACATTCCTGGGCGAAGATATACCGCTGCGACAGCGACCAGCCGGTACCTCCGTGTTCCACTGGCCAGTCGGGCACAAGCCAGCCCTTGTTATATAGAAGCTGTTGCCAGGCCGTCGCCGACTTCGGCTCCTGCCAAACACTGGTCTTTTTTCGCCCTGCCTCCCGAAGATCTTCAGTCAGGTTCTCTTCAAGAAACGTTCTGACTTCCTGTCGGAACGCCTCGTCATTCTCGGAAAATGTGGTTTGCATATGCGGTACGGTTCCTAATCTTCAGCTCGAGAGGCAGCGACTGCCGCTGCCAGTTTGACGCCGTCATAGGTAATCCACTTGACTGGATCAAGTTCGATAACCACGCGGCGGGGAGAGTCCAGCATATCCTCAAACAGCTGACGACCCTTGTCATTATCCGGTTGCATCTTTCTGGCGAGGGCTGGATAGAACCAGTCCTTCGTTGCCTGGTCATCGTGGACAGTGGCCGATGTCTTGGCAGTCACCGTCTGATCCGCGCCGAGTGCCGTGCCTTCACTGGATACGATCACACAGGACTTGGGGTTACGCCGGAGCGCGGATACCCGCTTTCTATGACCACTGCAGGTAACCCACAACTTTTCATCCTGCCATACGAACCGGTGCATTACGCCGACGGGCCAGCCGTCTCTTGTTGACCAGACCACTGCACATTCCGATTGCAGTGCGAATAGGCGTTCGCGTTTTTCATCATCAATGGGATAGATAGAAACTTCTTCATAATCTTTAACAGCCATGTGGATCTCCCTCTCATTTTCTGCTTTGGAGATTGGATTTATCCAACTCTCGCGCACGCTGTCAAGAAGGGCCGGACATCATTCGCTAGTCCCGGCCTGGCGCCCTATCAGACGGTATATCCTCCATCGACCAGGAGGCAGTGTCCGGTTGTGAAGGTTGCATCCCGGCACAAATAGAGAACAGCGCGAGCAACCTCGTCTGCCTCGCCAAGTCGTCCCATAGGATGACGGCTTAAAGTTCTCTCTAACGAAGCCTTATCGCCCTGCTTCATGTCATCCATCATTGCGGTCTTAACACCGCCCGGTGAGACAACATTGACCCTGACACCACGCTGCGCGTAATCAAGTGCCACCGATTTGGTCATGCCATTGACGGCATGTTTCGATGCAGCATAGAGAGCGACCTTACGGACACCCACGTGACCCGCGCCTGAGGAGTTATTGACGATGCAGCCACCGCCTGAAGCCTCTATTATTGGTGCCTGCTCGCGCATGCACAGCCAGACCCCTAATACATTAATGTCGATGATCCGGTGGAAGTCCTCAACAGTCTGGTCAACCAGCGGTGTGTAGTTCTGATCTACACCGGCATTATTGAAACCATAATGGAGCCCGCCGAAATGCTCTGCCGTCTCATTGACGGCACGTTTTACGGCATGTTCATCCGTCACATCACCAGCGAAACTAATCGCCGTACCACCGGCAGCCGTAATTTTATCCACCGCGATTTTGTTCTTATCCTCACGGCGAGAGAAAATGGCAATGTTTGCGCCCTGGGCTGCGAACAACTCGGCGGTCGCCAATCCTATTCCGTCGTTTCCGCCGGTTACAAACAATGTCTTATCTTTCATGAACTACTTCCTCAAACCTCATTTCAACAACGCGCATCATGCTATACCACTCGCAAACACAGATCGACCTTGCGTTGGTAAGTAGAAGAATCTATCACCTCTTCTCACATGCTCTGGTCACGACTGGCGCGAAAATATTTCATCCCCGGCCAGATCAACAGCACCGCCACTGGCGCACCGATACAGTTGACGATGGCGAGGGAATATCGGATCTTCATGTCGTCCGCAAAATATTCCTGGGTAATATAAGCGACCAGAGCAGCGCCGATGGTAATACCGATCATGTTGGAGAAAAGCTGATAGATCGAGTTTATCTTGGCACGCATGTCATTTGGCGTGATGGTCATCATGGCAACCCCGGCGAGTCCTGCAGGTACTGCGCCGAAAAACTGCCAGGGGATAAACCAGAGCGCTGCGCTCTGGGCAGTGTCGGAGACGACAAAGGTCATAAATGCCAGAGGCGCCATCGGCAAGGTACAAAGCAGTGTTGCCCGATAGGGGGCATCCCGGTAGCCACGATCAGCGAGATAATTGGAAAACCAGCCACCAAACAACGCGCCGCTAGTACCGAAAACGGCAACAATCGGTCCGTAAATCCAGGCGACTTCAGCCTGGTCCAATCCAAAGGTGCGACGCAAGAATGTCGGCATCCATGCAAAGTTGGCATAGGCAACCAATACCAATATTGTGAAGCTGCTGACAAGTGTCGTGAAGGTAACCCAGTGCTGCCTGAAAAAGGTGCCGAAGCGCGATAACGATCGGCCAATGCTTTCAGTATGGGCGTTGGGATCAGATATGCCACGACGTACAGGTTCACGCAGGGTATAGACGAGGAGTGCAAGCAACAGGCCCGGCAACCCAACGATGAAGAAAGTTAATTGCCAGGGAAAAATTTCACCAAATAACGGCAGGCTTATGTTGTCGAATCCTGCCAGCCAGCCGGCAACTGAACCGCCGATCATCACTGCAACCCCCACACCCATGAGGTTACCCATGGTAAACACTGCCAGTGCCCCAGCGAGTTTGTTGACTTTGAAATAGTCGGAGATCATGGACACCGCAGAGGGGCTGAGTGTTGCCTCACCCACACCCACACCGATTCGAGCGAGGAAAAGTGTAATAAAGCTCCCGGCAAGCCCGCACATTGCTGTCGCGAATGACCAGAAAGTGATGCCAACTGCGATGATGTTTTTGCGGTTCAACCGATCTGCCGCCAGCGCGATAGGCACTGACATGGTTGCGTAGAAGATAGCGAAAGGCGCACCCTGCAACCAGCCAACCTGTACCTCACTCAGCCCCAGATCGCGTCTGATTTCCTCCACCAGCAGGCTGAGAATCTGTCGGTCAAGAAAGGAAAATATCGAACACAGAAACAGGACGATAACCACATACCAGGCGTAGCCTGGACTCGGCCATGCTGCGTCCTCCTGATCGAGATGGTTTGTGTTCAGTTCAGTTTTTTCTGTCATTGCAGGATCATGCATATATTCTCGTTAATTGGATCGGTGACTGGATCTTGTCAGAAATCGGACATCCTTATCGCAGTTGCGGCAACACCTCGTTCACCAAGCGATCAACGGCACTCCTTTCTTCGGAATCATTGGAAACCAGCAGGGATCCTCCTGGCAGGAAAAAGCGATCGACACCCAGTTCCATCAATGCACCAAGCCGCTCAATACAGTAGTCGGGAGGCCCAAAGATACCGAACTCTCGAGCAAATTCCAGGTTCAGAGCCGATGACTGCGAGCTGCCGCCCCGGGTATGGCGCGTCATGTCATATGCCTTGTGCACCCGGTCAAAGACATCCTTCTGGGCATTGGAGGCAGGCCCTACAACTTTGCCATGCATGACCGAAAAACGGACCTGACTTGCCAGCGAACCTTCACCGATTTGCATGGCGCATTCCGGATCGTCGTGCACTATCAGTGGCACATACGCAGCAAACGGAATCGACTGGTCCAACCCTGCCTCCTCGCGTGCCTTTCGGGCGACGCCCATGGCCCATGACACACGTTCCGGGTCTGCACCGACCATTAAGCTGATTCGATCCGCATGTCGTGATGCCATGGCCAAAGCTCGCGGACCCGTTGCTGCCATGTCGACCGGAACCTTCGTCTGTTCCGGTGGTAACCATGTGAGCCGGCTGCCTCCCGGCGTATCCGCCAACCTGAGTGAGTCCACATTACTGTCTAAATCGAACGGGACGGAATCACCACGCAGGTAGGCCTGTAGTTTTATCAAATAGGCCTCAAGCACTTTCAAAGGCGCTGGAGCGTAGCCTATATAGGCAAGGGAGGAGTCACCACGACCAATACCGAGGTGCGCCCGTCCATCACTTAGGGTCTGAACACTGGCAATCGCCGCTGCCGCCGTGGCCGGGTGCCGGGTAACCGGATTTGTGACACCGGTGCCTAGTTTAAGATGGGTAGTCGCTTTCGCGGCTAATGTCAGCGCAACGTAGCAATCCATGGCAAGGTTCTGAGAGTCAACGTAAATGACACCATCAAAACCTGCTTGCTCGCTTTTCTGTGCAACTTCTGCAGGATCCGGTGCACGACCACTGGTCCAAAATTCTACTGGCATTGATATCTCCTTTTCGCCCAGTTATCACGTTCAAATAAATTATTCCTCGCACCCTGGTAGATGGTCGCTATGTGAGCCGGTGATGCCGACTCAAGAACGTGCCGGGCAGTATCGGGTATGTGCAGGCTACTCATCTAAGCCATTTTCCTTAAGTTATCCTTTGAAAATCAGAATCAGTCAACATATGACATCCCTCGCTGAAACGCTACAATTCGGCGTTCGGATCAAACGGCAATTGATGCTGTATCCGACAAGTACACATAATCATACAAGGCCCGTAAGCAACATGTCCCCCGACGACTCAAATCATCGATTCTTTCCCTTTTCTGAATGCATGAACTTCCGCCACATGGGTGGCTATCCTACTGAAGATGGCCGCACAACACGGGCGGACCGATTATATCGGTCCTGCATTTTTGAATTGAATGAACCTGCTGACAGGGAACGATTCGAATCCCTGGGGATCACAACCGTATTCGATTTCAGGGTACCTGATGAACGTGAGCGCCGCCCCCTGACACTGGAGGTTACCTCACCCCCGGAGATTGTCGAACTGGACATAGCAGCGGGGAATATGGGTTCCTACCTGCGAGAACTGAAGGGTGAGCATCCCCCTGCGGGGGCGATCAAGGTGCGTATGACCAGCTGGTACGAAGAGATGGCTGATACCGCGATGCCCCAGTATCAAAACCTGTTCCAGGTCCTCGCTGAAAACGAGGGCGCTTCAATGGTGCTGTGTAATACCGGCAAGGATCGTTCCGGTATGGCGGCGGGACTGATCCTGGCTGCACTCGGGGTTTCGGACCAGACGATTATGGAAGATTTCCTGCTCTCAGCCTGGGCTTACCGCGATGTCGAATCAGCAAGGAAGAGATACCTGGGCGGCCATCCCATTGGAGGAGATACGGCATATCTGTCAGAGGTGTTCACCGTGTACCCCGAATACATCGATGCTTTTCGTGCCAAGGCTGAAGCAAAGGCAGGAAGCTTTTCCGCTTATTTAGAGGAACATCTGGGTCTGGACAATGCGGCGCTTAAGAACCTGCGGGCAAGACTCACGGAGTAGTCGCCGTCCATAGTCGCGCTTTCACACATGGCGCTTTCACACATGGCGCTTTCACACATGGCGAGAAAACCGATATGAGATATGAAGGAAAAACAGCAGTCATTACCGGCGGCGCATCGGGCATCGGTGCTGCTACCGCGCGAAGGTTCTACGCTGAGGGTGCTTCGCTGGTCCTGGCAGACCTGAACGACGATCTTGGACAAGCGCTGGCAAATGAGTTCAAGGAAAACCGGGTCAGCTACCGACACACAGATGTCACTGACCCGGAAGCCATCGAAGCCACAATAAATCATGCAGTCGACAGGTTCGGCAAACTAGACATTCTGATGAACAATGCCGGAATTGGCTGCATTGGAGAAACGCCGGATCTTGACCCGGCAGAATGGCGGCGGGTCATCGATACCGATTTGAACGCAGTCTTTTACGGTTGTCGGGCGGCAATCCCCCACATGCGCCGACATGGGGGCGGGGCGATCATCAACATCGCTTCTATTTCCGGCACTGCAGCTGACTACGGATTCACCGCTTACAATGCGGCAAAAGCCGGCGTGATCAACTACACGCGCTCGCTCGCCATTGACCATGCTCGAGATAGTATCCGCGTCAACGCTATCTGCCCTGGCCCGGTCGTGACTCCAATCGTCGCAGGTATCGAAGCCATACCCGGCGCTATGGAAAAGTGGAATGACATAGTTCCCCTGGGACGGTTTGCTGAGGCATCTGAAATTGCCTCTGTCGCAGCCTTCCTCGCTTCAGATGACGCTTCCTATATGACGGGATCCATCATCACCGTTGACGGGGGGTTGACCGCACATACAGGTCAGCCGGACGTCCCTGCCATTCTCAGACAAAATGGTTATTAGATAGGTATACGGACCGAGTCTGCTACGATTTCGTAGACCTTGCCGGCCGCCAGCGCTGCCTTCACCCCACCCATGTCAGCACCAAAGTGTGCAGCCTGTTCCTCCGTCAGCTCACGCTCGATCAGTTCACCGGATAGCATTACCATTTTCCCACCACTATCCGTCGGGACGAAGAATCCATAGTCACGAAATGAAACACGTATAGCCAGTGAGCCGTCCATCGCCATGAAGAAGCAACCCTTGCGCTGACAGACTTTGCCAACCTTTGTTTCAATCAATACGTTTTGACCAAGATTGGACTCCGCACCGTCGATCAGCTCCCTGAGGCTCAATCGAGGCAACGATGCTTCAAGCGACGCCCCGAAAGTTTCGCTGACCGGATCCGATTCAACTGGATCGGACAGTCGCAGCACCTCGTTAGCCGAGACCGGACTAACGGCTATCAGTAAAGACATTACGGCGAATACCAGATGTTTCATATCAGCTCCTCTTCTCATCAATCGGTATGGGCTTAAGACTAACAGATGGATTCTTGTCTTTCATGAGAGCTGCTTCACGCTGCACCAGGCGCTTCGATATCAATGTCCAATTCGGATCATCTCTTTTAAGGTGCGCTGAGGTTCAGCGCACGCTGGTTTGCCCGCCATCGACAGGTATCAGCTGTCCGGTAATAAACCTTGAAGCATCGGATGCAAAAAATATCATGACCGGTGCGAGATCAGTGTCAGGGTCACCGTATTCTTCACCGAGGGCAATGCTTCTTCTGTTCATCCAGTACGAGGCTGTACGTTGTTCTTCATCCGCCCGCTCCATGGCTTCGAGATACATCGGCGTCGCCATTGCAGGCAGAATGGCGTTAACCCTAATATTATCTTTGCCCCATGTACCCGCTGCAGTTCGAGTCCAGGAGTGCACAGCCCCCTTGGCCGCTGAATAGGCGATCGCGCTCGGCTCTGATCGTAGACCTGAGATCGATCCGAAATTTATAATCGAGCCGCCGCCTGAATCTTTCATATAGCCATGGGCAGCCTGATTGGTCAGCATCGTACCGCGTACATTGATGGCGAACATTTGATCCCAGTCTTCTACAGAGACATTACCTGCATCCGAGGAGCGCTGTATTGCGGCAGGGTGAGCAAGAGCATCCAATTTACCAAGAATCGACAGGGCCTCTGAAAAGGCTTTCCCTACACTGTCTTTGTCGGCGATATCAACATGAAGGTAGGCGGCGGTCCCCGGTCCCTCAGTATTTGCTTCGTCAACAATCTTCGAACCGGCATCATCGGTAACGTCCATACCAATGACGTCCGCACCTGCTCGGACGTAAGCCCTTAAAGTCGATTCGCCCATGCCGCGAGCCGACCCTGTGACGATGATTTTTTTGCCCTTCAATTCCATCGGTTATTGCTCCAAGATTAGTACAAAATACTTCCTGCCATTGATCAGGCTCGCCAGACCTTCTGGTTGGCAGACCCGAACATTTCTGAAAGCTCCACTCGCGTCGGTGTGATTCTTATCGGCAGAAAATTGGGGTCATCCGGGCCAGTCGAACCAAATTGTGTGAGGTCATAGTCAATGGCGTCCCAGGCGTGGTTCTTGGTTGCCTGGTCGGTGATCAGCTCAGCAGTACCTCGCACCATCACATGGAAAAAATCCGGTGGCGCAACCTGGTATTGAATGTCGACCTGCGGATTGTCTTTCATCTGCCTGGCCTTTGGGGATTCAGGACCGGTGGCGAACCACAGCACATCACCATCCCAGGTGGGGTGTACCATTCTGACCCTCGGCTCATTGCCTTCAACTGTCGCAATCGCACACCAGATAGCTTTCTTACAAGCCGTATCCACGGCTTCAAAAAAATCATTTCTCTCTTCTTCTTTTACCTTTTGCATACCAATACCTTCAGTTGTTTACGTTTGCCATCCCAACTAGTTATCCCAACAATCGATTTCTCTGCGCCGTGATATCTCGCGCATTAGCTCCAGGGGATCACCAGATCATAAGTAGCCGCCGCTGTCACTGCAACTGGCTTACGAATCGACCAGGACACAGCTAAGGCCTTGGGCTACAAACCAGCAAGCCCAACCTAGGAGCGGGCTCTGTCAAACACCGACTCGAAGTCAACACCCTCCAGCCTAGCATACGTCTTGTAGACCCAATCCCTGATCATCTGTGGTCCACGATCCGAACCGAGATCGATCCTGTGCTGGTGAACCGTGGGCAGATTCCGGTGCAGTATTGCCAGCATGCAGGCCTCATATTGCCACTGCAATTGATCCAGCGATATTTCGATGCCGTGATGAGCCAGTTGATCGTGATAAAACGAAATCAGTTCTGCTGTCTCCTCGTCACTCACATCCAGTGGCAATGTGGCGCTCAGAAAATAGGCGAGATCCATTCCTGCCGGCCCTGTCAGCATGGTCTGCCAGTCATAGAGAATGACATCGTCATGGTCATCGTCAAAGCAGACATTGTCCAGACGCACATCTCCGTGCAACAGAGTTCGAGGTTCCTTACCCAGCATCTCTGTCAGAGCAGCGCCATTTTTTCTGAGCCAATCGATCAGGCTATGCTGGCGATCGGTCAGGTTTGCGAGTTCAGCCTTACGGAATTTTTCACCTGACTGCAGGTACATCAGGTGGATAATTCGGCTGGTTGACTCCACAGGCGAGATCCAGCTCATTTGCTGCAGTTTGTCGCTATCCCAGAACTGCGCATGAAGAGCGGCCAGGGTACGAAGAACCCTTCTTACATCCTCTTCTGAACAACCACGAACCTGATCGCCGAGGCGAAAACGACTGAGATCTTCGATCAGCAGCACATATCGCCTGGGTGTCCGCTGAACAACCCACTGCCCGAAAGCTATTACCATGGAAATCAACCACATCGGCAACTTGTTGATACCCTTCAATCGTTCGAGAACCATGTCCGGATCGTCGGCGGCATCGAGAGCGCTGTAGTAGTGCCCTGGCGTACGAATATTCATCTCAGGATTAAGGTCCCGGTAGAAGCGAATTTCTTTTTCGTAAAGCCCCAGGGTCTGGCCGAGAATCCTGTTCTTCAGCGCGGTTGGGATTTTCATCACCATTGTCTTTGGCGCTTCTGAAAGAGGTTCGGAGTAGCTCAGCGATAGGATCACGACTTCACCATTGAAACCTGCGGCCTCTCCCACCGGTTTCATCTCGAAAGCGCTGACGGATTCTTCCCCGATTACGCCGCTCTCCCGGAGAGAATTAGTCAACCATTCTGCGGTGATGTCGTTCAGGCTAAACGGTACTTCGGTATGTATCTTCATATCCAGGTAGATTCTCCAATCATCAGGCTCCCCTGTTTCAGGCCGGTTTCGAGCCTAATTCAGGCAATGTAGTGAGATAGAAGAATAATGCACAGCAGCCACATTGCTCCACTATATAGAGCGGCATCGACTAGCCTGTTCCATGACTATTCAAGAATGCTATCTTCTACTTTCAGTTTCGATGAGACGAATCAACTTCATCAGGAGGTTTCAAATGAGTGATCTGGTCACAATAGATATCAATTCGGCTGGCGTCGCGGACGTCAGGCTCAATCGTGCGGACAAGTACAATGCCTTGTCACCTGAGATGTTCGATGCCATCACAGAGGCAGGTGAATCACTGCTGGATAACGCATCGGTCCGTGCGGTTGTACTGTCAGGCAATGGTCGCGGGTTTTGTGCAGGGCTGGATTTCTCCGGGTTCCGCGGTATGGCCGGTGACTCTGATGGCGCCCCAATAACGACAAGGCGCGAATCTACCGGCAAAACACCGGGTAATCCCTCACAGCAACCCGGTATGGTCTGGAAGGAAGTACCCGTGCCGGTCATTGCCGCCATTCACGGCGTTGCCTACGGCGGCGGATTTCAGGTCGCCATGGGAGCAGACATCAGAATCGCCGCTCCCGATGCCAGGCTTTCCGTGATGGAAATAAAATGGGGATTGATCCCCGATTGCAGTATCACCCAGACATTGAGAGACCTGGTTCGCATTGATATCGCAAAAGAACTGACTTACACAGGCCGGGTTATTACGGGCCAGGAAGCCGCAGATCTTGGTGTGGTCACACAGGTCAGTGATTCACCGCTGGAGGCGGCGCTGGAGATGGCTGCCACCATCGCCGACAAGTCGCCGAACGCCATTCGCCTGGGCAAGAAACTGTTCCATGAAACCTGGCGTGGTAGTGAAGAAGACGGCTTGAAGCTGGAAGAGTCTCTACAGACGCAGCTCATCGGTTCGGCGAATCAGATTGAAGCCGTGCAGTCGAACTTTGAGGATCGGCCACCAAACTACGCCGATCCTGAGCTGTAGATAAGAGAATCAGACTATGAAACTGTCGGCACAAAACTATATTGCCGGAGGAGGCCTGATTGATCGCAGGTCTCTTCTGTCTGGTAGCATTTCCTTTCTTGCCGCAGGTACCATCGCCAGGGTTTCGTCTGCGAGTGAAGACAGCACTACAATCGCAGATGCCTATCCCGCCTGGTCCAGAACGCTTGGAAATTCAGACAGTCCTTACGGTCGACCCTCTCATCGCGAAGCAAATGTCGTCCGAAAACTTCAGCTACCAGCTGCACCGGAAAACTCGGGCTCGACTGCCTGGCTTACACCGATTGAAAGCATGCACGGTGCAATTACTCCGAATGGACTTCACTTCGGCAGTCATCACTTTGGCGTACCTGATGTTGACCCCGCAACGCATGAGCTAATGATTCATGGTTTGGTCGACAAACCTCTGAAATTTACCGTTGAACACCTACTTCGATATCCTATGGTCTCTCACATCCGTTTCCTGGAGTGTTCAGGGAACACAGCGCTAAATGCCCTGGCACCCTTTGCCGGTGGTGAATCATGCCAGGATCTTTATGGCCTTGTTTCATGTGCGGAGTGGGTTGGTGTAAAAGTCTCAGATCTGCTAAACGAGGCCGGTTTAAAAAAACAAGCATTGTGGGTTATCGCTGAAGGTGCAGACGGTGGCTCACATGCTCGCAGCATTCCATTATCAAAAATGACAGACGATGCCATTATCGCCTTCTATCAAAACGGCGAAAAACTTAGAGCAGAACAGGGATATCCAATGAGGTTGCTGCTACCGGGGTGGGAAGGTAATACCAGCGTCAAGTATCTGCACCGTCTCGAAATATCAGACAGACCCGCCTATACAGCTCATGAATCTGGGCTTTATACAGAACAGTTAGCGTCAGGTCGCATCGAAGGGTTTTCGTTCCCCATGGATGTTAAATCCGTTATTACCCATCCTTCAGCAGGTCATGTCTTGGATGAGAAGGGATTCTATGAAATCTCCGGGCTAGCCTGGTCAGGGTACGGCAGCATATCCAGCGTTGAAGTCTCGGCGGATGAAGGAAAAACCTGGGCAACGGCATCTCTGCACAATCCAGTAAATGACAAAGCGCTCACGCGTTTTTCCATCCCATGGCAGTGGAATGGCAAATCCACCATTCTGCTGAGCAGAGCGACTGATGATAGAGGGAGGTCACAGCCGACGCGAAAGTTCTGGAAACAGAAATACACAAGTCCGACTTTCAATCATTACAATGCCATACAACCCTGGCATGTTGACAGCTCCGGCAGGTTAACCAATGTCTTTATCTGAATTGACCCGTCACATCCTGTTTCTATCTACCCTTCTCATTGCGTCTAATGCCAATGCAGAAGTCATGTCTGCTAATCTCGGGACTCCACTAACCTTCGCGGAAATCGAGCGTTTCAGCATTTCGGTTTATCCCGATGGCGAGAACCTCCCTGAAGGGCAAGGCACGGCTGAAGAAGGTAAAATGCTGTATCGCCAGCGCTGTGCCATGTGTCACGGTAAGAGTGGTACTGAAGGTCCTTCACATCGCCTGGCGGGTTCTGTCGGTCTCTTCAGCATCTGGGATCCCTTACGTATCAAAAGAATCATGGAAACCAACGGCCTTCTAGTGATGTCCACCGGGCAACAATGGCCCTATGCAACCACCGTCTTTGACTTCGTCAGACGAGCAATGCCACATACCGCACCAAAAAGCCTAACCAGCAATCAGGTATACGCCCTGACCGCCTACATTCTGTATCTGAACGATCTGATCATCGAGAACGAGGTTATCAGCCGCATCAATCTTCCCGGGGTAGAGATGCCTGCTGCCAAACGATTTGAAGAAGCAAGCCGCCAGGAATAACCAGAACCAATCGCTAGTCGTCTTTCACGACAGATTCCGATTTTCCAGGCAGTTCCGCAGTGACCTTTGAAACACAATCCGGGCAAATACCATGGCTGAATTGAGCATCACTATATGTCGTCGCCGTTCGCGTCGATATATTGACTATCAAACGGTCAGCTACCAACCGCCACTGACTTTTCTTCACGATATAGTGAAGCTTCAATACCTTGAAGCACCTCAGCCAGGTAATAAAAGGCGTTGGTCCAGGCAGGACGTTTGAGTTGACATTGATGCGTGCGATCTTCTGGATAGCAGTTTCAAGAACGTCAAGATTGTCAACATTTCGCGCATAGGCAACGATGGCGGACGCCAGCTTCGAGGGCTGGAGAGTTCGCTCCAGGTACACAGGCTTTTTCGGTAGCCTATAGTTTTGATTCGCTGGGGGGCTTTTTAGATCTGATGGATCTGTGCGTTAGAAGCAAGACATTGAATTCTGTCCCTATGAGACAAGAACGTCTTTGTCACCACAGCACTTCTTATACTTTCGACCACTTCCACAGGGGCATTGGGCATTGCGTCCCGGTCTGTCACTGACACCTTCCAGAGGCTCACTTTCCACGGAATCGGATAAAACAACTTCCATCCGACTTCGCACGTGGCGAAAAAATTGCCCCAGTCCTTCGCAAAGGTAATTTAAACCGGGCTCACCGTCTGGAGTCGTAATGATCCTGTCTTTCGGGCACCCACCGTTGCACATGTCCTTCACATCGCAGGCCAGGCAGAAGGCAGGGAGAGAGGTTTTCTTTGCCCGCGCGAATTCTTTCATCTTCGGCGATTCGACCATCGATCTCATGGAACGCTCGTTCAGATTCCCCAGTTTCCACTCCGAGGTAACAAAATGATCACAGGCGAACAGGTCTCCATTGTGCTCCATCGCAATGGAGTCACCGCATTTTTCCTGATAGAGGCACAATGACCCCGCTTTTCCCCTCTGTTTGGCCAGACATTCCTCGATAATCTGGACCGAGACTTTGCCAATGTCCAAGCGTAACCACTCTTCGAAAATCGCCGTCAGAAAATGGCCGTAGTCTGACGACGACACAGACTGCGTCGACACTTTACCCTCGCCAATTGGGCTGACAATAGGCAGGAACTGTATAGAAGTCACACCCTGCTCACGAAAAAAGCGGTAGACCTCCAATGGGGCTTTGACATTTGTACCGTTGACCGTGCACAGCACCGATGTGGGAACCCCGAAATCCAACAACATTCGCAGCGCCTTCATGCAACGATCATGTGTTGGTTTGCCGCGGTTGTCAGGGCGGTGAACATCATGAAATTCCGCCGGGCCATCGATGCTGATGCCAACGGCGAAGTTATTCTCAATAAAAAACTCACACCACTCCTCATCCAGCAGCGTACCGTTGGTTTGAGGCACGTTGATGCACTTCCAGCCTGATGGTAGATATTTCTGCTGCAGGGCTACTGCCTTTCTGAAAAAGTCGAGCCCCAGCATCGTCGGCTCACCTCCGTGCCAGGGAAAAATAACATTGGGACCAGGGTGGGAGGCAATATAGCTGCGGATAAACTTTCCCAGCAGTTGCTCGCTCATCCGGAACTTCTTTTTACCCGGGTATAACTCAGTTTTGTTCAGGTAATAGCAGTAGCCACAATCCAGGTTACAGATGGGTCCACCCGGTTTGACCATGATATGGAAGCGGTTCCGAACGCGGCCTCTATTCGATGATCGGCTGACCACGCGGTAATTCTCCTGAAGTCTTCGCGGGAGTACTAGAAGCGACTATAGGAGTTCATAGATTGACATACCGACGGCCCTGGAGTGGTGCCAACCGGTTCCGACTGCGACAATGGCATTCAGCCAGGCATACTGCTCTGCTGCTGTTTCAAATTCAGTATGTTCTCGTAAATAGTAGTCCGTATGCGCGGCGGTGCCATCGGCTATTTTTGGTCCAACCTCTCGTGGAAACTTGTAGATACCTCTACTCTCCATGTAGATCAGCGCATCGTCATCCGTCTGCAGCGTGAGCCTGACGTTGAATTCCCCAATATGGTCAGGTCGAGTCACAAACCAGTTGGTACCACTCAAAACAACGCCATTCAGTCGCTCACCTTTGAATACTCCCCCCTTCCCAGGTCGAATCCGGCGTCGTCCGTACTGCGTTTTGCCGAGTTCAATAGCGTCGTCCACAATCACCACGGTATCGAAGACGTGACGCATCTTTGGTTCAATTGTCTGAAGCTGGCTCGAGGCCTGGTCGAAAATGTCTTGTTCGGTTGTCATGTCGCTCTACGCTGGGTTAATAAGGCGTGCAATAAAACACCTATGATCTGCGTGGTCAATGACTGACTACCACTTAAGTACCGCTTTTGCAGCGGGCCGATCGCGGTAGCGCTCATCCCATTGACGCAGCAACGGTCGATCGCCAAATAGGTCGACCTCTATAAAGCGCATGAACTGAAGGGATGCCTGCAAGGTGCAATCGGCGATTGAAACCCGATCTCCCAGGAGCAGCGGACGATCATCCGACAACAGGTTTTCGAGATAATCGAGCGGTATCTGCATACTGGTTTTCAATTGTGCTGCCCGTTCGGGATCGGGGGGCAGACCGAGTGGTGATTTCGTTGCATGACCATAGCCTCCCATAGGGCCGGCGACACGCACATCGACGATGCGCTCAACATCTCTCGCCCGACCACGATCTTCTGGCGTACCCGCAAGAATCGCATCCTCTGGAAATTTATCCTCGAGGTACTGAATGACAGCTAGCGATTCCACAAGATAAGAACCGTCATCGAGCTCAAGCACAGGCAGGGTTCCAAAAGGATTTCGGGCAAGGTGTTCTGGTTCCCGATGTCGGCCCTTTACCGTGTTGACGGTAATCTGTTCAATATCCATCTGAGTACCAAGCTCTTCCCGTTCCGCGATGTAGAGCATGACTTTGGTCGGGTTGGGGGCCAGGGCAACTTTATAAAGTTTCATTAGAGCGTCTCCACCATGTCGACAATTTCTTCAAGCAACTCGAAACGAACAGGTCCAAGCGGTCCCGCACCATCAAGCCCAAGTTTCAGGGTGTTCACGCCTGCTTCACGATACTTCTTAAGTCTTTCCTTCACCATCTGCTTAGTCCCCAGCACTTGAAATTCAGTAATCATGGCATCCGGTACCCGCTCCGCTGCTTCTTTTCGCTTACCTTCCAGCCAGAGCGATTGAATAGCCCGGGCGTCTTCTTCATATCCCGCACGCTTGAAAGCGTCATTGTAAAAATTTGTCTTGGCCGAACCCATGCCGCCCATATTGAATGCGACGGCCGGTCTTCGTTTCTCTATCATGCTTTCCACGTCTTCCCCAATCTCGATCCTGGTGGAAACACAGAGATCAATGTCACTCAGACTACGACCGGCGCCTTCAGCGCCTTCCCTTATGAAGTCCAGATGCGCACCGGGGTGATCGGGGGAGAACGACGTGCCCACCCAGCCATTGGCGGCACTGCCAGTGTAGCGGAGCGCGTTGGGCCCCAGTGTTGCGAGGTAGATCGGCAGATCAACCGGCTCGTGGGCAATGCCAATAGATTTACCCTCACTG
>JABHYO010000200.1 GCA_018656865.1 Gammaproteobacteria bacterium | reverse complement strand
CATGGCTGCAGCCTGAACAATGGATCTCGCTTTGTTCATAGTCTCCTTCCACTCCAGGCGTGGAATTGAATCGGCCACCACGCCTGCGCCCGCCTGTATATACAGCTTGTTATCGCGGATGATGGCCGTTCGAATCGCAATGGCCGTATCCATATTGCCGTTCCAGGAAAGATATCCCACCGCGCCACCGAAAATGCCACGTTTTTCGGGCTCCAGCTCATCAATAATTTCCATTGCTCGGACTTTCGGCGCACCGCTCAATGTGCCAACGGGTAAGGTCGCCCGCAAAAGATCAATAGCGCCGAGATCGTCACGAATCTGCCCACGGACATTGGATGCGATATGCATAACGTGAGCATACCGTTCAACGGTCATCATTTCGCTGACCTCTACCGACCCTGTCTGGCAAACCTTGCCAATATCATTTCGACCGAGATCGATCAGCATCAGATGCTCAGCAATTTCCTTGGGATCAGCGAGGAGTTCTTCTTCCAAAGCAATATCTTCTGTCTCATCAACTCCGCGTCTTCGGGTTCCCGCAAGCGGCCGCACCGTGACCTCGCCATGATCCAGACGGGCGAGTATCTCTGGCGATGAACTGACGATCTGAAACTCATCGAGGTCGAGAAAATACATATAAGGGGAAGGGTTAAGCGATCTAAGCGCTCGATATAAATTCAGGGGATCACTCTCGAAGGCTACGGACATCCTCTGGGATAGAACGACCTGCATGACATCCCCCTCGACAATGTACTCCTTGATCCTGTCGACATCTCGCTTGAAGGCCTCCTCTCCATAACTCGAGATAAAATCCGCCTCGTGCAATCTCGGGCCAACTGCCGGCTCATGCAGATCTCTCGGAATGTCTCCCTGCAGTTTCTTAACAATTTCATCGAGGTGAGACTGTGCCGACTCAAAACTATCGGGCTCAGCCGGGTCAGCGTGGGTAATGAGGTGGATTCGACCCAAAACATTATCGAAAACAATGACATCGTTGGACACCATCAGCAATATGTCCGGCGTGCCGAGGGTATCAGTCGGTATAGTATCCGTAATTCGTTTTTCCACGTACCGGACCGTGTCGTAGCCGAAGTAACCAACCAGACCACCGGTATAAATGGGTAACTGTTCCAGTTCCGGATAAGAGAACCGCTGCTGCAATTCCTCTACATAGGCAAGCGGATCATCACAATGAAACTGTTCCGTTACTGTCCCGTTTTCTTCGATCGTGACCTCATGACCACGGATTTTGACAACATAACTGGAGGGAAGACCAACAACCGAGTACCGGGCCCACTTCTCACCCCCCTGGGCTGCTGACTCCAGTAAATAGCTGTATGGTCCGCGCGCGACTTTTACATAGCAGGACAGCGGCGTATCCAGATCGGCAACCAACTGTCGCACAACGGGCACATGGTTGTAGCCTTCTTGGCCAAGTTGGGTGAATTGTTCAGGCGTCATTTCTCTCTACCAGGAATCAAACTTTTATTGATCATTTGTTTTTTTGGAAAGGGGGAATCCCCCGGGGCGAATAGCTTTCAGCTTCGCCAGGAGAGAGTCGGCCAGACTGGGCCGTAATATAGCGTTCGAATATCCATGGGCAGCGAAGCTTAAATCAAGGGCTGCACCTTTGACAAGTCAGAACATAGCCCTGAATCGTCCGCAATTTACTAGACGCCTCCAAGCGGTACAATCAAGCTCAATAGCGCTGCCTATGTCAGGCAAGCATGAAGAAAAAAATGACCAGATGGAGAATACTTTGGCAAAAACCAAAATGCCGGGAAACATGGTAAATCACTTAGTAAATGAAGATTGGGAAAAGGTAGCGGAACACCTTAGCAAGACGGAATTTGCAGCCCATTTAGGCATCAGAGTGATTTTGGATAATCCAGACCTGCCCAAATGTGAAATATCAGATATTCAACCATTTCATCTTGGCGGTATTGGTCAAGAATTTGTGAATGGTGCAATAATTTCAGCGATTCTGGATTTTACACTTGGTCTTACAGGGCTGAAGTATTCAAAAATGGGGAATTTTGCGACTCGGAGCCTAAATATTGATATAGCCAGACCAATCGGGAATGACAGATTTTACGTGATCGCCAAGTGCAACAGGAAAATAGCGAACAACGTTTTCTCGGAAGCCACCGTTTTTGATTCAAACGATGAGCCATGTGTATACGCAACTGGAATGCTACGGGTTGGTATCACCAAAGCCAAAACAAAGCGTTAAACCCAACGAAACAGGAATCGGCGCCCAGGTCTAGGACAACTCGGCACGCATGGCGTCGATGGTTGCCTTATAGTCAGGGCTACTAAAAATCGCAGAACCGGCAACAAAGGTATCCGCACCAGCCTCGGCGATCTCACCAATGTTATCCACCTTTACACCGCCATCAATTTCCAATCGGATATCAAAACCCGAAGAATCGATACGCCGCCGGGCTTCTTTCAGCTTCGAGAGTGCTTCAGGAATAAAAGACTGACCTCCAAACCCCGGATTCACTGACATGATCAGAACCATATCGATCTTATCGATAACATGATCGAGGTAGTGAAGAGGTGTTGCCGGGTTGAAAACGAGCCCGCTCTTGCAGCCATTACCCCGTATCAGCGCCAGAGAACGATCGATATGTTCACTCGCTTCAGGGTGAAACGTAATATAGGAAGCCCCCGCCTCGCTGAAAGCCTGAATAAGTCCATCAACAGGCTTTACCATCAAATGCACATCAATGGGCGCCTCGATGCCATAGCCGCGCAAGTCAGCACAGATTTTGGGCCCAAACGTCAGTACCGGGACGTAGTGATTATCCATGACGTCAAAATGGATGATGTCAGCACCGGCATCGAGCACCGCAGTCACTTCCTCGCCCAATCGGGCAAAGTCGGCTGAAAGTATGGAAGGTGCGATGTAGGGTTCCAAAAGCATTACTCCACCTGATGCTGGCGGCTGTATTTTACTGACGACCCTCACGGGTTGACAGGTGTTTCTGTAAATCCAGGTACCTTTCTTCCGTACCGACATCACACCAGTAGCCGTCGTGTTGTATGCCGATCAAGCGACCACTCGCAATCGCTTCATCGAATACCCTGCGCAGTTTAAAGATGTCATCTTCCACATGCCGTACTATTTCCGGTGACAGGACGCCAACACCTGTATAGGTACAGGTATCTGATTCCGTACCTAATACACCATCTTTTGCCATCGAAAAATCTCCTTCCGGATGGTGTAGAGGGTTCTCCGTCATGACCAGACAGCCAAGGCAGCCTTCCGGCAGGGACTCAGGCAGACTTGCAAAGTCGAAATCGATGTAGGTATCGGCACTGACAACAGCCACAGGGTCCTCCCCCAGAATCGACAATGCCTCCTTGAATCCACCACCGGTTTCAAGCAACACAGGTTCTTGTGAGTATTCGATTGCAACCCCGTAAGCCGCACCATCACCCAGTTTTTCACTAATCTGATCTGCCAGGTGATGCAGGTTAACGACAATCTCAGTGATACCGGCAGCGGCGAGGCGTACCAACTGATGCTCAATCAGGGTTCTCCCTCCGGCCACCAGCAGTGGTTTTGGCAGAGAATTGGTGAGCGGTCGAAGTCGCTTACCCAGGCCTGCTGCCAGCAACATTGCCCTCATCGGCGAAACTCCGGTTGGCGAAGCCGAGGTACGATCTCATCAGATAGCCAGCGACTAAATTCGGCCAACTCGGGGTACAGACCTGCCACTTCAATCAAATAGTCAATAACGAGAGGGATGTCAGGCAGGTAGCCGGACTTTCCATCTCGAAGATTCAGGCGACTGAAGATACCGGCACATTTCAGATGTCGCTGTGCGCCCATGAGGTCAAACCAGCGAAGTACGGGGTCTTGCTTCTGCACCAGATCCCTTTGCAACAGCCTGTCTCGAAATTTCTGAACCGCATCAACAACCACACTGCGCTCAAACCTGTAATAACAATCCTTGTACAAAGACACCATGTCATAGGTCACTGGGCCGATAACGGCATCCTGAAAATCCAAAATGCCGGGTCCATCTTCAGACATCACCATCAAATTGCGGCAATGATAATCACGATGGACGAATCTCTGCGGCTGCATCAGGGCATTATCCACCAGCAGCGAATACACTGGTTCGAGCATGGCCATCAACTTACCATCCACTTCCATATTGAGCTGCTGTGGTAGAAACCATTCGTGAAAGAGGGACATTTCCTGTCTCAGCTTCGCCTCATCGTAATGCGGCAGATCACAGTCGACTTCCAGCATTCGCAGCAGTGCATTCACAGCCTCGTCGTAAAGCGCATCAATGTGCTCCGGGAAGCTGCGCATCTCATCCAGGTAAACTCTGTCACCTAGATCAGTAATGACCAGGTATCCGAGCTCTAGACTGGCATTGAGTACTTCCGGACAATTCAGCCCGGCACGTCCAAGCGCATCGGCAACCCTGACAAAGCTTTCATTATCCTCATATTCCGGCGGCGCATCGACAAAGACCTTGCCCGACGCCTCTCCATTGAATCGGAAATAGCGACGAAAGCTGGCGTCATCCGATACAGGTGTGAGTTCTGCTGAATCGGGTATCGACCTGTCAGTTGATCGGGCCCAGATGGCAAGGCCATCCACTCTGACATCTTTCATGGAAATCTGACTGACCAACCTAGTGAGCCTCTGACGAATGCTTTATTATCCCTTCATTGCTTTGATCAGGACAATTGTTTCAGCGGTATGACTCCACCTTTCGGGATCAGACAGCAGATTTTTTCCGTCCTGACGCTCTACTTCTCAATGTCCTGTCAACTTTTTGCTAACACGGCTGCAGAAACGGACTGGGTCACAGAACTAAAGACCGGGCAGTGCCGCGGTAGCTACCATCAACCTGAGCCATCAGCTTTAAGTGGCGATACCGTCAGGGCCAGAGCCAACAGCGCTCTGCATGTGACAGATCATTCGACAACCCTCACTGGCGAAATCGAAATCAATCGAGGCGACCTGCAACTCAAGGCCGATTTCGCCACAATTGACGCTGAAACAGAAATCTACACCGCCGAAGGTAGTGTTCAACTTCGTCAGGTGGACATGCTGCTGCAGGGCGAGCGTATGACAGGCAACCTCTTTGCGGGTACAGCCTCCATCGACAGCGCCAGTTTCCTGCTGCACCGGAGTCGGGTGCGGGGATCAGCCACTCGTCTGGCCAAAGATAGCGACAACAACCTGACCATCGAATCAGGCGAGTTCACGACCTGTGAACCTGGCAGCAATACCTGGTCGGTGGCTGGCAAATCAATCACCCTGAAGAACGATGAAGGTTATGGCATCGCCAGAGATGTCACGCTAAGTATCAAAGATGTGCCTGTTGCCTACTTCCCCTGGTTTAGGTTTCCCATTGACGACAGACGACAGTCCGGTTTCCTGATGCCGAATATCGGACGGGACAGCGACGGTGGTACGGACATCACCATCCCCTATTATTTCAACCTCAAACCCAACCTGGACGCCACCTATACACTTCGTAATCTGCATAAACGTGGCCTCATGCATGAGGGAGAAATCCGTTATTTGAATAGCAGCAGCAGTAATGTACTGGCGGCGACTTTCCTGCCATCCGATGACGTCTATGATGATCGGGAACTCATCGACACGACATCCTCTGACTTCGATGAACAAAATCGCTGGCTGGCACACATCGATCACCATGGTCGTTTCGGACGCTGGACATCAAGAATCAACTTTACCAGCGTGTCGGATACTGACTACTTCCATGACATAGGCAGCTTTACCAACACGAAAACACGTTTCGACAGAGCGCTTGGACAGAGCGACTCTCCTGCCATCCTTCGTACAGGTTCTCTCGCTTACGATCATGGTAACTGGGGTGCACTGCTCGAACTTAGAAGCTTTCAGGAACTCAGTCAGCAGCGAAACGAACAATACTCTGTATTGCCGAGACTGACCGTTCACGGCAGTAGGAATCTCGCCCGTGTGCAGCTAGCCAGCCGTATTCAGATGACTGAATTTGACCATTCCGATTCCCAGCCGACGGGCTCAAGAGTTGTGGTCGACTCAGACATGCGGCTTCCCTTTCGTAAACCGTGGGGATTCCTGACACCGGCACTTCGCGTCATCTACCGCGACTACAACCTGGATGATACGATCACGCCCGTGCGTGACAGTGCCAGCCTCACAACCAGTCTGGCATCGCTGGATGCCGGGCTCATCTTCGAACGCAGAACCACTATCCGCGGACAACGCATTCGGCAAACCCTGGAGCCACGATTCTTCTACCTCTATGCAGAAGAGGATTTTCAGGATGACCTGCCCAGTTTCGACTCGACACCACTGACCTCTTCCTATGACAACCTGTTTCGGGACACTCGATTTACCGGTTACGACCGAGTCGGCGATGCCAACCAGATCGCACTCGGTGTCTCGACCAGTCTCTTTTCCCTGAACGGAACCCGGCTCCTGTCAGCCAGCATCGGCCAACTGTTTCATCTCGAAGACAGGGAAGTAAATATCGGACTCACACCCGGTGTTGACCCTGCAGCTGATACTTCCCCACTGTTTGCCGGTATCAATACGCGCTACCGCAATATTACCGTCAACGCTTTTTATGAATACGACCGAGATAGCCGACAATCAAACCGAGGATTCATCTCCTTTAAATACCGAAATGCCAAGGATGCCGCCCTCAACGTTACCTATACGCTGACCGACACTTCCGTACAACGTCACCGACTGCCTAGAAATGAGGAGGAAACGAACATTTCCTTTGTCTGGCCTCTATCTACCAGGTGGCAGTTCATCGGGCGCTGGAACTATGGCTGGGACGATAGTGAGACCATAGAGTCTTTGTTTGGAGTCGAATACAATGACTGCTGCTGGAAGGCACGGATCGTATTCAGGCGAAATCTGGAGGAACCCAGACTAATAGGGCTAACTACTCCAGGCTCTGGGGTTCGTTTTGTAACTGACAGACGTGCTGACAGCGGTATCTACTTCGAATTTCAATTGAAAGGGCTGGCATCCCTCGGGGGCCGCCTTGATTCATTGATAGAGGATTCAATCCCGGGTTACACCGGTAGCAGGTAATAGACAATGAAAATAGTTTCCCTGGCAGCTGTACTGGCTTTTCTCGCTCTTGAAACCAGTGCTGCAATGGTTCTGATCGACCGCATAGCCATCATTGTCGACGAGGATGTCATTATGCAGTCCGAAATCGACGAAAGGCTACGCGCCGTCAAGGCTCAGCTGGCTGCCCAGCCATCTGCCAATGCACCAACAGACGAGGCTCTGCAGGATCAGATCATCGAAAGGCTGATCGTCGAAAACCTGCAACTACAAACTGCCGATCGCGCAGGCGTACGAATCAGTGACGATGAACTTAATCAGGCACTGGGCGGAATCGCCCAACAAAACAACATGACACTGGATCAGTTCAGAGTTGCACTTGCAGGTGACGGTATGTCCTGGAGCCAGATGCGTGAGCAGGTGCGACGGGAGTTTGCTATTAGTCGGGTACAGCAAGGCATTATGAGACGCCGTATTCAGATTACCGAACAGGAAGTCAGAAATTTCCTCGCATCCGAACTGGGCGAATCCGTCACATCTGATGATTATCGCCTCGGTCATATCCTGCTAGACCTTCCTTCAAATCCCGACCCTGCTGACATCCGCAGTACGCGAGACAAGGCTGAAGCTCTCCTGAAGCGCCTTGAGGCCGGAGATGACTTCGGCAGTCTTGCCATTGAATGGTCGGGAGGTCAGAACGCTCTCAGTGGAGGCGATATGGGCTGGCGCAAATCAGCGCAGTTACCTTCGATTTTTTCCGACCTGGTCAAAAACATGGCAGTTAACGACGTCAGAGGTCCGATCAAGAGCGGGCGAGGTTTTCACCTGATTAAGTTGTTGGAAAAGCGAGGGGCCAAGGCCGAGGGTATGATCGCCCAAACACAGGTTAGACATGTGTTGATCAAACCAAACGAAATCCGATCCGATCAGGAATCCCAGGAGCTGGCGAAGAGTCTTCGTGGAGAAGTCGTTGGAGGCCGAGACTTCGCCGACGTCGCCAAACTTTATTCGGATGATCCTGGTTCAGCACTCTCGGGCGGAGACCTGGGCTGGTCTCAGGCTGGTGCCTTTGTGCCGCTGTTCGAAGCCACTATGCAGGCGGCTGAACTGAATGAGATCAGCGAGGTGATCAAAACCCAGCACGGCTATCATTTTATGGAAGTCACCGGACGACGGGTCGAGGACTTCTCAGAAAGATTCAAGATGGGTCAGGCAGAAAACTACCTCAGGAACCAAAAATTCGATGAGGAACTGGATGGCTGGCTTAGAGAAATCCGCGACGAAGCATTTGTCGAAGTTAAGATTTAGGGAAACCCTGTTTCCGTTGAAGCATGACCAGACTACCCCGAATCGGCATTACTCCAGGAGAACCCGCCGGGATCGGACCCGACATCTGTCTTCTCGCCTGCCATGAGGTCAGTAAACTCGCCGAAGCCATCTACTATGCAGACCCGGACCTGCTGAGAGAGCGGGCGGCACTACTGAAACTCGATGTCGATATCTCCGACACCGGCAGGTACGAATCCGGGAAATTGAATGTCAATCCTGTCCCGCTGCGCACCTCTGTCACGGCAGGATATCCCGATCCGGAAAATGCAGCCTATGTCCTCGAAACGCTGGCATCTGCTCTGGCCAGCTGTGTTTCCGGAAATACCGCCGCCCTGGTTACAGGCCCCGTTAACAAGGCTCTCATCAATGAAGGAGGCACGTCGTTTTCGGGGCACACGGAATGGCTAGCCGATCAAACCACCACACCCCGTGTTGTTATGATGCTGCTATCCGGCGACTTTCGCGTCGCACTTGCGACCACACATTTACCTCTCACCGACGTCCCCGCTGCAATTACAGCAGAAAGTCTGACGGAGACATTAACGATTCTCCTTGAGGACCTGACAAACAAATTTGGCATTAGCAGACCCCGGGTCTCCGTCTGCGGTCTGAACCCCCATGCCGGTGAAGGCGGGCACCTTGGCAGCGAAGAATCTGAAATCATCATACCTGTCATCGACTCGTTTAGAGCCAGGGGTGTCAATCTGATCGGGCCAATTCCGGCTGATACCGCCTTTACCCGTAAAGCACTCGATAATGTGGACGCTGTACTCGCCATGTATCATGATCAGGGCCTGCCGGTCATCAAACACGCTGCCTTTGGCAATACTGTCAATGTGACGCTTGGATTACCGATTATTAGAACCTCAGTCGATCATGGCACTGCTTTCGAAATAGCCGGCTCCGGTCACGCAGACACAGGCAGTCTGATCGCAGCTGTCCGCTGCGCTACTGAAATGGTAAACACCTGATATGCGTATTGCCCGCAAACGCTTCGGACAGAATTTCCTTACCGACAACAATGTCATTGACAGAATTGTGAACGCTGTTGACGCTGATGCGAACGACAGAGTCGTTGAAATAGGACCGGGTCACGGTGCTCTCACTCACGCCCTTTTTTCAACCGGGTGCGATCTGACGCTAATAGAAATAGACCGGGATCTGTCGGCATCGCTTAGAGAGACATTTCCTAAAACCAAGTTAATCAATAAGGACGTCATGAAGATCGATTTCGCGACGCTGGGCGATGCACCCATGCGCGTAGTCGGTAATCTGCCCTACAATATTTCGACGCCGCTTCTCTTCAAGCTGCTGGAGCGTGGAACGCTATTTACCGACATGTTCTTTATGCTGCAACTCGAAGTTGTTGACCGGATGACTGCAAAAGATTCCACGAAGGCGTACGGCAGGCTCTCTGTGATGACACAACTGTACTGCCAGGCGGAGAAGCTGTTCGACGTCCCTCCCGAAGCCTTTTCACCAAGGCCAAAGGTACAAAGTGCCATGGTGCGCCTGACGCCGAGATCACAACCCCTGATCTCGGAATCCACCATACTGGAGGAGATTCTGATCAGTGCTTTCAGCGCACGCCGAAAAACCCTTCGCAATGCTCTGAAAAAGCTGTTTTCAACACCCGAACTGGAATCGCTGGGCATTGATCCTTCCCTTAGACCTGAAAACCTGACAGTGGATCAGTTTGCAGCCTGCGCAGCCCATATTGCGTCGAGGCGAACATGAGCACCTACGTCTTCGGAGACATTCAGGGTTGTTACACGGAACTGAATCTGCTGTTGGAACAGGTACATTACGATTCCACCACCGATCATCTCTGGTTCGTCGGAGATCTGATCAACCGTGGGCCCAACAATGTAGAGGTTCTCGACCTTATCATTGGTCTGCCCAACACCGTCTGCGTCCTGGGAAATCATGACCTTCACTTCCTCGCCGTAGCCCTGGGTCAGCAACGTGAGATGCGCTCCGATACCATCGCCGATCTCCTGGCGAGCCCTAATCTTGCCGACTACATCGAATACCTGCGCTGGCAACCGCTGATACATCACGTACCTTCCAGAGATCTAGTCATGGTTCACGCGGGCCTCCCGCCCCAGCTCGACATTAATACCTGTGTCAGTCTCGCAGCAGAGGTTGAAAGTGTCCTTAGATCCGAAAACTATACTGACTTCCTTACTGCTATGTATGGCAATGAGCCGGACACCTGGGACGATTCGCTGAAGGGCATGGACAGACTGCGTCATATCACCAACTTCCTCACACGTATCAGGTACTGCACCGCGAAAGGTAAACTCGAACTCACCCATAAGGCCGACGTTCAGCCAGAGGGTTTTGCCCCCTGGTTCAGCTTTCCGCGACCCGATAGCGTACATGTACTCTTCGGACATTGGGCCGCACTGGAAGGCAGGGCGAGTACTGACTTTGTCACCGCCCTGGACACAGGCTGCGTCTGGGGTAGAGAACTGATGGCCATACGGCTCGAAGATCGAAAATTTTTTACTGAACCGGCGCAATAACGATGGATATCTACCTCGTCGGCGGCGCAGTTAGAGACAGATTCCTAGGCATACCCGTTCGTGAACGAGACTATGTGGTCGTCGGTGCAACCGAAGATCAAATGCTCGACCTGGATTACAAACGTGTGGGGTCGGACTTCCCGGTGTTTCTCCACCCAAAAACCAGCGAGGAATACGCGTTAGCAAGAACCGAACGTAAGATTGCTCCAGGTCACAAGGGGTTTGAGTGCAAGAGCGACTCATCGGTCACCCTGGAGGAGGATCTGCAGCGAAGAGACCTCACAATCAACGCTATCGCCGAGTCCAGGAACGGAGAAATCATCGATCCTTACGGCGGGCAGTCGGACCTGGATACAAGAGTCCTTCGACATGTCTCCAATGCATTTGTCGAAGATCCATTGCGGATTCTTAGGATTGCCCGATTCAAAGCCAGGTTTCACCACCTGGGATTCGATGTGCACCCGACAACGACTGATCTGCTCAGGTCGATGATCGCCGATGGGCTCCATCGGGAACTCACACCCGAGCGTGTACTGTTGGAATTCGACAAGGCACTTGGCACTGACGATCCTGCAGAATTTTTTATCTTTCTCGAGCAACTCGGCGCAGCTCAGCTCCTCTGGCCGGAGATCAACCTCGAATGCACTAAGCGCCTCGCTGACTCAACGATTACTGACGTCGAGTCGAGATTTGCTTTATTGATGCTTGATGCAACCCACGATGAAATACAGAGCCTTTGTCAGCGTCTTCGAATGCCCCGGAACAGACTTGAGCTGACAATCATGGTAGCCCGACACCTGAACGCCTGGTCGAATCTCGCTGAACTCAGCTCCGCAGATGCCGTCGATCTGATCCTCAGCGTCGATGGTGTCCGTCGGAATAAAAGATTTCTTCAATTCAATAATATCTGCGAACAGATAAGCGACCTTGGTATTCAAAACCAATGGTCAGCGATTCTCAAAGTCATTCAGGAAGTCAAAGCGCGCGATCTCGCTATCGAGGCTGACGGTCCTGAACTGGGGCAATTGATCAGGATTGAACAGGTCAAACGCGTCGCTGCGACTTTGGGTCGATAGCGTAGTCCTGGTTCTTCGATTTCACTGGCCCCTATGACGAGCATGTTCGGGACCGGGGATCTGAGTCAGCTGGCAGCAGGCGGGCGCTGAGTAGGTTTACGTCGGGGCTTACGTTTCACTTCCCTATCTTTGGACGCCTTCTTCTTCTTTGAAGCCTTTTTAACACCGGTCGCTGACGACCGAGGCTTCTTCTTTACAGGCGCCGGGCTGCCTGATGATTCAACCCGTGAAATCTTCAATTGTTGACCACTAACCCAGGTTTTTTTCAGATCAGTAAAGACATCCTTCGGCATACCCTCGGGGAGCTCCACATAGCTGAACGCATCTCTGATATCGACGTGCCCAATATGCTCACCATCAAGGCCCGCCTCACTCGCAATGGCACCGACAATATTGCCTGGCTGCACCTCGTGATCGTGCCCAACTTCAATGCGAAACATCTCCATTCCTTCGGCCAGGCCTTTCTGTCTTCCCTTGCTGGGCCTGCGGCCACGCTTTTGGGATTTTTCTTCCTTGCCGGGCTCTGATCTACGGCCATCAGATTTCTTTTTCTCGTGCCGCGGTTTCCTTTCAGGCTCGAGCAAAAGTGACTTGTCCCCGGTGACTAATTTTGCCAATGCAGCGGCGATCTCGATGGGTGAGATGTCATGTTCCTGTTGATACGACTCCAGGATGCCCTGCATAAAGTCGAGTTCACCCCCCGCAAGTACATCAGTGATGCTCTGTTTGAACTTGGAGATTCGCTGACTGTTCACCATTTCTGTGCTTGGCAGGGTCATGGCTTCAATCTTTTGACGAGTCGCCTTTTCTATCGCAGCGAGCATGCGCTTTTCTCTGGGAGAAACAAACAAGATGGCTTCACCTGTCTTACCGGCTCTGCCAGTACGTCCAATGCGATGGATATAGGCTTCTGTATCGTAGGGAATGTCGTAATTGATGACATGACTGATGCGGCTAACATCCAGTCCGCGCGCCGCCACATCCGTCGCCACCAGAACATCGATGCCTCCCTTCTTCAAGCGGTTAACCATCTGCTCACGACTCTTTTGTACCATATCGCCATTAAGCGCCTCAGCTGCATAGCCTCGCGCTGCCAGCCGTTCGGCAAGTTCTGTGGTTGCAATCTTGGTACGCACGAACAACAGAACCGCATCAAATGGTTCAACTTCCAGAATACGTGTCAGAGCATCCAGCTTATGTAGATTGCTGACGAGCCAATAACGTTGACGGATAGATTCAGCGGTTGCTGTCTTTGCCTTGATGGCAACATTGCGAGGGTCTTTCAGATGGCGCTTTGCGATCTTCTCGATTTGCTTTGGCATGGTGGCTGAAAATAATGCGACCTGCCTCTTCTCAGGTGTCTGCTCCAGTATCCACTCAACGTCATCGATAAAACCCATACGAAGCATCTCGTCGGCTTCGTCGAGCACCAGGGCCTGCAAATTATCGAGCTTCAGTGTGCGTCTACGCATGTGGTCCATCACCCGTCCGGGTGTACCCACTACCACATGAACACCACGCTTCAGCGCCCTGAGTTGTCCTGAAAATTCCTGACCACCATAAACCGGCAATACATGGAATCCTTTCAAATGATTCGCGTAACGCTGAAAAGCCTCTGCGACCTGGATTGTCAGCTCCCTTGTCGGGGTCAGCACAAGGACCTGAAGATGATTTTTTTTAAGGTCGATATTCGCCAGCAAAGGCAGAGCAAAAGCAGCGGTTTTTCCGGTCCCGGTTGGAGCATGCCCAAGCAGATCGTGGCCTTCCAGCAATGGTGGAATGGCAGCTGACTGGATGGGTGACGGCGTTTCATAACCCACATCATCGAGTACCTGGATCAACTCTGAGGGCAGTCCGAGCGATTGAAAGTTTGAGACCGAATCGGTTTTTGTCATGTGGACCTCAGCAGAACAGATAGCAGGAGCAGTATCCGTGGGTCGGCGAGTATAGCAGGCGCGATCTCGCTATCGACGCTAACTGCCCTGAACTGGGACAATTGATCAGGACAGAACAGGTCAAATGCGTCGCTACGGCGACGGGTCGATAGCGTATTCCTAGTTTGTCTTCTCTCTGGCAACAGCCCGATAACCAATATCTTTTCGGTATTCAGCGCCTTCAAATCTAATGTGGCTGACATTTTCGTAGGCCAGGGTCTGCGCCTCCAATACACTTCCACCCAATGCAGTTACGCTCAGCACACGCCCCCCTGAAGTGACCACACAACCGTCATCCAGGGCCGTGCCGGCGTGAAAAACCTTTGCGCCAGCTACATCGGCGAGTCCAGTGATCTCCTTCCCTTTGTCGTAGCTACCCGGGTAACCACCGGATGCCAGGACAACTGTGAGCGCGGTCGAATCATCGAAAGTGATGTCCATCTCATGCAACCTGCCATCCATTGCGCCCAACATCAGCTCGACCAGGTCTGTCTTCAGTCTTGACATGACCGGTTGAGTTTCAGGATCACCGAAGCGGCAATTGAATTCGATCACCCTGGGGTTGCCCTCGCCATCGATCATCAGACCTGCGTAGAGAAACCCCGTATACGGATGTCCCTCGGCTTTCATGCCTGAGATTGTCGGCTTGATGACCCTCTCAATAATCCTTTCGTGAACCTCGGCGTTTACAACAGGTGCTGGGGAATAGGCACCCATACCACCGGTATTGGGCCCGGCATCTCCGTCATAGGCAGCCTTGTGATCCTGGGATGAAGCGAAAGGCAAAAAGTTCTCCCCGTCCGCTATGACAATAAAGCTGGCTTCTTCACCGGTCAGGAACTCCTCGATAACGATTCGACTACCCGCACCACCGAGCAGATTACCGCTCAGCATGTCTCGAATAGTCACTTCTGCCTCAGCATGATCCTGGGCGATGACAACGCCTTTACCCGCCGCCAGTCCATCAGCCTTGATGACAAAGGGAGGCTGATCATCCCTGATATAGGCTATCGCGGCCTCCGGTTCTTCAAAGGCTTCATAGCTGCCTGTCGGTATGTTGTATTTTTCCAGAAAAGCCTTGGTGAAACTTTTCGAACCTTCGAGTTGAGCTGCAAGCTTTGACGGCCCAAAACATCTCAACCCTGCTGAACTGAACGCATCGACGACACCCTCAACCAGAGGGTCCTCCGGACCGACTACCGTCAAATCAATATCTTCTTCCTTCGCAAAAGCAATCAGGTCATCGAAGTCCATCGGACCGATAGCAATATTTTCGAGTCCATCATCGAGAGCCGTACCGGCATTACCTGGTGCAACAAAAACTTTTTCGACCTGCGCTGACTGCACAATCCGCCATGCCAGCGCATGTTCACGACCACCGCTCCCCGTTACCAGTACCTTCACAGATCCTCCTCCAAAATCAGTGTCTGAAATGCCTCATGCCTGTCATGATCATGGTCATCCCGTGTTCATTCGCAGCATCGATCACCTCCTGGTCACGCATCGATCCACCGGGCTGAATGATTGCGGTGATACCTGCTTCTGCGGCTGAATCGATGCTATCTCTGAATGGGAAAAAAGCGTCGGATGCCATGACCGACCCGGCTACCTCCAGGCCTTCTTCCTTCGCCTTGATCCCGGCGATCTTCGCGCTTATTACTCTCGCCATCTGTCCGGCACCAACGCCAATTGTCATTCTGTCCCTGGCATAGACGATGGCATTTGATTTCACGTACTTCGCCACCTTCCACGCAAACATAAGATCAGCTTCTTCGTTCTCTGTTGGTTGTCGTGCGGTAGCAATATGCAGTGCACTTTCGTCGAGCAGTGCATTATCGGCACTCTGCATAAGCAGCCCGCCACCGACGCGCTTAAAATCTTTACTGGCTGTCTCCGCACCTGAGCTGACCAGTAGAACTCGAACATTGCCTTTCTTGGACGTTATCTCAAGCGCAGCAGAAGTGATTGAGGGAGCAGCAATGACCTCCACGAATTGCCTGTCGATAATAGCAGCAGCCAGAGATTCATCGACTTCACCATTAAAGGCAATAATCCCACCGAATGCCGATGTCGGATCTGTCTGAAAAGCTCGATCGTATGCTTCCGCGAGATCTGCCCCTTCCGCCACACCACAGGGATTGGCATGTTTGACGATAACGCAGGTCGGCTCTGAAAATGCCTGCACACATTGAAGCGCCGCATCTGTGTCGGCAATGTTATTGTAAGAAAGTGCTTTGCCCTGGAGCTGCCGACCCGTCGCAATTGAGCCAGCCGGTTTCTCAGACTCAACATAGAATGCGGCAGACTGATGGGGATTTTCCCCGTAACGCATGATTTGCTGACGACTGTACTGAACCGTCATCGATCCGGGATATTCAGTTGGTGCCATCGACTCGCGATCGAATCCAGAAAGGTAGTTGGCAATCGCAGCGTCATACCTCGCAACCAGTTCAAATGCCTTTACCGCAAGCCGGAATCTTGTCTCATCGGAAAGACAGCCGCCGGTCGACACAAGTTCTTCTGCCAGCGCAGCATAATCATTGCTATCCACGACAACTGCGACCGCGTCATGGTTTTTGGCTGCTGAACGCAGCATCGCCGGACCACCAATATCGATATTCTCGATAGCATTGGCCAAATTTTCAGGGTGATCGGAAACTGCCTGCTCGAACGGATAGAGGTTAACCACCAGCAGATCGATTTCGCGAATGCCCTGCTCTGACATCACTGGACCGTCGATCGCTCTGCGCCCCAGAAGTCCACCGTGTATTCTCGGATGCAGCGTCTTAACACGACCATCCATCATTTCCGGCGAGCCGGTGTATTCTGAGACTTCCGTTACTTCGAAACCCTTCTCGGAAATCATTCGGTAGGTACCGCCGGTCGACAATAGATCGATACCCTGATTGTCCAGAACTTCCACCAGAGTCAGCAGATCGGATTTATCGGAAACGGACAAGAGAGCAGTTTTCACCCGCACATTGGTCATGGATAGTTCCTGTAATAATCTCTGTAGTTACAACAATCGATACTTGCGCAGCTTTTTGCGGAGGGTGCCACGATTTAACCCCAGAATCTGAGCGGTCTGGCTTTGGTTATTTTCGGTGTATTCAAGCACGCAGGCCAGAAGCGGTGCTTCCACTTCGGTCTGCACCATTTCATAGAGATCCGTGACCTGCTGGTCGTCCATCGCTTCCAGGTAGCCTGCTACGGCTTCACGTACGGATTCACTGATGGTCTTCCGGTTCAAAAACAATTCTCCTTACCTACGCCACCCTGGGTAACTTATCGATACCACTGATCAGCGCCAGCTGTTGCCCGGCCTCGCTGATCTGGTTAAACCTTCGTTTCAGGATTTCTCCGCCATACAATCCGTCCAGCGTCCAACCGACATGCTTACGCGCTATTCGAACTCCCTGACGCTCACCGTAAAACTCATGCAATGCCGAGATATGTCGGGAGAGAAGCGCCGATACCTGATGCCTGTCCGGATCAGGTCTGTAGTCGCCTGTCACCAGATAGTCGTCAATCTGCACCGGTAGCCAGGGACGCCCCTGGGCTGCCCTGCCTATCATGACACCATCAGCACCTGTACTTGCCAGCACTGACTTCGCCCGCTCTGGAGAATCGATATCGCCATTGGCAAGTACCGGAATAGAGACAGCTGCCTTTACCCGCCCGATCGCCTCATAGTCAACCTCCCCTCTGAAGCGACAGGCTCTTGTTCTACCATGAACGGTAATCAGTTTTACACCGGCGGCCTCCGCAATCCGGGCGATAGTCACGGCATTAATTTCATCTCGAGACCAGCCTAGCCGCATCTTCAGTGTCACCGGCACATCGACTGCCTCAACGGTACGTTCAAGAATGTCCTCCGCAAGGTCTTCATCGCGCAATAGTGCCGAACCCGCTAATTTGCTACAGACTTTTTTTGCTGGACATCCCATATTGATGTCAATGATCTGAGCACCCTGCCTGACATTTTCCCGCGCAGCAGCAGCCATCGATTCAGCATCTGCACCAATGAGCTGTATCCAGCTGATGCCGGATTCATCATTGTGAGCAAGTCGGGCTTTGGATTTCGACGTATGCCAAAGGCTCATATCACTGGTAACCATTTCAGAAACCAGCCAGTGGGTGCCTAAGTGTCGACAGAGGTCTCGAAAAGGGCGGTCCGTAATACCGGCCATGGGGGCAACAACCACATGACTGGGATGTGAATGAGGTCCGATCGAGAGCATTGGCAGGGAGACTATTTTCGAGGTGCGAATAATAGCAGTTACCGGCTCGAACTTACATTGAAACGGCGTCCATTTCGTATCCGAGAGCACTTTCTCCCGGGTCAACCAACTCAAAAGACAGACGTACCTCCGTGCGGGCAGGTATGTACTTCAGGCCGCGCAATTCACCACCGAGGTATTCTCCGACGCGGAATGTCCGACCGGCGACCACATCGCCATTGATATCGAAAAATCGCAGACGCAACTGCGGGAATGCCTGACGATAGGCAGCGGCATTCAGCAACAGCACATCGGCGACAAGGGCTTGCTCTTCAATGGGGTGGGACCTGACCAAAAGTTCTCGTGTCCGCAGCTCATCAAGGTTGACATAGTCAGGCACCTCGCACCCCAGGTAGCTGCAGACTCTCACATAGTAATCGCGATACTGAAGATCCTGTGCGTATGTCGTTATATTGAAGTAGGCGTACTGGAGAAAACCGATGATCACCATGGCGGCAATCCCGGGCAGCCATTTCAACCCGGCAAATGAAACGATGCGTCTCCGGTCCACCAGCAACGAGTCAGGGTCGTGTTCGATATCCAGCTCAAGTGCCGGAATATCACTTGGCAGCTCTTCATCCCAATACGACTCTGATTCGGCCTCATTTACCGGCTCCCAGAAAGCCACGGCACTGACTTCCGGTTCCCATACCTGAACGACACTCGAAGCAGATATCTCGGGTTTTTCCGCCGGTTCCGTAATCTGAACGACATTCGAAGCAGATATCTCAGGTTTTTCCACCGGTTCCGTAATCTGAAGGAACACGTGTCGAGGTGCCGGTTGCCAATATCCGACAACATCACCGGGCAACTCTTCACCCGACGGCAACATCCGCTCAGACGGATCCCAGAAATCGACGGCAACCGATGCTTCCAACTCCTGTCCTGAAATTTCATAGGCGATAACCGGTTCGACTGTCGGATCAGGTGCGATGGTTTCAGTCTCCCCCGTCGTTTCGTCATCCGATGGCGAGAGATGGGAACCTGCTACCTGGTATACGTAGCGTTCAAAGTCAGACCAGTACTCTTCCTCGATAGCCAGCAGTTCTGTCACATCCAGCATCGGCGAAATGAAATAGTCTTCCGCCTGAAACACGAGTAGACAGGCACCACACCGAACCGAACCTTCCGCCGCGAACAATTGATTTTCGGTAATCCGAAAAGATGTGCCGCACGAAGGGCATCGCGTAATGGCCTGCGGCATGATTTCAGCGTTTCCAGACAAGACGGATCCAACCATTCAGTTCTGCTTCCTCAACGAGCTCGGCCAGATGATCATAGGCACCCACAACCCAGTCTCGCTGACTTGTCATAATACCGGACAGGATCAACAATCCGTCTTGCCTCAATGTATTCACCAGAGTCGGGGCCAATTCCGTCAGCGGT